>DATABZ010000222.1:0-6424 GCA_036259315.1 Gemmatimonadales bacterium | reverse complement strand
GTCATTGGGGGACTACCCCAGCGCTCCCGGGGCCAGTTGGGCATCCCGAGCCCCTTGCCAGGAGGCAGCCCGGCGAAGGCGGAGCCGGGAGACAAATCGGTGACGGGAGTGGTCGGAGCGGGATTGCTGGTGTCGTTGGGGGCCAGTGTGCTGCTGTCGGCGCAGGCGCCGAGGGCGAGGGCCAGGGCGGCGAGCGCTCGAATGTTGGCCAGGCGGCGGGACAGTTTGAACGTGTACGTCATGGCACGGCACTCCTGGAGAGCATTCTGGGTCAGGAAACGCGAACGAGTGGTTGGAAGGGTGCAGCCGAACTCCAGTGTCTTGGGCGACCGGCAATGCAAGCTGCAGGCCTTGGCACCCTGCTCGGCAGACGGCGCGGGAACGAGCTGCGTGAACGAGCTGCGGGAGCGTGCTACGGGCAGTCGGCGGCGGCAGGTGGGCGGCGCGGGTGCAAGAACATGCACCGGCTAACGCCTGATTCCACCTGCCTTAGAGAGGCGGGGTGCAACGATCCTCGCAGTCTACTTCCCGAGGAGCAGCGACCCTCTCCAATGGCTCACGGTCAGCGAGTCCCCCTTGCGCTCCCCGTTCACCTCGGCGAGCATGAGCGCGCTCCGGCGCCCACCTTCTGCGCCCTCGAGCATCAGCGGGACGTCCAGCATCCCGCCTCGGTTGGAGATCGAGTCCGCGTAGCGGCGGGCTAGCGGCAGCAGGTCGAACGCGAGCGTGTCGTTCCCGACCCTGAACCGCGCGATCCCGCGGCGGGTGTCGCCGGGGATCACCGCCACCGAGTCACTGCCCAACAGCCGCATCTGTCCGTCGCCGGAGGTCACCGGCAGGCTCCAGGCGAACCCGGCGACCGGGACGGGCTGGTTGGTGCTGAGATGGTACCAGCCATAGGGCTCGTATAGGTACTCGGGCACATAGCTCGCACCCGCCAGCGCCAGGATGGATCGTGCCAGCGAGTCGCGCTGGTCCCCGTAACGCGGCGCTGATTTCCAGTCCACCGGCGGGAGCTCGTGTCCGATCGCTTCCGCGATCTCCTCTCCCGCGTCGTGGTCCATGAGGAACCGCAGCGCCGCACTGGCCTCTCGTGGATTTCCGCCGCCGGGGCCAGGCGGCTGGAGCATCCGCGCCAGGCGCCGGCTCTGGCTACCGGTCGAGAGCCGGGTCACGCCGAGCGGACCGAACAGCGTCAGAAGCAGTACCGCAGCGAGGGTGACGGGAATGGTGCGGATGCCGGTCCCGCTGCGTACGGTGAACAGCACCGCGATGGCGAGGAGCCAGAGTCCGAGTACCAGGCCCAGCAGCCGCGGTTCGGTCAACCCATAGGGCAGGATGCGCTTCCAGAACGCCACCAGGAGCATCACCGCCGCGGGAATCAGTCCGATGAAGAGCCAGCGCGCGTAGGTCCGGATCCAGCCCTCGCCGGCATCCGATCTGAGCGGGTGCACCAGGAGAAACCCCAGCAGCCCGGTCACTGCCACGCTCGCCACGAGCCAGCCGATCCATCCACTCGGCCACTCGCCGCCGGCCACGATCTTGACCAGGTACGCCAGCAGAATGACCAGATAGGTGAAGGCGAGCGGCGTGAGAATGTACTGCGCGAAGATCTTGAGCGCCCTGGGATACTCGGTGTCGTGCCTCAGCTCCGCGAGTCGCTCCGGCACCACAGCCAGGAAGATCCAGGTGTTCACCACGAAGGCGACGACGAACCAGATTCGGAGGTACGTCTCGAACTCGACATCCACCCCGAACAGCTTGTCCAGGGCACCGAGCGCGATCGCGATGCCGACGAAGAGCACGCCCGAGAACACGAGGGCACGGAGAAAGCCGAGGAACAGCCGGCGGTTGTACTGCCAGAAGCCGAGATCCTCGTCGGTTCCGAGGAAGGGCAGGAACGCCACGCAGAGGTGTAGCGCCGCGCTCAACTGGAAGTAGCGGATGGCGTCGTGCCGGCGGTCCACGCCGGGCCAGATCACGAGGAACGCCACCAGGGCGAGCACCCCGGCCAGGAGCGCCAGGAGCCGCGTGCGCGCCGACCAGCCGCGCGCCTCGCCGAGCAGCGCCAGAGCCAGTGTGAGCGGCAGCCCGAGCGCGGCCACGAAGGCCAGCCGACCCCACACGTCGTCCGCGCCGCGGAGCGAGCCGAGAATCGCCGCGACCGCCGCCACCCCGCCGGCGGCGAGGGTCCAGGGAAAGCGGCGGAGCACCGCGAGAGCGTGACGCGCCAGCAGGTCGAGGGACGGGAAGCGCATCACGGACGGGCCTCCGGCGACGAGGGTGGTGCGCGGTACGGGCTGGATGAGCGGGTTCGCCGGAAAGATAACCGGCCGCCGGGAATCCCCGGCGGCCGGCATCACGCACTGTGGTCCGATGGTGCTCCGATCGCCTCCGACTCACATGGTGAGGACCACCTTCTCACAGCCGTCCTCCTTGTTCACGAAGATGTCGTAGCCCTGGGGGGCCTCCTCGAGCTTCATCCGGTGGGTGATCACGAAGCTGGGGTCGATCTCCCCCCGCTCGATCCGCTCCAGCAGCGGCCTCAGGTACCGATGCACATGGCACTGGCCCGTCCTGATGGTGAGCGACTTGTTCATGACCGAGCCCATCGGGAACTTGTCGATGAACCCGCCGTACACGCCGATGACCGAGACGATGCCCCCGGGGCGGCACGACATGATGGCCTCGCGCAGGGCGAGGGGGCGGTCGGTCTCCAGCATCAGCGCCTGCTTGGCCCGGTCGTAGGCATACATGGCCGTGTGGCCGTGCGCCTCCATCCCGACGGCGTCGATGCAGGCGTCGGGCCCGCGCCCACCGGTGAGCTCGAGGAGCGTCTCCTGAACGCTGGTCTCCTCGTAGTTGATGATGTCGGTCGCGCCCGCCCGATCCTTCGCCATCTGGAGGCGGTAGGGGAACCGGTCGATCGCGATCACCCGCTCGGCACCGAGCAGCTTGGCGCTCACGATCGCGAACTGGCCAACCGGGCCCGCGCCCCAGACCGCGACGACGTCCCCGGGGTTGATGTCGCACATCTCGGCGCCCATGTACCCAGTGGGAAAGATGTCCGAGAGGAACAGCGCCTGCTCGTCCGGCATGCCGCTCGGCACCTTGAGCGGGCCGACGTCGGCGAAGGGCACGCGAGCGTACTCCGCCTGGCCACCGGCATACCCGCCGGTCAGGTGGGAGTAGCCGAAGATGCCGGCTGGCGAGTGCCCCCAGAGCTTCCGGGCCATCCACGAGTTCGGATTGGAGTTCTCGCAAAGCGAGAACAGGTCCCGCTGGCACATGGTGCAGTTGCCGCAGGCGATCGGGAAGGGGACGACCACCCGGTCGCCCACCGACAGGTTCTTCACGGCCCGCCCGACTTCGACGACCTCGCCCATGAACTCGTGTCCCAGGATGTCCCCGCGCTCCATGGTCGGCACGAAGCCGTTGTACAGGTGGAGATCCGAGCCGCAGATCGCGGTAGAGCTGATCCGCACGATCGCGTCGCGGGAGTTGAGGATCTTGGGGTCGGGCACCGTCTCCACACGGATGTTGCGCTTCCCCTCCCAGCAGACGGCTCTCATGGCTGACCTCCCGTGGCCGTCGGGGAAAGAACGTTGCTGGGCAGCTCCTCGCTGGGCTGCGCCGGGTGCGCCCCTCGATGAATGCTGGCATCGGAGTGGACCACCTCGCCCACCTCCATGACCTGCTTGAAGCGGCGCAGGTCGCCGTCCACCTGCTGCGACGGCTCCTCCCCGAACAGCTTGGCGATGGTCGCCCCGATCACACCGGCTGGAGGCTCGTAGCTGAGCTCCACCTGTACCTCGGTGCCCCGCCCACGCGGAGCGGGCGTGAAGCGGACGCGGCCGGAGTTGGTGACGTCGGCGTCCTCGACCGACCGCCAGGCGATCAGCTCGTTGGGCCGGTCCTCCACCAGCTCGGCGGTCCACTCCACCGTGGCGCCGAGCGGCGCCCGCGCCTTCCAGTAGGAGCGGCGGTCGTCGAGCTGGCGCACCGACTCGAGGTGGCTCATGAAGACCGGCAGATTCTCGAAGTTCCGCCAGAAGCGGTAGATCTCCTCGGGCGACCGGTTGATCGTGATCGCCTTCCGCACTCGGATACCCCGCTCGCGCCGGCGCTCCAGCACCGCGCGGGACTCCGGGCGGCTCAGCCGCTGGCCCGCGATGACGTCGAGGACCGTCACTCCGAGCACGGCGGCGGTCGCGGCGGCGAGCCGGTTCTGATCGGTGCGGTCCGACCTGAAGGCCCTTCCGAGCAACGCGAGGTCCATGGCGTCTCCGGTGACTCTGCCCCAGGCGAAGGTGGCGGGACGCCGCTGGCTCAGGAGACCGACGCCCGTCGCGATCTCGCGAAGCCCGATGGCGAACATCGTCTTTCGATTGTCGTCGTCGTCCTCGACGCCGATGGCCCTGGCCACGCCGCGCGGCGCGAGCACCTGCGCCAGGCCCAGGCCGACGCTGAAGACACCCAGAGCTTTCGCCAGCCGCTCGCCGTCCGCCCGCTCATGGGTGCCGTTGCCCTCCTGGCCCCATTCGCCGGCCATGCCGGGATCGCTCGTGTAAGTTGCTGTGGTCATTGTACTCCTCGTAGCGTTGCTGCGCTTGTTTAATCCACGTAACGTCGTTTCATAGCCCGCCGGGACGAACCGGGTCTGTGAGCGGGGTCACCGGGCCGGCTGGACGCGTGACCTATCACCGTCACCCAGGTGGCATTATCTCGCTTCATGTCCGTGGATCTGCTCGAGCTGTTCTTCCGAACCACCGTGGACTACGGCGTCATCGTGCTGGATTCCGACGGCATCGTGACGCGCTGGAATCCGGGCGCCGAGCGCATGTTCGGCTGGGCGGCGGCGGAGATCGTCGGCACACGGGGGCACGACATCTTCGTGGAGCCCGACCGACGGGCGGGTATGCCTCTGGTCGAGCTCCGGACCGCGACGGAGCAAGGGCGGGCCGAGGACGAGCGCTGGCACCTCCGGAAGGACGGCTCCCGCTTCTGGGCCTCGGGGGTGATGGTCTCGCTGCGCGAAGGCGGCGAGCTGCAGGGGTACGTGAAGGTGGTCCGGGACTTCACCGAGCGCCGCCGCCTGGATGAAGCGGTGCGGGAAACCCAGAAGCTGGAGAGCATCGGCGTCCTGGCGGCGGGCGTCGCTCACGACTTCAACAACGTCCTCACGGCGATCATCGGCAACCTGTCCCTCGCGCGAGGTGCGCACCCGGACGCCAGCGTCCACGATGTGGCGGGCTACCTCGCCGACGCGGAGCGCGCCAGCCAGAGGGCGGTCGATCTCGTCAAGCAGCTGTTGAACTATGCGGGAAAGGGGCGGCGCGAGGTGCGCCCCGTGGATGTCGCTCGCGTGGTCGGAGACACGATCAGCATCGTGCGCGCGTCGGTGTCACCGAAGATCCGCATCCGGCTCGATGCGCCGGCGTCGGTGTGGATGCAGGCCGATCCCGGGCAGGTGCAACAGCTGGTGCTGAATCTCGTGCTCAACGCGGCGGAGGCGATCGGCGACACGACGGGCGACGTGCGCATCCGGCTTCGTATCCGCGAGATCGCGGAGGCGGAGCTGCGCGAGCGGTACCTCGGATTTCCGCTGCCCCCGCGCGCCTACACCGAGATCGTGGTGCACGACACCGGCCAGGGGATGGATCCCGCCACCCTGAAGCAGATCTTCGATCCGTTCTTCACCACCAAGTTCCTCGGTCGCGGCCTCGGTCTCGCCGCGGCCCTGGGGATCGTGCGGAGCCATGGCGGCGGGATCGCGGTGGAGAGCGAGCCGAACCGGGGATCCACGTTCACGGTCGTGCTTCCCGCCGAGCAGGACGTGGAAGTGCCGAGAACGGTGCCGGAAGCCATCGCGGACGCCGCCAGGGGAGACGGTCTGGTGCTGGTGGTGGACGACGAGCCGGCGATTCGCAGCCTGGTCCAGCGCTCCCTGGAGAACCTCGGCTATACGGTGCTCCTGGCGGAGCACGGCGGGCAGGCTCTGGAGCTGCTGACGCGGACCGTCGATCCGATCCTCTTGGTGGTGCTGGACCTGGCCATGCCCGTGCTGGACGGCGCGGAGACCGCGGCCGCGCTGCACCAGCGGTGGCCGGAGCTGCCGGTGTTGGTCATGAGTGGCCTGGCCGACCACGACGCGCTCCGGTCGCTGGAACGCGTCCGCATCGCCGGGTTCGTCCCCAAGCCTTTCGCCCCCGAACAGCTGGCCCAGGCCGTGGCGCTCGCGCTCGGTAAAGTCCCTATCTGAAGGCGCCTACCTGAAGGTTCCCGGGCTCACCTGATAGACCAGATGCGGGGCGCCCACCTCGTCCTCGGGCGCCCAGAAACCGAGCTGCTGTCTCCACCGCTCGCGCTGTAGCCGTCGGCCGGCGACCGTGAGGAAGCCGGCTGCGCGGGAGGTGACGACGCC
>DATABZ010000221.1:0-5916 GCA_036259315.1 Gemmatimonadales bacterium | reverse complement strand
CTCCAGGTCGGTGGAGACCAGCAGCTCGCCCACCTGCCCGCGGATGAGCGCGGCGAGGGTGGGCGCGAGTCCGGCGACTCCCAGGCCGCCCGCCCGGTACCCTTCGATGGCGCGGCGCACCCGGTCGGCGTCCTCGCGTGCATCCTCCGCCGCCATGGCACGGAGCGTCTCCTGAAGCACCTCGTGGTCCGGGGTGGTGATGTCGAGCCTCAGGGTGTCCACCACCTTTTCGGCGACGTGGGAGGGCAGCTCCTCACGGAGCAGGGGGATGATCACCTCGTCGCCCGCCAGCACGACGTGGTCGATCTCGTCCTCCCGGACGATTCGCTCCAGCGCCGCGACCGCCTCCTTGACGTGCTGCTGGCGCTGGTTGTCCACGTGCCGCTGGAAGCGCGCCTGCGACCACCCGCCTGCCTGAGTCCGGTTGATGGTCGCGTTTTCCACTTCCTCCTGGTCCACCGTGGCGCCGAGCGCGAAGACGAAGATGCGGGCCAGGCGGCTATCCACTACGACGGCGGCGTATCGGGGATAGGCGTCGCTCAGCCGGGCCAGCTCGTAGAGGTGAGGTTGGTGGTAGACGTAAAGCCGGTGCTCCCGCACGGGAACGTCGAGCTGGACCGCCTCGAAGAAGTCGTCCGCGCCGGCACAGGCGAAGATCGCCACGCCGTTCGCGGAGGGGCGGAGCTCCTCCTCCACCCAGCGCTCGATCCGCTCGACATCGCGATCGTAGCTCTCCCGGTCGGCGCTCCGGGGCTCGAAGGTGCGGCCCCTGGCGGGCAGCTCCCGGCGCAGGAACCGCTGAATCTCGTCCTTGCCGTGCTGGTCGGGTTCGGTGTTCAGGTACAGACTGATGACCGGGAACGTCGTGGGTGGGAAGGCGACCAGCCGGTCGAGACGGTCCTGCAGGGTCAGCATTGATCCTCCTCGGTGGTGAGGGGACATACTGCCCGACCATGTGGGCGCGGAGCGGTGAGAGGGATCACGAACTCGTGCGGACGACGGTACCGCGTGGTATAGTTCAGCCGTAGCATTCGCCCGCCAGCGCTCGGGGGCCAGATGTTCGACCTTCGTCCGACGATCCATACCTTCCTTCGGCCTTCCGGCTGTACCCGCGCCGTCGTACCGAGCGGCGTGCCCGGACGCTCGCGGCTGGCGACCGCGGCCTTCGCTACCTTCCTCACCGCGTGCGGCTCCGACGAGTCCACGGCACCCTCGCCCGCCGGGAGCATCGTGGTCACGCCCGCCGCGCTGGTCATGGGCCTGGGCACTTCGCGTCAGCTCTCGGCCTCGGTCCTCGACGGGGCGGGGGAGAACGTTCCGGGCGCGGTGGTCAGCTTCACCTCCAGCGATACCGGCAGAGTCTCGGTCAGCGCCCAAGGCCTGGTGAGCTACCTTGAAGCCGGCGAGGCGGAGATCACCGTGTCCAGTGACGACCTGCTCGCTGTCGTCCCGTACCGGGGGCTGCGCGCGGGCCACCCGCTCGGCACGGCGATGACCGCGACGCGCCTCCCCGGCGACCTCGACGGCGATGGACCCTTCGGAACGGCCATCGACGGAGACGGCCGCATCCTGATCTCTCAGACCCACGGCGGCCGCCTGGCCTCCACCCTGTATCCGGACACCGGCTTCGCGACCCTGGAGCTCGAGGGCACCCCGGCTTCCATCACACTGCTGGGTGAGGGAACCGCCCTCATCACGCCCACCGGCCCCGAGAACGACCGTGTGACGGTCATCGAGGTGTCCTCGGAGCGGGTACTGGCGCAGGTCCCGCTCGACGTGCCCGCATATTCCGCCGTGACGTCGCCCGACAGCGAGACCGCCTATCTGGGCACCAACGACGGCAGGGTGCTCGAGTTCGATGTGGCCTCGTCGACGGTGGCCGGGTTCATCGATCTGGGCGTCCCGAAGAGCCGCGCGAACCACCTCGCCCTCAACCCGGCGGGCACGCTGCTCTACGTCAGCTCGTTCACGAGCGGGACCGTCTCCGAGATCGATCTGGCGACCAGGTCGGTGGCTCGCACCTTCGTGGTGGGTGGGGAACCGCAGGGTCTCGCCGTCTCGCACGACGGCGCGGAGCTCTACGTGGCGGACGAGTCGGGCCCGGGGGACATCGACATCTACGATCTGACCGGCAACGCCCTGGTGGCGTCCCTTCCTTCAGGGGCGACATCCAGCGGCGGCGGGCCGTTCGGATTGGCCATGTCGCCGGACGGCGCCAAGGTGTACGTCGGCGTCATTACCGGCGACGGGCCGGGGCTGATTCAGGTGATCGACGTCGCGACCCACCGGATCGAGCGAACGATCACGAGCTGCGGCGGTATTCCCCGGCGCATCGCGTTCGGCTATTCGGGCGGACTGGCCGTGATCGCGGATGAGACCGGCTGCGCGAACTTCGTTGAGTGACTGGTCACTAGATCCGTAAACTCAGCCGTCCGGCCGGCCCCGGATTCTGGTCCACATCGTATAGAAGAAGAGCACTAGGCCCAGCGCCTGGGCTACACCCCCAGGACCACCCCCAGCGCACCGCCACGGCCGCCGTAGCGGGCCGCGCCAGCTCGCCGATAACCTGACCCCGGTCCCCACCGCGATACACCAGTAGGCCGCCTCCGCCAGCCGGGGATCGAAGTGGGTGTCGTCCCTGGGGGGACGGGGGAACATCCACAGCACGACCCCCATGATCATCATCATCACGAACCCCACCAGGATCGTGTGGGTATGGGCGCTGATCCACCACGGGGTGGACCACACGCCGCCGATCTCCCGCCGGGCGAGCATGAACACGCCGAGGCCGACGCCGAAGATCAGGAAAGCGATCGCGGTCTTGAGGAAGCGTCGAACGAGTGGGGACATGAGTTGCCTCGTCGCTCCCGGCGCGCCTCGACCCTGCGTCAGCGCTGGACGACCGGTAGGCCGGGTCCTCTCGCGGCGGCGGGCACGCCGCGCGGCTTCGCCGCGGTGCCCAGCGTCCGCCAGATGTTGTAGGCGAAGAGATAAGCGCGAGCGCCGCTGCGGTGCCGCCGGCCGCGAGGAGCGCCCCACTCCCGGCAACCCCCTGGGCCCGCAGCGCGAAGGCCATCGCCATGGTGCAGACGCCGCCGTTCGCCAGCCACCAGTGTAGCAGCACCAGCCTCGATGCGTGGAGGGGTTTGCCGGCGAACCTGGGAAAGACGTGATAGCCCACGCCGAGGATCATCCCGGCGACGAAGCGTGCTCGCCCGGCCCGCGAGGCGGATCCCGCTGGCCGAGGTAGTCGCCGTTCCAGGAGATGGGGGAGCGCGTGTGCCTGCTGGGCCGGCCAACCTGCAGCGACGCCCGGCCCTGCGCGGCGCACGCGCACTGGAAGCGGGTCGCCGAGCAGGTCGCCGCGTTCTTCACCCACACGACCGTCGCGGATCTGCTCACCCTGCCACGCGACCACCCTGTGGTCGAGGCAACCAGGACGGGGAGGAAGATTTCAACGCGATGAGCTCCCTTGCCGGGGTTTCCGTCGCCACCTAGCCTTGGATCAACATGCCGTATCGTGCCCTCCGCGGCGCGCGTCTCTGCCTCGCCGCCGCCCTAACGCTCCCTGCCGTGGCCAGGGCCCAGGCCGCCGCGCCGTCTCAGCCTTCCGCAGCTCCTCTCCAGTGGAGTGCCACGCTCCGGTCCCGTGCCGAGGGCTGGGACTGGTTCGACGCCGGCGACGAGGGACGCTATGCGTTCGTCGGGAGCTTCGTCCGCGCGGGCGTGTCCCAGCAGCTCACTGGCTTCGGCTGGCGAGTGGAGCTGATGGCGCCCTTGCTCCTCGGCCTGCCGGATGACGCCGTGCTCGCGGCACCGCAGGGGCAGTTGGGGCAGGGGGCCAGTTACTTCGCCGCGAACGACGGCGCCCGCAACCCCGGCGATGTGTTCCCCAAGGAGGTCTACATCCGTCTCGGCCGTCCACCGGGGCAGGACGGCCACGCACTCCGGCTGGGACGGTTCGACTTCGCCGAGGGCACCGAGACCCTCCCCGAAGACGCGACACTCGCGCGGCTGAAGCGCGAGCGGCTGGGGCACCGGCTGCTCGGCCCGTTCAGCTTCACCCACGTCATGCGCAGCTTCGACGGAGTCCAGTACTCCTTCACCTCGCGCGGACGGCAGTTCCTCGCCATGGGTGCGCGACCCACGACCGGCGTGTTCGACACCGATGGTTGGGGCTGGGTGGACGACGTGAGCGTGTTCTACGGTGCGGTGACCACGCCCTTTCGCCTCGGCGGTGAGGCGGGAGACGCGCGGCTGTTCGCGCTCTGGTACGAGGACGACCGCGGCGTGGCGAAGACCGACAACCGTCCAGCCCCCGCTCGGGAGGCGGACCTGGACGCGGTTCGCGTCACCACGTTCGGGGGGCACGTGCTCCAGGTGTTCCCCACGCCTTCGGGCCCGGTCGATCTGCTGCTCTGGGGCGCGCTCCAGACCGGGAGCTGGGGCGCGCTCGATCACTTCGGGACGGCCGTGGCACTGGAGCTTGGGATCCAGCCGACGCTCGGGACGCTCGCGCCGTGGGTGCGGCTCGGCTTCTTTCGCGGGAGCGGGGACGGCGACCCGCTGGACGAAGACCACGACACCTTCTTCCAGGCGCTGCCCACTCCCAGGCCGTACGCGCGCTTCCCTTTCTACAACCTCAGCAACACGACCGAGGTCTTCGCGACCGTCGCCGTGCGGCCGCACGAGATGGCGACCGTGAGGGCGGGCGCGCGGCGGCTCCGCCTCTCGGAGAGCGCCGACCTCTGGTATGTGGGCGGCGGAGCCTTCGAGGACGAGACCTTCGGCTACGCAGGGCGCCCGAGCGGCGGCGCCCGCGGGCTGTCCACGGTGCTGGATCTGGGGCTCACCATCGCGCCGGCGCGCTGGATCACGCTGGAAGCCTATGGGGCGCTGGCCGTCGAGGACGACGTGATTCGCGGGATCTACCCGGGAGCCGGCACCGGACGGCTGGCCTTCCTGGAGGTGGAGCTGCGCCGGTGAGCGCGGCGGGCCGCGTCTCCCGCTCGGCCATGCTGGTGGCGGCGGCGGTCGCCGTGGGAGCCGCGCTCGGCATCGGGGCGTTCACCTTCGTGTACGCCAAAGGGGCCTCGTACCTCAGCACGGATCCCGCGGTCTGCGCCAACTGCCACATCATGGGCGAGCACTTCGACGCCTGGCAGCGCAGCAGCCATCGAATCGCCGCCGGCTGCGCCGATTGCCACATGCCGCACGATCTCTTCAGGAAGTACGTGGCCAAGGCGTCCAACGGCTTCTGGCATTCCCTCGCGTTCACCACCGGCGAGTTCCCGGACCCGCTCCAGATCAAGCCCCACAACCGCACCATCACCGAGGACGCCTGCCGGTATTGCCACGCCGAGATGGTCGCGGCCATTGACCCGCCGGGGAGCGACGACCCGGTGGAGATCCTGTCCGGCGTCGGCGGCACGCCGGTGGCGAACCGGCCGCAGATCCACGATGGAACGGTTGCCAGCGAGGATCGCGAGTCCTGCATCCGCTGCCACACCTACGTCGGCCACATGGTCCGCTGACGCGCGCCAGACCAAACACCGGAGCTACCGATGACTCAGCCGGACGATCCCATCTCCGCGCCACCCGAGTGGCCACGCACCCGCAGGACGGGCCGGTGGATCGTGCTCGCGGCCGTGGCGGCCGCCGTGGTGACTCTGGGATTGGCAGCGCTGCTCACGACCATCGTCGAGCGGAAGCAGGAGGCGGGGAATCCGTTCTACCGCGTGGTCGAGCTGACCGACACCACGGTGGATCCCGCGGTCTGGGGCAGGAACTTCCCGCAGCAGTATGATGACTACCTGAAGACCGTGGACATGATCCACACCCGGTACGGCGGGAGTGAGGCCACCCCGCGCACGCCCACGGCGATCGATCCACGGCAGGTCGTGGCGCAGAGCCGGC
>DATABZ010000220.1:0-19803 GCA_036259315.1 Gemmatimonadales bacterium | reverse complement strand
GGCAGCGTGCGGGCCGTTTCGTGAGCTATTCATGTGTTTTCGCGCGCAGCATCATTGCCGTGCATATCCGGCGCTGCACGCAGCGCCATCGTGGCGTGTCTAACGATTGCTTTGTCACTATGAGACCGCACGCATCAGGGGGCGTGAGCTTTGCAGTCGAATATCACTTAGGCGGACAGCACGAGGATCACCATTGTTCAAGATACGCTTCCCTGTAGCTGACATCCCGCAGTGGTCGGCACGCTACTCCTACGAAGGGAGTGACACGCGCTTCATGAGCGAAGTACGCCGGTCGGTGCGGGCAAGAGGTTATCTGACTCCATCAGAGTTCCGTGACATCTGCTACTGGAAGTCCCCACGGACCCAGCCGCGCTGCCGGGAGAATACGGCGGAGGACGTCCGTGTCTTGAGTCAGGCGGCGTTCGGGACGAGGGATGAGGCCCTGAAGATGGATCTCCTGCGGCGACTGTGCGGAGTCGACTGGCCCACGGCGTCCACGCTGCTGCACTTCTGTGACGTGCGTCCGTACCCAATCCTCGACTACAGGGCGTTGTGGTCACTGGGCTACTCAAGCCCGCCTCGCTACACGACGCCGTTCTGGCTGAGTTATGTCGCATATGTCCGACACTTGGCTCGGCGCAATGGGCACTCGATGCGGGTTGTGGACCGCGCTTTGTGGCAATATTCGAAGGAGCGTCAGCGGTAGGCGCGGGCTGCCGCCTAGCCCGCGCATGCAGCCGACGGGCTGTCAAGGCGCGGCGCTCGGCTCTCGCGGCGCCCTCCGTGAGTGCCGCTAAGGAAGCATAGGTTTGTGCGGGCGCGAGCACGATGGCCAGCAGCTGAAGCGCATTCTTGTTAGGAGGCAGCAAGGGATCTGATGAGTAGCCGCGCTCCAGAGCCAGTTCGCGCCAGCGTCACAGTGTCCCTTGCCGGGCCGGAGGCATTTGCCCTCTTCGCCGAGGGTTTCGGGAACTGGTGGCCGCGTGAGTATACCTGGAGCCTGGATGTCCTGCAGCGCATCGGGCTCGAACCTCACGCTGGCGGGCGGTGCTACGAGATCGGCCCGCACGACTTCCACTCGGATTGGGGTCGGGTGCTGGTGTGGGACCCGCCCCATCGGCTCCAGTTGGCATGGCAGATCAGTCCCCGGCGCGAGCCGGAGCCGAATCCGGCCAAGGCGAGCGAGGTGGAGGCGCGCTTCGAACCGATCGCGGGTGGCGGGACCCAGGTCCTGCTTGAGCACCGTGGGTTTGAGCGCCACGGCTCCGAGGGGGCCGGATACCGCGATGCCCTGGGCTCGCCCCAAGGGTGGCCTTGGATACTCGAGCGCTATGCGGCGGCTGCCGCTAACCAGCGCATCAGCCGACAAGCCGGCGTGGGCCGGGTGTGAGGCCCGCAGCTGGACGGGCGGGTACGGCGCCCACTCGGTCCTCGAATGCGTCGGCACCGACCAGGCCGTGATCACCGCGCTCGGCAGCGCTCGCCGGGGCGGCGCCGTGGGCATGGACCCGCCCCATCGCCGCTGGCATGATTGCGCTGCACGTCCATCCTCCTGTCGCGTCCGACAAGCTTGAACCTAGGGGGAACCGGTGACGAAGAGCCAGCGCCTGCGGACGATTGCTGTCACGACCGCACTCGTCAGCGCCTGGGGCGGCGGCGGCGCGTCCGCCCAGGACAAGTACACCGTGAAGGTGCCGGGCGGGCTCGCGTTCTCCGAGTTCAGGGGATACGGACGATGGCAGTTCGTCTCGCTCAGTCAGGGCGACAAACCGACGCGCCGCCGCAGGCGAACGACGCCAAGTGCGGGTTCGGCTGCCACACGATCGTGAAGACGAGAGACTTCGTTTCACCGAATACGGAAGTCGCTGATGGGAAGAGAAGGAGACCGCGCGCCCGGTAGACGCGATGGCTTGGAGTGGTGAGGCCAGTACGTGGCCAGATCGGTATCTTGTATATGACGCCACACGTGAGCTCCCCATGACGATTCCTTTCGCGCAGCTGAGCTTTCCGGAGATGTACGAGCAGGCCCTGGTCGGGCCGCTCTTCCGCCCCTGGGCCGAGGACGTGCTCGAGGAGGTTGGCCTGACACCGGGCGATCGCCTGCTCGACGTCGCCTGCGGCACCGGCGTCGTCGCGCGCCTCGCGAGGCAGCGCCTCGGCGACACCGGCAGAATCGTCGGTGTGGACCTGAGTCCGGCCATGCTCGCGGTGGCGCGCCGGGAGGGCCCCGGCATCGAGTGGCGTGAGGGCGACGCCGGCGCCCTGCCGCTGGAGGACGGCGAGCGGTTCGACGTCGTGGTCTGCCAGCAGGGCATGCAGTTCTTTCCGGACCGGGCCGCGGCAGCACGCCAGATGCGCCGGGCACTGGCCGAAGGCGGACGCTTGGCGGTGAGCACCTGGCGGCCAGACGCGGAGGTGCCCGTATGTGAGGAGCTTCGTCACCTCGCGGAGCGGCACCTGGGGCCCATCAGCGACCGGCGCCACAGCCTCGGCGAGGCGGGCCCGCTGGAGGCCCTGCTCATGGACGCCGGCTTTCACGATGTCCGGTCGAAGACGCTATCCCGGACCATACGCTTTGAGGACGGGGCGGTGTTCATCCGCTTGAACGCCATGGCCTTGGTGGGCATGAGTGGCGCGTCCAAGGACATGGGCGACGACGAGCGCGAGCGGGTCCTGATGGCGATCGTGCGCGACAGTGCCGGCGTGCTGGAGGCGCATACCGACACGAGCGGGTTCGCCTTTCAGCTCAGCACCAACCTCGCAACGGCTCGGGGTTGACGGACGCCGCCGCCCGGAGCGAGCGCGCTGCGTCGCTCAAGTCGTCTGCGGCTCCCTTGCCCCAGAGGCGACGAACGGATTCTCGTCGGCGGTAGGTCCGTACACCGAAGGTACCGGCACGTCCAGCAGGCGGAGATACACCTGCATCTCCCCCCGGTGGTGGTACCAGTGGTTGAGCATAATGGTGCGGACCACCCCGATCCGTGGCAGTGAGAAGATCGGCTCACCCGCCGAGGTCATGGTCCAGGTCTGGGTGGCCCGGGCGTCATCCAGCCCTCGGAGGAATTCCATGGCAACGGTCAGTGACTGCTCCAGGGCCTCGAGGACCTCGCGTTTGCTCTTCGGCTCGGGTCGGTCGAACTGGGGCCTTTCCATCGAGTCGTGCGCGGCGACCTGGGCCACCCCGCCCGGGGTAGTGGCGATGTGCAGGGCGAGCTGTCCCAGCGACATGGACTTGGGGTGCGGACGCCAGCTCAGGCTGGATTCCGGGATCCGCTCCAGCACCCGGCGCGTGGTCTCGGCCTCCTGCTCCAGCTCCGCGATGATGGGATCTACCAAGCGCATCTCTGCCTCCTGAGAAAATGATCCTATGGATAGATCCTCAACCTAGTCGGCACGAGAAGGTTTTCCATCGTCAGCAGACTTGATTCCTGCTTGACCACCGTGCCCCATCCTCGAGCCTGATCCCCTTGAACGTGGCGCACCGCTGCCGGAGGACATCACGTCGCATGCGACGACTTGTCTCGGCCTGGCTCGGTGCCGGGATCGCACTCGCCGTGTTGCAGCGACCCCTCTTCGACCAGTACCGTCGCGTTCGTGCAGTCAGCCAAGGTCAGCGACAACTGGGAAGGGTTGGTGTACGACCCGACGGGCGCGGTCCGAGCGGCCCAAGGCTGGTCCTACACCGATGGCCGGCAGGAGTTCATATCGCTGCTCGTTCACCTGACACCAACCTGACCCGCGGAGGCTGCATGTCGTCGGTCCCGCCGCTCCGAGATCGGCTCATGGCCCGGAGCCTGAAGGCGTGCGTTTACGGCTTGATGGCAGCCGGGACCGGGGCCTGTACCGAGCCCGGGTGCACGTTGGTCGCCGTTGCGGGCGTGGTGGTCGAAATCCGCGACGCAATGAACGATGAACCTCGGGCAGCGACGGCACGTGGCGTGGTGCAGCAGGGCGCTTACACCGACTCCCTCCAGCTGCATGGCCCGGCCGCCGATGGCGCGCTGGTTCGGTCAGCGGCGTACGAACGGGCTGGCGTGTACACTGTCATCGTGGAGCACGAGGGCTATGCGCAGTGGCGCCGTGAGGGAGTCTGGGTGCGTGGCGACGAATGCCATGTGCGAACTGTGCACCTCAAGGCGTATCTCCAGCGGGTTCGCCGTTCTCGTCAGGCAGCGCCTATTACATCCCTCGGAGGCTTTGGATGATCTCCGTGCCGGTTCACAGGGCGACAATCGCGTTGATCGTGCTCGCAGCCGTGCCGGCCCGGGTGGCAGCTGCCCAGCTGGCGCCCCGGTGTGTCGAGAACTCCCCGGAGCGGCGGGGTGAAGTGGGTTGCAGTATTGTGGAAAGGAAATCCCTACCAGACGGCCTCAGAGAGCCACTTTATTGGCATGTCGACCGCTTCGAAACCAGAGAGCGCGCCCGATCGGCGGCTGGTCCGGCCAGCGTCGCCTTTGAGGCCGCGGGCACATCATGGCTCATGACGATCGAGTCGGCAACCTCTGACCATCACGGTGGTCACCATGTCGCACGGGTGGGGCCTCTGCGGCTGCCCCCTGCTACAAAGTACTCCGTGCAGGTCCTGTCGGCCGTTCTCACGCCAGGTATGCACACGATTGTCCACCACCATTCGGGAGTGGAGGCGATCTATGTCATCGAAGGCGAGGGATGCTTTGAGACGCCCACGCACGCCTTCAGGATTCAAAGCGGGGACACCCTGTCCATTCCTGCCGGCACGTTACATCGGGCCGCGGCCCTCGGATCGTCGCGGCGCCATGTTCTCGGAGCCATCATTCACGATGCGGCGCTTCCTCCCACGGTGCCGATGGAGGAAGGGATGCCTGGGCAGCTCGTTGCGTGCTCGTAGGGACGAGGGTTCTGGTGTGCGACGATCACAGGTAGTCACGGTGATCGCGACCCACTAAGGAGGGCCGATGGCCTTCACCGGGCGCCTGAACACGTGGAAAGCTTGGCCAGTACTGATCGCAGCACTCGGTGGCCTCTCCGCTGGGTTCGCTCTGTCGCAGGCCTGGGCGCGTACCCTGGAGCAACGCGGGCGCGCTTTGCGTCTTCAAGAGGCGCTCACGATTCAAGCGAAATACCGGGATCCCGAGTTGCGGGCCCGTGATTCGGCCGCCTGGGTGTCGCGAAGAGTCGAGTTTCCGCGCTTCCCGCTCCGCGAGGTGCGGCGCGTGCAACTTTATGGTGACTGCCTGGTGAGCTTTGAAGTCCTGGATACCGTCCCCGCTCACCTCAACTACCTCGAGGTGCGGGCGAACGGTGATCGCGGCCAGTTGTTGGGTCGAACGGGCGCTTACAGCGACGTCGGGTACCGGCCTGGCGAATGGGTCAACGTGGTGGCACCAGACCTCGAATGCAGTACGGTCCGGAGCTTCGCGTTGGGCTTCGGACCGCCGCCGGTGGCGCCCCGGCCTCCCTACCGGGCGCCAGCACCAGACCCGGCGCCACCGGCACGTCCAACCGCCACGCAGTAATGGCGGTCGCACGTGCCGCCTGTGCGGCCGTCCGCACGATGCTCGCGGCTGTTATTCAAGTCGTGAGGCCGCGCCGATTCCCATAAGGCCAAGATGCCCAAGAGCCGAGCCCCATTCATCAGCTCGATCACGCTGAAGCGTGACAAGGTTCCTTCGTTCAAGGAATATCCGTTCGCGATTCCGGGGATCCGGAACCTGCGGGTGCTCTCCCTGACGGGCCCAGTCACCTTCCTTGTCGGAGAGAACGGCACCGGCAAGTCGACGCTGCTCGAGGCTGTCGCTGTCGCTTGTGGATTCAACGCGGAGGGCGGTAGCAGGAACTTCAGGTTTTCGACGCGACCATCGCACTCGAACCTTCATGAGTATCTGCGTCTCGTTCGTCCTCCAACCCGGCCTCGAGACGGCTACTTTCTTCGCGCCGAGAGCTTCTACAACGTCGCCACTGCGGCGGAGGATCAATACGGGGTGCTGCATGCGTACGGCGGACACTCGCTCCATGAGCAGTCCCACGGCGAGTCCTTCATGGCGCTCGTCCTCCACCGCTTGAAGGGGCAGGGCCTCTACCTGTTCGATGAGCCCGAGGCCGCGCTCTCACCGACACGGCAGATGGCGCTGCTCGCCGCCATGCACGACCTGGTCAGGAGGGGTTCGCAGTTCCTCATTGCGACGCATTCCCCGATCCTGCTGGGGTACCCCGGCGCAACGATATACCTCCTTTCGGAAGGCGCCATCACCCAGGTGCCCTATACCGAGACCGAGCATTACTCGATCACCAAGAGCTTTCTCAACAATCCTGAAGGCGTGCTCCGGGAGCTCTTGGCGGACCCTTCGGGCTCGGAGGAAGCGTAGCTCCCGCCGAGCAAGACCGAGCAGACGCATGAGTGAAGATCGTGCTCTCAGCTTCACCCTGGATCACGTCGAGCTATTCGTGCCCGATCGGGCCCAAGCGGCCGACTGGTACACACGGGTGCTCGGGTGTCGGCCCGTTCCGGGCACGGAGCAATGGGCGACCCACCCCCAGGGACCCCTCATGATTTCGCCCGACGGCGGTCGGACCAAGCTTGCACTGTTTGCCGGCGAGCCGCAGGGGAGCCGACCGACCGCCGGCTTTCACCGGGTGGCGTTCCGACTCACTGGCGCGGAATGGCTCGGATTCGTCGCTCGCCTGACTGAGCTCGGCCTCGGCGAGGGGAGTGGTGCCCCTCGTGTGGTGGATCACACGGGAGCGTGGTCGGTGTACTTCACCGATCCGTTCGGCCACCACCTCGAGGTCACGACGTATGAGGCGGACCTGGTGCGGCAAGCGCGGGGTGCGGCTTGACCCCGCCGAACGCCTTACAGGAGTTCCTTTGTCGAGGAACGAGGGGGAGAAACGATGCCGCTATACCTGTCGAAGTTCAGCTACACGCCGGAGACCTGGGCAAGGCTGGTCCGGAACCCGGCGGACCGCCGTAAGGTCGCTCAGTCGTACATCGAGTCGTTGGTGGAAGCTTCATGGCTTCTGGTACGCCGGACAACGTATCCATGACCGGAGTCGCGCTGGCAATTGCCTCCGGGGGTGCGCTGCGCTCGCTCGAAACGACAGTCCTCCTGACCGTCGACGAGACGATGGATGCCCTGCGCAGAGCCGAGGCAGTTCGGTACGAGGCGCCCGGTACCTAGCGGCGCCGTCGTCAACTCCGGTGGAGGTAAGTACCCATGAGAAGGTTGATTCTCGAGGAATGGCTGTCGCTCGACGGCTTCGCCGTGGACAGGGATGGACGGCTGGACTTCTTTCCGCCGAGCGAAACGGACAAGTTCTCCGACAGGGATCAGCTGAGGTTTCTCGACAGTGTCGACACGATCCTTCTGGGGCGACGGACCTACGAGCTCTTCGTGGATTTCTGGCCGACCGCGACGACGGACACCGAGATCATCGCCGACCGTCTGAACACCCTGCCCAAGCTGGTCTTCTCCAATACGCTGACCGAGGCCCCCTGGGGAAAGTGGCCCCCGGCCCGCGTCGTCCGCGGCGACCCGGTGGCCGAGATCGAGCGGTTGAAAGCAGGGGACGGGAAGCACATGGTCCTGTGGGGGAGCCTCTCTCTGGCTCAGAGTCTCATCGCCGCGGACCTCATCGACGAGTACCATCTCCAGATCTGCCCGACCGCAGTCGGAGGCGGTCGGTCCCTGTTTCCCGGGCTTCAGAGCTACGCCAGGTTCAAACGTGTGAACATGCGGACCTACGACACGGGCGTGGTGTTCCTGCACTACGAGCCTCTCCGGGAGTTGTAGCCAGCGACGAAGCCCAGTCCAGCAGCCGCAGAAACACCTGCCTCTCGCTGAGGTAGAGCCTCCGCGTGCGACCCGTTATGCTGCAAGGTGTGACCCTGCGACGTCTATCACCCTTGCAGCGGAGTCGAGCAAGTGCCCAGCATCCTGATGGTCCTCACCTCCCACGACCGCCTCGGCGACACCGGCCGGAAAACCGGCTTCTGGCTGGAGGAGTTCGCCGCGCCCTACTACGTGCTGCGCGATGCCGGGGCCGAGATCACGTTGGCCTCGCCCAAGGGCGGCCAGCCTCCAGTCGACCCCAAGAGCGACGAGCCCGGTGCCGAGACGCCGGCCATGAAGCGGTTCCGGAGCGATCCGGAGGCCCAGCGAGCCCTCGCCAATACCGTCAAGCTCTCCACCGTGTCGCCCGACGACTTCGACGCCGTCTTCTACCCGGGAGGCCACGGGCCGCTGTGGGATCTCGCGGAGGATCGGAGCTCCGTGGCGCTGATCGAGCGGTTCCACCGCGAGGGAAAGCCGGTTGCCGCGGTGTGCCACGGCCCTGCGGTGTTCCGCCACGCGAAGGCACCCGATGGAGCTCCTCTGGTGAAGGGGAAGCGCGTGACCGGGTTCGCGAACACCGAGGAGGAAGCGGTCGGCCTCACGACAGTCGTGCCCTTCCTGGTGGAGGACATGCTACAGGCGGCCGGCGGCAGGTACTCCAAGGGCGCGGACTGGGCGAGCCACACCGCCGTGGACGGGAACCTGGTCACCGGACAGAATCCGGCCTCCTCAGAGGCGACCGCGAAAGCCCTGCTCGAGGCGCTGACGGTCAGGGCCAATGGCTAGACGTCGTCGCCGTGATCTCGAACGCACCTATTCCCGGGCCCAGTTCGTGGCCAAGCTGCGTCGCCTCGCTGATGCTCTCGAGGCGGGCTCGGCGTTCACGATCCAGGTAGCCGGCGAGCGTCTGCGGCTACCGGCGGACGTGGCGTTCAATATCGAGCACGAGCGGGCCGGCGGCCTCGATGAACTCGAGTTTCAGCTGCGGTGGCGGACCGCTAGGTAGCACTGGGCCGGGGGCCAAGCTGCTGGTCCGACCTGCGAGGCTGCGAGGAGAACAGGATTGGCGCGGTGAGTGATTCGAGTCACCACCTAGGGCCAGAGGACCCTGACGCTCCGCTGGATCCCGGCGAGCTCGATACCTGGGACACCGAAGCCGAGGTAGTCTGTCCCTACTGCGGCGAGGTCGTAACGGTAGGGATCGATCCTGCCGGCGGGGTCATCCAAACCTATGTGGAGGACTGCCAGGTGTGCTGTCAGCCGTGGCAAGTGCACCTTACCTACGATGACCGCGGCGCAGCCCACGTGCGGGTGGAGGCTGCCCAAGACCCGAGCGACTGAGAGGCGTGTAGGGGGTCTCTCGGCAGTTATCCATCCAGGCTGAACGATTGTCGCACGGAGCGGAGCACTGACCGCGTGACCTCGTCGGCTCGCGCGCTGCCTTCCCGCAGCATCTCGCGCATGTAAGTGCGGTCGCGCGCAAATTCAGCTCGTCGCGCCCGCATAGGTGCAATGACGTGCTCCAGCACGTCCACGAGCCGACGCTTGAGCGCCACGTCGCCGAGTCCGCCGCGCCGGTAGTGCGCCTTGAGCTCCTCTATGGCTCCGGTGTCGGTGTCGAAGGCATCGAGGTATGCGAAGACGACATTGCCCTCGACGCGCCCGGGGTCGGCTGCGCGGATGTGTCCGGGGTCCGTGTACATGGCCTGAACCAGCCGGCGGATCTCATCAGGCGCAGCGCTCAGAGGTATGGCATTGCCCAGTGACTTGCTCGCTTTGCGCCCGTCGATGCCCGGCAGCCGCGGGGTGGAGGAGAGCAAGGCACGGCACTCCGGGAGGATGGTCGCACCGGCGAGGCGATTCACGCTGCGCACGATCTCGTTCGTCTGCTCGATCATCGGCAGCTGATCCTCGCCGACGGGCACGAGCGTAGCTCGAAAACCGGTGATGTCAGCGGCCTGGCTCACCGGGTAGCAGAGGAACCCTGCCGGGATGTCACGAGCGAAGCCGCGCAACCCGATCTCCGCCTTCACGGTCGGGTTCCGCTCGAGCCGTGCGACGGTCACCAGGTTCAGGTACAGCACCGTCAGCTCGGCGAGCGCTGGAAGGCGCGACTGCACCGCAACGGCAGTCAGGGCCGGATCGATCCCGACGGCGAGGTAGTCCAGCGCCACTTCCTCGACATGCTCCGCGACGTGAGCGGCGCGGCTGCTCGTGTCGCTGAGCGCCTGCAAGTCGGCAATGAGCAGTGTCTGCACGCATTGGCCCTGGATGGCCAGGCGCGTGCGGAGCGAGCCGGCGTAGTGCCCGAGGTGAAGTACGCCCGTGGGGCGGTCTCCGGTCAGCACCACATCGCTGGGCGTAAGGGACCCGACCGGCAGGGGAGCGGCGGGTCCCGCAGGGAACGACATGAGCAGAGCCTCCTCACATGGTGAGAGGGGTCGTCTCCCTACCGAGCATTCGATAACAGCCAGAAACAACACGAGGTCGCTCGGTAGCGAGCGACCTCCGGATATCAGCGTAGACGAATCAACGCGCTAGCGGGCCGCTCGGAACGCGGGCCACCACCAAATCTTGTGCGCGTCTGCCGGGATACAGATCATGCGGTAAGCTTAGTAGCAGGTTGGCGCAGCCGGAAGACTCCGCGCGGGCGGCACCATCACTGAATGCGAGAAGGAATCGGTAGACGTGTGGGAGCGCGGGCTGTACAGGGACCACAGCTGATGCGCACGTCGTTGGACCGCAACCATTGCTGGAGCGCTGATGAAGAAATCCGTGCCGGCATCGAGTCCCGACACATACGTCGCTGCGCTCACCGGGTGGCGCCGGGCCTGCGTCGAGGAGCTGCGATCCGCGGTCCGCACCGCGGCTCGGTTGGAGGAGGTCATCAAGTGGGGGAACCTCGTCTATCTAGCCAACGGGCCCGTGCTCATGATCCGGGCCGAGGCCGACCGTGTGCTCCTGGGGTTCTGGCGCGGACAGCGGCTCCGCGAGCTCGAGCCGAGGCTCCGCCCGGGAGGAAAGTACGAGATGGCCACCCTGGAGCTGCGATCGGGCGAGCGGATTGACCCGGCGACCGTACGGCGCCTGACACGCGCTGGCGTCCGGCTCAACGCAGAGGTGGGCGATCCGACCCGAGCTCCGCGACCGACCTGATCGCCGGCTCCGCCGCTACGTTCCGAGTCACCGTTCTACGGCCGGGGCGCGCATCGTTCGACCGTTGAGCCAGTGGGAGGAGGACGGGGGCTTGATGCGCTGAGGTGGCGACGCACGAGTCGAGCACTGATCCGCACCGCCACACGCCGCCCGGTTGACAGCCCCCGCCTCAGTGAAAATCTTGGTCTCGGCACGACCGAGCAATCCTGGAGGTACGCGCAGCACAGGAGGCAAAATGGCCCAGCAGCACTTCGATCGATCGTTCCGTGCGACGGCTCCGGAGAATTATGAGCGGTTCTTCGTCCCCGCCATCGGTAGGCCCCTTGCCCACGATCTGGTTCGCGTGGCCTCGCTGCGTCCCGGTGAGCGCGTCCTGGACGTCGGCTGCGGTACGGGCGTGGTGACGCGGCTTGCGGCGGAGCGGGTGGGCCCAGGCGGCAGGGTCGCCGGCCTGGACAGCAACCCGGGTATGCTGGCCGTCGCCAAGTCCGTCATGCCCGCTGACTGGGAGGTTGAATGGTACGAGGCCAGCGCCGAGTCCCTGCCTCTCCCCGATGAGTCCTTCGATGTGGTTCTCTGCCAACTGAGCCTGCAGTTCGTTCCTGACCGCCTTCGGGCGCTCCGGGAGATGCGACGTGTCCTGACCTCCGACGGTCGTTTGGTGCTCAACGTCGCCGGCCCGGCCGCCCCCATGTTCGCTATCTTGGCCGATGCGATGGAGAGTCACATCGCGCCCCGGGCCGCCGGATTCGTTCGAGCCGTGTTTGCGCTCAACGAGGAGGCGGAGCTCGAGGACTCTCTGAGAAGCGCCGGATTTCGACAGGTGAATGCGCAGGCGGAGACCCGCGAGCTGGCCCTGCCGGCGCCGAGAGACTTTCTCTGGCAGTATGTGGGCAGCACGCCTCTCGCGGCCGCCGTGGCGGAAGCGGACGAGGAGGCGCGCTCGGCTCTCGAGCGGGAGGTGGTTGCCGGATGGCAGGACTTCCGTAGTGGCGACGGTATGAATTGTCGGCAGCGAGTCGTGATTGCAACCGCACGCCACTAGGGAGAGCGTCCTGCAGGGCAGGTGGGAGGCGAACGCGCAGCCGCGATAAGGAGGACACCTGCTCGTCGACCTCAGCCACACGGTGGAGCACGGGCTCGAGACGTATCGCGGCCTCCCTGCGCCGATCATCTGCGATTTCCTGAGCCGCGAGGCCTCCCGGGCGGCGTACGCTCCGGGCACCGAGTTCCACATCGGCCGCATCGACATGGTCGCCAACACGGGGACCTATGTGGATAGCCCGTTCCACCGCTTCGCCGACGGGCTGGACCTCTCGCAGCTTGCGCTCGAGCAGCTGGCCGATCTCGACACCGTCGTCGTGCGCGCCGGCGGCTCCGGGCGCGCCATCGACCGCGATGCGTTCGACCACGTCGACGTGAAGGGCCGCGCCGTGCTGATCCACACCGGATGGGATCGGCACTGGACGACCGAAGCCTACTTTAAGGGCCATCCCTACCTGACGGAGGCGGCGGCCGTGGCGCTCGCCGAGCGCGGCGCCGTGTTGGTCGCCATCGACTCGCTCAACATCGACGACACGGCCGACCTCCGCCGGCCGGTGCACACGACGCTGCTCGGCAACGACATCCCCATCGCCGAGCACCTGTGCGGCCTGGCCGCCGTTCCGGCCCGCGGAGCCCGCTTCTTCGCCGTGCCGGTCAAGGTGAAGGCGTTCGGAACGTTTCCAGTGCGTGCCTTCGCCAAGATCGAGGGGAGATGACGTGGTCCCATCGCGCCCTCTTGCTCGGTCACGTGGAGCCGCGAACTTGTGATGGCGGCTTCCGACCACCCCACCAGAGGAGCGGGCCATGCGCAACTACGTGACGGAGTTCGTCGGGACGTTCTTCCTCGTGCTCACCATCGGGCTCACCGTGCTGGACGGCGCGCCGCTCGCCCCGCTCGCGATCGGCGCCTCGCTCATGATCATGGTGTACATGGGGGGTCCGACGCCGGAAAGCCGGCCGGCGTGAGGAATCCTGATGAAGCGCGGGACACGTGAGCCACACGGACGTCTATCTCGAAGTCGGTGCCAAGCGAGTCTTCGCGTGTGCCCTGGACTGGCCGGGCTGGTGCCGAAGCGGCCCGGATGAGGCGAGCGCGCTTCAGGCGCTCATGGACTACGGCCTGCGCTATGCGGCTGTGATACGTCCGACGCGTCTCGGCTTTACGGCGCCGGTGCGTCTCCAGGAGCTGCGTGTCGTCGAGCGCCTCCCGGGCAACGCCACCACGGACTTCGGTGCCCCTGGCGTGATACCCTCCGCCGATCGGGCCGTCGCCACGATGGCCGATTGCGACCGGTTGGAGAAGGTGCTACGGGCCGGCTGGCGCGCGCTGGATGCCGCGCGCCGGCGGGCGGCCGACAAAGTCCTTCAGAAGGGCCCCCGGGGCGGCGGGCGCGACCTCCACGCGATCGTCCGGCACGTCGTGGACGCCGATCGTGGATACCTCGGTGCGCTGGGGTGGAAGTATCGCCCGTCAGGGGAGGGGGAGGATCACGTGCAGGAAGTCCGAGCCGCGGTCATCGAAGCGATCCGCGCGGGCGTTCGCGGCGAGCTGCCGGCGCGAGGCCCCCGCGGCGGTACCCGCTGGCCGGTCCGCTACTTCGTGCGGCGGGTCGCCTGGCACGCCATCGCGCATGCGTGGGAGATCGAGCGTCGGCTCCTGCCAGCCGCCTGAGCCCGGCGCTCAGCGTGGGTTCTATCGGGCAGCCTGGCCTTCGCCGGACTGCGAGGTGCCCGCGGCAAGAAGCGCACGCATCTTCTCGCCGAACGCATCGACATCGAACGGCTTCTGGATGAACGGGGCGTCGGGAGCGAGCAGGTTGCGCCGGATCATCTCATCGTCCGTGTAGCCGGACATGAACAGCACCGGGAGCCCCGGCCGGAGGATCGCCAGCCGCTCCGCCATCTCGCGGCCGTTCATGTGCGGCATCACGAGATCGCACACCACCGCCCCGACTTCACCCTGATGCGCTTCCAGGGTTCGCAGCCCTTCCACCCCATCGGCCGCCTGGAGACACCGGTAGCCCAGCCGCTCCAGCAGGCGCACAACTAGTTGGCGCACCATCAGCTCGTCCTCGACGATGAGAATCGTCTCGGCCACCGCCGGACTGGCCCTGCTCACCGCCTGAGCCGGCGGTCGTGTTCCGGTCTCCGTCACCCTCGGCAGGTAGATCCGGAACGTCGTCCCCGCGCCCGGCTCGCTCTGAACCCCGATGTACCCGCCGGTCTGGTGGATGATGCCGTGCACCACAGCCAGCCCGAGCCCGGTGCCCTGGCCGGTGGGCTTCGTGGTGAAGAAGGGCTCGAAGACCCGCGCTCGAGTGGCGTCGTCCATGCCGTGGCCCGTATCGCTCACCACGAGCATCACGCAGGGCCCCGTCAAACCGCTCGTCTCGAGATGCCGCGCGGTGAACGTGGTGTCGAGCACGATTGCCTGGACCTCCACGGTGAGCCGACCCCCCTGGCCCATGGCATCGCGCGCGTTCAGGGCCAGATTGATGAGCACCTGTTCCAGCTGCCCGCGATCGGCCAGCACGTGTCCCGCATCCGGCGCGAGGTCGAGCACGAGCTCCCGGTCCGGCCCGAGCAGGCGGCGCAGCATCGGCTCCAGCGTCATCACGATGTCGGCCGGCCGCAGCAGGGTGGGCTGGAGCATCTGCTGCCGGCTGAAGGCGAGGAGCTGCGCCGTCACCGTGGCGGCGCGACCGGCGGCGGTCCGCACCCGCTCGAGGTCCCGCCGCCGCCGGTCGCCGGGCGGAAAGTCGGCGAGCACGATGTCGGTGAAGCCCAGCACCACGCTCATCATGTTGTTGACCTCGTGAGCCACGCCGCCGGCCAGCTTCCCGACGGCGTCCATCCGCTGGCTCGCCTGCAGGCGCTCGTCCGCGTCCCGCTGGCGGGTAATGTCCACTACGGCCCCGGTGAGGTAGCGCGGCTCGCCTGCTTCATCGAGCAGGACCTCGCCATGGTCACGCAGCCAGCGCGCGCTGCCGTCGTGGCAGACGATCCGGAACTCGACCTCCAGGGGAGCGCGCTGCTCGACCGCGTTCCTGAACGCCGCGCGCGTGCGGTCCCGATCCTCCGGGTGGACGCGACCGAAGAACTGCTCCAGCGTGACGGTCGTGTCGCCCTCGCCGAGCTCGAGCAGGTGCGCGAGGTTCGCATCCAGCGTGTCGGTCCCGGTACGGAGGTCCAGGCGCCACGTGCCCACCTTCGCCGCCGCGATGGCGAGCCGGAGGCGGTCCTCGCTTTCCGCGAGGCGCTCCATGAGGAGCCTCTCGTGGGTGAGGTCGCGGAGCACCTTGCCGAAGCCCAACAGGCGGCCGGCTTCGTCCCGCACGGCCGTCGTGACCCCCGAAGCCCAGAAGTGGGTTTCATCGCGGCGCCGCATCCAGCGGTCGTCGTTCGCCGCGCCATGCTCCCGCGCGGTGGCGAGCTCCGCTGCAGGGACACCCCGCGCCACGTCCTCCGGCGTGAAGATCAGCTCGGCAGGTCGGCCCAGAAACGTCGCCTCGTCGTAGCCCAGTACCCGCTCGACGCCGGGGTTCCAGGTTGCGTGACGCCCGTCCGGCGTAAGCATGAAGATGGCGAAATCTTGGATCTGCTCGACCAGGAGCTGGACACGAGCCGCGGCAGTGAGATCGTCGTGTGGTCGTGGCGGCCCTGCGCTCGTGAGCGGACGATCGTCCGGATGAGCGGTGGGACGGGGTTGCGCATTTTCCGGACGGAACGAGTCACCCCGGGAGGTCGACTTTGGGTGACTGCCTGATGGGTCGTGCGGCATGGACCCTCCTGCTCCATTGCGGCCTAAGCGGCCGGTACCGACGCAACGGAGAAGGACGCACCATGCGGGCTCCTGAGCTACGCGCCCTGAAAGATAACCGGTCTGCCTCGCGGACGGCGTACCGGGTTGTATAGTTCACACATTCCGCCTGGCCGCGCACACCCCGCGGAGGCCCTCGTGCCCGACTTCCGTCACGCCCTCCGCACGCTCCGCCGATCTCCCGGTTACACCCTCACGGTGGTGCTCACCCTGGCCCTCGGCATCGGCGGCATGACGGCCGGGTACAGCGTGCTCCAATCGGTCACCAGCCCGCTCGCCTTCGCCCCGGCCGATCGCGTCATGATGGTGGCCGAGCGGGATTCGCTGACGAACATGCGCCTGGCGTCGTATCCGACGTTCCAGGATTGGCGCACCGGCACGAATGCATTCGAGGCGATGGCGTTCGCGCGCGGGCTGGGCACCGTGTTGAAGACGGGTGAGCTCGCCGAGCGGTTGCTCGGTGCCTTCGTGACTGACGAGTTTTTTCGCGTCCTCCCCGAGATGCCCGTGGCCGGCAGGACACTCGAGCCGGCCGACGCGGTGCCGGGCGCAGCCCCGGTGGTGGTACTCTCGTGGGAGCTCTGGCACCGCCGCTTCGGCGGCGATGCCGACATCCTGGGCCGGAGCCTCGCGCTCGGCGACCGCCTCCACACGGTCGTAGGCGTGATGCCCGCCGGCTTCCGCTATCCGACCTGGGCCGACCTCTGGGCCCCGATCGCCACGATCCTCCCTACCGATCCGGCGCTCGCGCAGCGCGGGGTACACGTGGACAGCCGGGTCGTCGCACGGCTTCGCCCGGGTGTCGATTCGGCCGCGGCAGAGCGGGCGCTCTCGGCGGTGGCCGCCCGGTTGGCCGAGACCTATCCGGCGGAAAGCGGCGCCTGGCGCAGCGTGGCTCTCGTGCCGGTGGCGCGTGAAGTTGTGGGCGACACCGGCTCACAGCTGCGTCTCCTCACCGCCGCCGCGGGGTTCGTGCTCCTCATCGCGTGCGTGAACGTGGCCGCCCTCGCCCTCGCGCGAGCGGAAGCCCGCTCCCGCGAGCTGGCCATCCGCTCCGCGCTCGGCGGCAGCCGCGGACGGCTGGTCCGTCTCCTCGCCGCCGAATGCGTCGTGCTCGGCGCCGCGGCGGGCCCGGTGGGCCTCGGCCTGGCTTGCCTCGCGGTCCGGTGGATCAGGGCGACGGGCCAGGAGCTGCTGCCGAGGGCCGACGAGGTCGTGGTGGATTCGGGCGTGTGGCTTGCGTCCGTAGTCCTGGCGACCGTAGCGGTCCTCGCGCTCGGGTGTATGCCGGCGCTGCGGCAGCTCGGGCCGCTCGCCGGCGCGCTGCGGGACGACTCGAGGGCCGGCGGCAGGACTGCGCGGCGGCGGGTGCGGTCCGGCCTGGTGGTTGGGCAGCTGGCCCTCGCCCTCGTTCTGCTGACCGGGGCGGGGCTTCTCCTCCGGAGCCTCCTGCGGCTCCAGGAGGTTCCGAGCGGGCTGGACGCCGAGCGCCTGCTCGCGGTGCCGATCTCACCGCCCACACCACGGTACGACGCTCCCGAGCGTGCGCTCCAGCTCTACCGGGACGTGGCCGCCGCGGTCGCCGCCGTGCCCGGCGTTCGCTCCGTCGCGCTCACGAACCACGTCCCCTTGAGCGGGGGGTCCATGAACAGCCCGATCGAGGTCGAGGGCGTCTCACCCCGCGGCGACGATGCGGACCAGGTGCTGTTCCGCGAAGTCGATTCGGCCTACTTTCGCACGGCGGGGATCCCGATCCTTCGCGGCCGGAACTTCACGTCCGCTGAGATCGCGCACCCCGGGAACGTGGTGGTAGTGAATCAGGCACTCGTCGCCCGGTACTGGCCTGGTGACGATCCCATCGGCAAACGGATCACCGTCTACAAGTCGGCCCAGGGTCGGCCGGACTTCGGCGAGCCGGTGCGCGCGACTGTCATCGGCGTCGCGGGCAACGTGCGGCATTTCACCCTCGACACGGATTTTGTCCCCGAAGTCTATCTGCCGTACACCGTCACCGCCTGGCCCTGGATGTCGCTCCTGGTCCGGAGCGCGGCCGACCCCGAGCCGCTGATCCCGTCCGTCAGCCGTGCCGTCCGGGGAGTGGACCCCGACCTCCCGCTCGAAGGGGCGCGCCTGGGCTCCAGGGTGCACGAGGTGAGCGCGCTGCTCGGGGCATCGCTCGCGTACCGCCGTTTCATCACCGCCATCGTCGGGGCCTTCGCGGTGCCCGCCGTGATGCTCGCGGCGATCGGCATCTACGGGGTGGTGGCGTATCTCGTGGCGCAACGCACCCGGGAGATCGGGATCAGGATGGCGATCGGCGCGGACCCTAGGGCCGTGCTCCGCCTGGTGCTCGGCGAAGGGCTTCGTCTCGCATTCCTTGGCGTCGTGGTCGGCGCGGCGGGCGCCGCGCTCGCAACCCGGTGGCTCCAGGCCGAGCTGTACGAGGTGAGCGCCACCGATCCGGTCACATTCGGGAGCGCGGCAGCCATCCTGGCGGCGGTAGCTGTCGGCGCCACTCTGGTCCCCGCCCGGCGCGCGATGAGCGTCGACCCCGTCCGAGCGCTTCAGGCGGAGTGATGAGGCCACGTGAAGACCAGCCATGATGTCGCGGTGAGCCGAGTCTCCCGCGCCGATACGGCGGCGCGTGCCGACGAGGCTTTCGTTACCCACGTGAGCTGGGCGCTCGAGCGCACCGCCGGCATGGTGACCCAGGTCCGTCCCGACCTCGTCCTCGCCGATTCGGGTCTTCCGTGCGACACGTTCAATTTTGTCTGCCGTGCCCGGCTCGACCGTACGGTCGTGCGGCAGGCCGCGCTCGAGGCGGCGTCATACTTCGCCCGCGTTCAGCGGCCCTTCTCCTGGTGGGTCGGTCCCGCCGATCAACCTCGAGACCTCGCCGCGGTTCTGGAAGACCTCGGGCTGCAGCCGGAGGAGACCGAATTGGCCATGTCCATGCTCCTGGACGCGTTGCCTGCCGCCGTCCGCGATGTTCCCGGGCTCGAGGTGCGCCGCGTGCGCACGGAGGCCGAGCTCGACGCCTTCGCGCAGATCGCGGCCGCCAACTGGAGCCCGCCCGATCCGCACGTACTCACGTTCTATCGCCGCACCTCCGCCGCGCTGCTGAGTGCCGAGGCTCCGCAGTGGCTGTACCTCGGGTATCTGGGTGGGGAGCCGGTCGCCACCGCGGAAGCGACCCTGAACGCTGGAACCGTCGCCCTGTTCAACATCGCCACTCGCGAGCCGTTCCGGGGTCGTGGCATCGGATCGCGCATCACCTGGCGGCCCCTGCGTGACGCGTACACGGCCGGCTGTGACCTCGCCGTTCTGCAAGCCGCGGAGGCGGGGGTCGGGCTGTACCGGCGACTTGGCTTCACGGACTTCGGGAGGATCACGGAGTACAAACCGGGTAGCAGCGCCGACAGCGCCTGACCCGCGGGTCAGTCCGCGTCCTCCGGGATCGCGGGCTCGTCCGCCTTGGCGGGCTTGGGCTGCTCGGATTTCTGCTGCGTGAGCCGCTGCTTCTGGCGCTCCTGCACCAGGTCGCCGCCGGGCTGTATGCTCCCGCCGACCTTGAAGTGGTCCTGGTTGTAGTTACCGCGCTTCTTCTTTCCCATGGTGTCCTCACAACGTGAAGCGGAGCAGGCCGGCCACGCCGTCCACCTCCGCGAGCAGGCTCGTGTTCTCGATGAAGGAGACGGTGGCTCCGGTGCTTCGCGCCCGGCTCACCAGCTCGTCGGCCAGGTCCACCGACTCCGCCTCTTCGGGGAGCTGGGTCGTCAGCTCCGGCGGGATCAGCGGCGAGTCGCGGGGCACCGGCTCCCCGTAGCGGGCCTCCAGGTCGGTGGAGACCAGCAGCTCGCCCACCTGCCCGCGGATGAGCGCGGCGAGGGTGGGCGCGAGTCCGGCGACTCCCAGGCCGCCCGCCCGGTACCCTTCGATGGCGCGGCGCACCCGGTCGGCGTCCTCGCGTGC
>DATABZ010000219.1:0-8500 GCA_036259315.1 Gemmatimonadales bacterium | reverse complement strand
CTGAGCTGGACTCCCGGGGCGGAGCGGTTCATCCGCGCTTCCGACACGGAGGCGGATCCCGGGACCTACTCCATGCGCCGACGGACCGCGATGCAGATCGACAAGTGGAAGCAGAGGCTCAGCCGCGAGGACATCGACGCGTGTCGCCGCTTCGTGGAGCCCTTCGAGCTGCCTTACTACCCCAGCTTCGAGCCACGAGTGGAGAGCTTCAGCGGCGACCGAGCCGGAGCCAGCGCGTGATCTGCCATCCCTATCGCTGCGTGTTCATCCATGTTCCCAAGACGGCAGGCATCAGCGTCGAGCACGTGTTCCTCGACCTGATGGGCCTGACCTGGGATACCCGCGCCCCCCTGCTGCTCCGCCGGAACGATGACCCCGCGAAGGGGCCACCCTACCTTGCCCACCTGAAGGCGAGCGAATACGTCTCCCGTGGTCATCTGGGCCAGGAAGATTTCGACGCGTACTTCAAGTTCTCCTTCGTCCGGAATCCCTGGGATCGCATCGTCTCCGAGTACAAGTATCGGGACCATCCGCTCCGGATGGACTTCAAGACGTATCTGTTCAAGCATCTGCCGAAGCCGGGCTTCACCGACGCCTACTGCCACATCGTTCCCCAGTACGATTTCCTGCACGACGAGCGCGGCACGCTACTGGCCGACTTCGTGGGACGCTACGAGTCGCTCCAGGCGGATTTCGACGTGGTCTGCGCGAAGCTCGGCATACCGCAGACGCCGCTACCGCATGAAAACCGCTCGTTGCAGGGCTGGCCCGGCGTCAGGACGCTCAACGACGTGAAGAAATGGGTGCGGCGGAGGCTCTTCTGGTATCGGAAGCGGAAGCACGTCTTTCCCCACTACACCGAGTACTACGACGACGAGTCCCGCGAGTTCGTCGCCCGGCTCTACCGTCAGGACATCGAGGCGTTCGGCTACGCGTTCGGCGAAGCGCGAGCGGTCACGGCACGGTAAAAAGCCAAAGTTTGCTCTGCGATCGTCGTCCAGTCGAGCGCCTGGAGGTCGGGCACCCCGGCCGGCCGCCGGTTGATCCAGGCAACGGCATCGGTCAGGACGGCCGGCGTGAGCTCACCTTCGTACGTGCGCACCCAGTCCGCTCCCACGAGATCCTGAAGCTCGCCCATCGTGCCCAGTGCCGGGACGAGCACCGGCCGCTCGAAGGACAGGGCGAGCAGGACGCTGCTCGAGTTGGTGATGTTGGCGAAGGGCAGCACCACCAGGTCCGCCGCCCTCATGTAGCGCTGCACGTCGTCCTCGGGAACGTGGTGCAGGGCGAGGCGCACGCGCGAGTCATCTCCGGCCGCTTCGCGGACCTCCTCGGCGAGTTCCCGGTTGAGCGGCTCGCCGGCCACGAGCAGCACCACACCGGTTTCGGGAGGCAGCGCGCGGACGGTCCGGATCAGATGGGGCACGTTCTTGTAGGGCCGGACCAACCCAAGGAAGGTGAGCACCCGCGCGCCAACCGGGAGGGCGAAGCTGGCTCGCGCCTCCTCGCGGGTCATCGTGTCGGGGTGGGAGTTCTTGTAGTGACCGATCGGCACGACGGCATTCGCACGTCGCGCCAGCCCCGGGAATCGGGCCTCCACGGCCGCCCGGCTGGTCTCACTGAGATGGATGACGCCGTCCACCCGGCGCACCACCTGCGCCCAGTACCAGCGCTCCAGTGCCGTGTCCCGGAACTCGTGCGGACGCGCGTTGTGGGCGGTCCACACGATACCCGCGCCGTGCCGGCGCGCGGCCTCGAGCAGGCCCAGCGCGGCGCCGGCGCCCCCTGTCCTGCCGAGCAGCGGCAGGGCGGTCAGCGCCTTCTCGGGCCAGTGGATATGCAGCAGGTCGTAGCCGCCCCGGAGCACCCGCGCCGGCGAGAAGTCCCGCACCGTGACCCCGAGTTGTGCGAGGTGGGAGTAGAGCAGCCAGGTGTATGGGTTCTTGGCGCGGAAACCCGCTCCGGGCCAGGCCAGCACCCGGAGCGGGGTGTTATCCCCGCCGCGCGCCACCAGGATCCACGCGGCGGTCCGCCCGGGCGATCACCGGCGAGCCGAAGAGGTTGGTGAGCGCCAAGGATCGCGCCAGGCCTTCGGCGCTCCGTGCGAGGCCCGCCGAGCCCGCCAATCGGTACAGGGCCATCGGCAGGAGGAACTGGGGCCGCACCGCAGTCACCGCGAAGCCGGCCCGCTCGAACGCACGCGCGATCTCCCCGCGTCCGTACAGGGTGAACGGCCGGGTGGTCCCCCGCTCGATGGAGTTCTTGATTCGGAAGAGCGCTTCGGAGGCCACGTTCACGCTGCGGCGCGCCGGGTAGTCCACGATGACTCGGTGGCGGGCGACGCGGCACAATTCGCCGACCAGCCGCCGCCAATCCACGCTGTGGGCGAGCAGCCGGTAACAGACCACCGCCTCGAAGGTCTGGTCGCCGTAGGGCAGTGCCAGAAGATCGCCCACCTCGAACCGGCAGCGGCCGGCGGTGGTCAGAGGCAGGAGACGATCACCGCACGAGGCGTGGCTGCCCACCACGGTCACCCGGTACCCCGCCTCCACCAGCGCCGGCGCGACCTGCGCGTGCCCTCCGCCCACATCCAGCACCGCGGCGCCGCGCGGCAGCCCCGCGAGGCACTCCAGGGTGATGCGGGTCTGAATCTCGAGAAACCAGCGCCCGACGGGTCCGTCGAAGCGCCGGGCGTACCGCTCCGAGGAAGACTCGACGTCGGCATCCTCGCGCGCCTGGATGGCGGCCAGGGTCATTGCTGGTAGGCAGCCTCGAGTGTCCGGGTGGGCTGGAGATACCCGTGCGCGACATACCACGCCATCGTCTCGCGGATGCCGTCGCTGAGCCTCACCTCTGGGCGGTACCCCAGCAGCCGCCTGGCCTTGTCGATGCTGAAGGCCCGACTCTTGGTGTAGAAGTCCACCCGGCGCCGGTAGATGGGCGGCTCGATCCCGAAGGGCTGGCAGAGCTTCTCGACCAGCGATCCCGCGAGCTGGAACGGCCGCGCCGGCAGGCGGAGCCATGGGGCGGGCACGCCGGCTGCAGCCGCGATCATCGCCGCCAGCTCCGACAGCTTCAGGTACGACTCCCCGCCGAGGATGAAGACCTCGCCCACCGCATTCGAGTGGGTGCCGAGCAGGCGCAGGCCCCGCACGAGGTCCTTCACGTGGACGGTGTGGTAGTAGTTCTCGCCCCCGTCGAGCAGCGGAAAGCGCCGCCGTGCGATGAGCCGGAACATCTTGAGCAGGCGGGTATCGCCGGGGCCGTAGATGGCGGTGGGTCTCGCCACCGCCAGCGGGAGGCGGTCGCGGTACGTGAGCGCGAGTTGTTCCGCCTCGCACTTGGTGGCCTGGTAGACGTCGCCCGGGGCGTAGGGCGCGCTCTCGTCGGCGGGCGGAGAGGCGATGTGCCCGTGCACGCCGACCGTGCTGCAGTGGACGTAGCGCCGGACCGAGGTCGCCACCGCGGCATCCAGCAGCATCCGGGAGGCCTCGACGTTCACCTCGCGATAGCGGAGGTCCGGGTGCTTCGCCTCCCGGTACACCGCGGCGAGGTGATAGACGGTACGGACGCCCTGCATGGCCCGTTCGATTACGCCGGGGTCCGCGATGTCACCTTCGACGATCTCGACCGCGTCCGGGAGAATGCGTCGGGCACGCTCCGCCGAGCGGGCGATGACCCGCACACTGGTGCCGTCGCCCACCAGGGAGCGAACCAGATGGCTTCCGGTGAAGCCGGTGGCTCCCGTGACGAGCGTCAGCTCTCCCGCATCGACGGCTTCAGGTCGTCCGGTCATGCGACCTCATTACTTTGTGGGTGCGTCCGGGACGGGCCCGGGCGTCGCTGTGACGAGAGTCACCCCTGAAGGTTCTATACTGCTGTTACTTAGAGGGTCTCGCGTACGCCGTACCCACGGCGCTGATCAGAAGTACCTGCTGCGTGAACACCTGTCAACGGCCTGAATCACACTCCGGGCCGAGGATGAGGCCATGATCCAAGCGCCGGAGGCGATCCGGTGACCGCCGCCGAGGTGATAGCGCCACCGACGACAGGCCTGCGTATCGGGCTGATGCTGCGCGCGGTGGACGACGTGGACGGCCAGGGCATCTACATCCGTAAGCTGTGCGAGGCGCTCTTCGACCTCGACCAGCACAACCGGTACGTCGCTTACTACAGCCACGCGGAGCAGGGCGGCCGCTATCAGGACCGCCCGAACGTGCGGGAGGTCGTCCTGAGCGGCCGGGGCAAGCTGGTCTGGGACCAGGTACTCGTGCCGCTCGCCGCCCGGCGCCACCGCCTCGACGTCCTGTTCCACCACAAGTTCAGCATCCCGCTCTGCGCACCCTGCCCCGCCGTGGTGCAGCAGCGGGGGACCGAGTACTGGAGCCACCCGGAGTTCTACAGCGGCTGGTCCGGGCTCCTGGACCGGTTCTACAATCGCATGATGATTCCGCTGTACTGCCGGCGCGCGGCGCGCGTGCTCACCAACTCGGACACGCTGGGTGAGGAGCTGGTGCGATACGTCGGGGTGCCCCGCAGCAAGCTGCGCACGGTATACGCCTCGGCGGACGAGAGCTTCCGGCCTATCAGCGATCCCGCGGCCCTGGCGCGGGTGCGGGAGCGCTACTCGCTTCCGGACGACCGATTCCTGCTGATGGTCGTGAAAGGTCACCAGATCATCGGACAAGCTTCCCGCCGGCCGCTCACGCCCCGGAAGAACGTGGCGGCGGCGCTCCAGGCCCACGGCCGTGCGCGGGCGCAGGCCGCCGCCGAGGGGCGGTCGATGCCTCCGCTCGTCATTCTGGGTATCGGAATCGCGGAGCGGCTCACGCGCGATACCATCGCCGAGCACACCGACCCGTCCGCGGTCCATACGCCCGGGTTCGTGGCGCTGGAAGACATGCCGGCGCTGTACGGCCTGGCCCGGGCACTCGTCTTCCCCTCGCGCTACGAGAGCTTCGGGATCCCCATCGTCGAGGCGATGGCGTGCGGCTGCCCGGTCATCACGTCCTCCACCTCGGCCTGCCCCGAGGTGGCTGGCGGTGCGGCGATCCTGGTGGATCCCGACGACGTGGACGGCCTGGCGAGCGCGATGTACCGGGTGAGCCTGGATGACGCGCTCGTCTGCGACCTGCGACAGCGCGGCCTCAGGCGCGCGGCCGACTTCTCCTGGACGGCGAGCGCGCGGACCCTCCTCTCCGAGCTGGAGGCGGCCGCACGTGTCGGCAGCCGGGCGGGGGCACGCCAATCGGCGTGACCGTGGAGACGAGGGTCGTCGTGATCAGTCTACCCGACGCGGCGGAGCGACGGGCGGAGTTCGCGGAGCGTGCCCGAGCCACGACCCTGGCCTGGACCTTCTTCGACGCCCACCGTGAGCTGGGCCCGGACCTCGTCTACCGGCCCGAGGACTCGGTCGTGGCCAAGGGACGGCCCATGTTCCCGGGCGAGCTCGGGTGCTACAGCAGCCACTATCACGCGTGGCTGGAGCTCCTCGCCTCGCGCGCCTCGCAGATGATCGTGCTCGAGGACGACACGATCGTGGACTGGAGCTTCCTGGAGCGGGCCGCGACCGTGGACTTCGAGGCGGGCGGCGTCGCCTACCTGCGCTTCTTCGCCAAGCGTCCCTGCGCCTTCCGGCTCCATGGCGAGGTGGTCGAGCCCAAGCGCTACCTCGTCGAGTTCGCCGGCTACGCCCACGGCACGCAGGGCTACGTCATCACTCGACGCGGCGCCGAGCGCTTCGTGCGCCACTGCCGCACGGTGCGACGGCCGGTGGACATCGAGATGGATCGCGCGTGGGACCACGGCGTCCCCTGCCTGGCGCTGTTCCCCTTTCCCGTCATCGAGATCTCGACCGCGTCGACCATCGGACCGGCCCGCTGGGACCGCTACGACATCCCCCGCGGGCTCCGGGCTCGGCGGTTTCGCACCCGGGTGACCGAGCGCGCGCGAAGAATCGGACGGTACCTGCGCGTGATGGGCCGCCTGCGGTCCCCCGCGGCGGGCCTGCCGACTCCGTGAGCCTGCCGCCATCGGAGCTCGATCAGCCACTCGACGGCCCGCCCCGCTCGGACATCGAGCCCGACACACCAGGACCGCCCGAGCGACCGTCGGACCTGAAGCGCAAGACCGCGAAGTCCATCCTCTGGACCGTCGTCCGGATCGGCTCCGACTACCTGTTCTCGTTCATCGTCTTCGCGGTCCTCGCGCGGAAGCTGGGCCCCCAGGCATTCGGTGTGTTCGCGCTCGCGGCGGCCTTCGCCGAGGTGGTGCGGGTCCTTCCGGCCGCGGGCCTCACGAGCGCGCTTCAGCGGGCCCGCGAGGTGTCGCGCGAGATGGCCGACACCATCTTCTGGGCCTCGCTGGGGGTAGCGGTGGTCGGCGCGGCAGGGCTCGCGGTCACGGCGGGGCCGCTCGCGGCGGCCGTCGGGGAGCCGGCGGCTGCCCCGCTCCTGGTGGCGCTGGGGCTCACACTCCCGGTGACCGCGGCCGGCGGAACCCACATCGGGCTCATGCTCCGCGAGTTCGGGCACAAGGCGATGGCCACGCGCTCGGTGGTGAGCAACGTCCTGGGCGGAGCGGCAGGACTCGCCGCGGCGTGGGCGGGTTGGGGGGCGTGGAGCCTGGTGGCCCAGCGCGGCGTCACCGAGCTCGCCGGCACGGCCATGGCCTGGCAGGCTTACCACTGGCTGCCCGGACGAACCTTCTCGCCGCGCGTGCTCCGGGAGCTGGCCGGCTACAGCTTCAGCATGACGTACGCCCAGGTTCTCTTCGTCGTGCTGGTGCGGGTGCAGGACGTGATCATCGGGCGATTCATCGGCACGGCCGCCGTCGGAGTATATCGCACCGCCTGGCGCACGGTGGACCTGATCGGCCAGGGGGTCATCACGCCGTTCGCGCAGGTCGCGCTCCCGACTCTGGGTCAGCTCCAGGACGACCTGCCCGCCTTCCGGAAGGCGTACCTCCGAATCACCGGCGTGTGCGCCGTGGTGGCGTTCCCCGCGATCGTCGGCTTCGCCGTGCTGGCGCCCGACATCATCCCGCTCATCTTCGGCCGGCAGTGGACCGCCAGTGGCCCCGTGGCCCAGGTGCTTGGCCTCATGGTGCTGCCCTTCACGCTCAACCGCTTCGCCGCCCCCGCGCTCGCCACGCTCGGTCGGTCGGCGACACTGGCGAAGATCTCCACCTTCCAGCTCCTGCTGACGGTCGGGCTGAGCCTGGCGGCCGCACCCTACGGGCTCACGGCTATGGCCGGGGCTTACGTGCTCCGCACCTATCTCGTCCTGCCGTTCCAGATGCGGGCGTTCAAGCGGTACAGCGGGCTCACCTATGGACGGCTGCTGGGGTCGATCGCTCCCCCGCTGGTCACCAGCGTGATCATGACCGCGGCGCTCGCTGGCCTGGACGCTGCCCTGGGAGACCGCCTGCGTGAGCGCGGGCTCTATCTCCTGCTGATGATCCCCGCCGGTGCGGCGGTGTACGCCCTGACGCTCCTGCTCATCGCCCGCGGCTTCGTGCTGGAACAGGTTCACGATCTCCGGCGGCTGCTGCCCCGCGGCAAGCCGGCGCCCACCGGCGTCGGGTGACGGGTGCCGCGCGTGGCACTGACCGCCGGGGCGCTGGCCAGCGGAGCCGGACTGCTTTATCCTCCGCCATGCACTACCCCTCCATGCCGCCGCTCCGCCTCGCGACCGTCAACGTGCTCACCGATCTCGGCTGGTACGCGGGCACCTTTCACGTCCCGGGCCGGCAGAGCCTGGTGGACTTTCTCGCGCCTGGGAACCACATCCTGAAGCTCACCCGGGTCCGAATCCCGAACGAGAGCGAGCGGTTCCCCTTCGTCGGACTCCGCCGCGAAGCCATCCACGTGGTGGAGCCCACCCAGGCCGACGAGCTGGTGGACACACCCGGCAGCGCGGGCCGCACCTCCACGCACCAGGTCGGGTGTCTCCTCCCCGCCGGTATTCTGCACGGGAGCCTCGAGGTGCTGGTCAACGTGCGGGTGTCGGACTACCTCCGACAGCAACCCGGCGTGGCCGTGCTGCGCGACTGCACACTGGTGCCCTACGGACAGCCGCTGGACTCCCAGCAGGCCCGCAAGATCCGCTGCGCCCTGGTCAACCTGGCGCGGGTCTCCGGCGTGGCGGAGTGGCTGAACCAGCAGGTCTGATTCAGCGACCTTCCACCCGCGGAACCAGCCATGCTCCCCCGTCTCCACACCCGACTCGCATGACAGAGCGCAAGGGCGACGTGCGCCCGGCCGATCCGCCTGCGTTGGGTATGGTGGTCCACAAGGGCACCAGGGAGTGCCCCATGATCGAGCCGCACCCTCGCGCGATCTGCGGCATCGTGCGGGCGCGAGAGGCAAGTCAGCGGCTGGCCGACGAGGAGCGCCGCCGATCGGGGGGTCAGACGGGTGGCTGAGGCGTGGAGCGGTTCTTGTCCACGATCGCCACCAGGATCAGGAGAAAGGCGAACAGCCTGATGAGGTAAAGGCCGG
>DATABZ010000218.1:0-4293 GCA_036259315.1 Gemmatimonadales bacterium | reverse complement strand
CAGGATCTCGGCGAGCAGCTCGCGGACCTGGTGCACCTTGGCGAAGCGCTTGAGCACCGACACGAACTGCCGGTGCTCGCGCTGGGCGATCTCGAGGTCGATGATGTCGTCGTAGAGGAAGTCCTCCCGGTTCCCGGGCGTGACCGCCTCCAGCTCAGGACCGGGGGTGTGGACCAGCACGCTCTGGAGGGGGCCGATTTCGGAGGTGACTTCGACGGACATGTGCTCAAGGTATCCGGGGCGTAGGACAGGGTGTAGTGGTGCGGCACGTCGCCGGCCCGCGCAGGACCTTGCCCGGACGCGCCCCGGTCGCCTTCCCCTCGGCGATGACGGGCACCCCGTTCACCAGCACCCAACGCATCCCCTCCGCCAGCTGGTGCGGCCGCGCGAAGGTGGCGCGATCGCGCACGGTCGCCGGATCGAAGACGACCACGTCCGCCCACATGCCCACCTTGAGCACGCCACGGTCGCCGAGCCGCATGCGCTGCGCCGCGAGCGAGGTGAACTTGCGGATCGCGTCCTCCAGCGTCAGCCGCTTCTCCTCCCGCACGTACTTCCGCAGGATTCTTGGAAAGGTTCCGTACGCTCGGGGATGCGGATGGCTGCGCGACAGGATGCCTTCCGGGGCCGAGCCCTCGGAGTCGCAGTTGATGGAGACCCAGGGCTGCTCCAGCGCGAGCGCCACGTCCGGCTCGCTCATCCCGAAGACGGCGACGTAGGTGTATGCCTCGTCCTCCACCAGGAAGTCGAGCAATGCCTCGATCGGATCCGAGCCGCGCGCCCGCGCTACCTCGGCAAGGGTCTTGCCCTGGTACCTGCGAAGACTCGGGTTGTGCACCGCACCGACGAGGATCGCCTCGGGACCTGGGACCTTCCGCCAGCTGTTGTCCCAGCGGGCATCCGCGCTCTCCATGTCCGCCCGGATCCGGCGCCGCGCGCCGGGGTCGCGCAGTCGCTCCAGCAGACGCGCGGTCCCACCGTCGTGCGCCCAGGGCGGCACGAAGGAGGAGAGCGAGTTGAACCACGCCGGGTAGGCGTAAGTGTCGGCCGCGATGTCCACTCCCGCCCGGCGGGCGGAGTCGATCCTGGCCACGACCTCCGGCATGCGGCCCCAGTTGTTCTTCCCCGCTGTCTTGAGATGCCACACCTCTACCGGTATGCCGGCCTCGCGGCCGATCCGGATCGCCTCGTCCAGCGCGGGAATGATCTCGTCGCTCTCGTTCCGCAGGTGGGTGGCGTAAATCCCGCCGAGCACCGCGGCCTCCCGGGCCAGCGCGATCAGCTCCTCCGTCTCGGCGTAAGGGGCGGGCGGATACTGGAGCGAAGTCGAGAGCCCCACGGCCCCGTCGCGCATCGCCTGCCGCACCAGTTCGCGCATCCGCTCGAGCTCGGCCGGGCCCGGGTCCCGGTCGTCGTCGCCCAGCACCATCCGCCGCACCTGCGTGGCGCCGACATACGTGGCCATGTTGATCCCGATGCCCTGCCGCTCCAAGCGGGCGTAGTACTCGCCCAGCGTACGCCAGTCGGGCTCGATGCCGAGCTGGTCGTAGCTCGCGCGGTCCGCCTCCACGATCGCGTCGTTGAGCGGACCCGGCGATCCGCCCTCCCCGGTGATCTCCGTGGTGATGCCCTGAAAGATCTTCGAGGGAAGGCTCGGGTTCACCAGAATGCTGAGCTCCGACTGGCCCAGCATGTCGATGAACCCGGGCGCCACTACGTCACCTCGCGCATCCACCACGCGCTTTGCCCGTGCCCCGTCGAGCCGTCCGATGGCGGCGATGCGGCCGTCCCGGATGCCGAGGTCCGCCGCATACCAGGGCGAGCCGGTGCCGTCGACGAGCCGGCCGTTGCGGACGACGAGGTCGAAGGCGGGAGTCTGAGCCTCGAGGAGGGGCAGCCGCGAGAGCAGCGCGAGCGCCAGCAGCAGGAGCGTGGGGAGGCGCATGGGATCTCGCAGGGCGGCCGGAGTAGATGATGTCGTGCGAGGTGCAGCGAGGGATGACAACCAGCGGTCGGGATGCCGACCACCGCCGAACGTCGTGCCCGCGCCGCTAGCGACTCGCGAGCGCGTAGCTGAGCGTCTCCAGCTCCAGGGCCAGGTTCACCGTCTTCACCACGACGTCGTCCGGCACCGCGAGCTGCACCGGCGCGAAGTTCAGGATCGCCTTGACCCCGAGCGCCACCAGCCGGTCGGCCACGTCCTGCGCCGCCTCGGCCGGCGTCACCAGCACCGCCATGTCGACCGGGTGCCGGGTCAGCTCCCGCTCCAGGCTGGCGATGTCGAGCACGGTCAGCCCGTTCCACTGCCGCCCGATCTTGGAGGTGTCGCTATCGAAGATGGCGATGATGTCGAACCCACGCTGCCGGAACCCGCGGTACTGCACCAGCGCGCTGCCGATCTTGCCCGCCCCGATCATCCCCACCCGGTACCGCCGCTTGAGGCCGAGAATCTCGCGGAGCCGATCGGCGAGCTCCGGCACCGGGTAGCCGAGGCCCCGCTTGCCGAAGGAGCCGAAGAACGACAGGTCCTTGCGGACCTGCGCGGACGTGGTGCCGCCCCGCGACGCGAGCGCGCCCGAGCTGACCGTGGCGATCCCCTGCCCCTCGAACTCCTCGAGAAAGCGGAGATAGAGCGACAGCCGACGGACCGTGGATTCGGCCACTCTGGGCATGCGCGCATTTTTGTGAAACATTTCACAAACCTACCGCGCCGCCCATCCCCCGTCAACGAGCGTGCGCAGCAGCGCGGCCAGCGCGGCGGGTGCCACCGTCTCGGGCCGCACCGTGGCGGCGATTCCCGCCACGGCGAGCGCGCGCCCCACCCGCTCCGCGTCCCAGCCGGTGAGCTCCCTGAGCCCGCGTCCGATCTGCTTCCGGCGGAATCCGAAGAGGCCCACCACCAGCCGCCGGAAGGGCTCGACCTCCTCGTCGTGCACGATCGGCTCCGCCAGCGGGGTCAGACGGAGCACCGCGGAGTCCACCTTGGGCCGCGGGTGGAACGCGCCCGCGGGAACGGTGAAGAGCCGCTCCGCGGTCGCGACCGCCTGTACCCCGACGCTGAGCGCGCCGTACGCCTCCGAGCCGGGCGCGGCGCCGACCCGGTCGGCCACCTCTTTCTGCACCAGGAAGACGATGCGCCGTGGCCGGGGCGGCGCGAGCGCCTTGTCGATCAAGGGCGAGGTGATGTTGTAGGGAATGTTGCCGGCGACCAGAAAATCGGGTCCAGCTACCGCGTGCCAGTCGGCCCCGAGCGCGTCGGCCTCGATCACCTCCGCAGCCGGCACCCGCTGCCGGAGCGCGGGCACCAGATCCGCATCCTTCTCGATCGCCACCAGCCTGCCCGACCGGTCGGCGAGCACCTCGGTGAGTCCCCCCGGCCCCGGCCCGATCTCCAGCACGGTGTCGTCGGCGGTCGCGCCGAGGGCGTCGGCGATGCGCTCGAGGATGCGGGGATTAGTGAGGAAATGCTGGCCGAGGCGCCGCTTGGCCCTCGGCACGTCAGATCCGGAGGACCAGGAGCGTCCGGTCGTCCACCGGGTGCCCGCCGAACGCCTCCGCCGCCGCGAGGACCGCCTGCACGATGGCTTCGGGAGGCTCGTCGCGGTGGGCGCAGACCTCCGCGAGGAGCCTCTGGTCTCCGAACGGCTCGCCGGCATCGTTGCGCGCGTCCACCAGGCCGTCGGTCCAGAGCACGAGCAGGTCGTGGCCCACGTGCCAGGGGAGCTGGCGGCGCTGGATGCTGCCGGCGGTGGCGAGGCCCAGGGGCGGCGCCGTGGTCTCCAGCCGCTCCGGCTCGCCGAAGCGCGGCACCCGAAACGCATACGGGTGTCCCGCATTCGCATACGCCAGGCGCCCGCTCAGCGGGTCCAGCACGCCGTAGAACACGCTGAAGTACATCTCGGTCTCGGCCAGCTCGGTGGAGAGGCTGTCGAGCAGCGCGCTCAGCGTCTCGTCGGGTGTCACCGACGCGGCGGCGTGGATGCCGGCCGCGGAGAGCACCAGCGCCATCACGAGGGCCGCCGAGAAGCCGTGCGACGCGACGTCGCCGAGCATCACGCCGACCCGGCCGCGGCCCAGCCGGGCGAAGGTGTAGAAGTCCCCTCCGACCGAATCGGCCGGGAAGCAGCGCGCGGCGACCTCGGCGTCGCCGTGCAGCACCGCGGGCGAGGGGAGCAGCTTGAGCTGGAGGTCGTGGGCCAGCTCCAGCTCGCGCCGGAGCTGCTGCTGGCGGAGATCGCGCTCCACCAGCCGGGCGTTCTCCACCGCCGCGCCGATCTGGTTGGCGACGGCCGC
>DATABZ010000217.1:0-8440 GCA_036259315.1 Gemmatimonadales bacterium | reverse complement strand
CCGCGGCCGCGGTCCTCGCGAACAGGGGCGAGAGCGCGCCGAGCGGCGACCCGGTGTCCCCCTGCGCCTCCGCCGCCGAGATCAGCCCCGGCCGGCGGAGCCGCGGGTGCGCGGAGACCGCGAAGGGGCGCGCCTCGCACGGTTTGGAGGGATGGTCCACGGCGGAGACGCGCCCCCCCTCCTCCGCCACCAGAAGGAAGCTGGTGAACGCCCCCACCGTCGCGACCGCGTGCTGCAGGAGAGCCTCGTAGACCTCCGGCAGCGTCCGCGCGGAGTTGAGGCGCTCCGAGAAGGCGATGAGGTGCTCCGCCAGCCGGAACTGGCGCAACTCCCGCAGCCGCTCCCGCCGCCAGGCCGCCGCGCCGCTGGCGGCCCGCATCAGCAGCTCCTCGCCGCCCTCTCCGCGCGGGATCCGCCGGATGGACGCGCCCGCGATGAGGATCGCGTCCTGCGCGCCCATGTCCAGGAGCACCGCGGCGTCGTCTGCGTCCAGCGGGGGCTCCGCGCACTCCGAGACCCGGGCGGCCGCGTCCGGGGCGATCTCGTACCCCAGCAGCTCGCTCGACCCGTTCCCTGCCGTGGCCGGGAGCCGCGCCTCGGAGCCGGCGGCGCGGCCCGCGAGGAGGAGCGGGAGCACTCGATCCTCGGCACGGCGCAGAAGCCCGCCGCCCTCCCGTCCCGGTCCCCAGGACGAGGGCTCGCGATGCGGCTCTGCGCTGCCGGCTGGGGTCACGAGCGGAATGGTTTGCGTGGACACAGGCGCGGGGGCTCGGAGGCGAATCTCGCTCGCAGCTCCGGCTCCCCTTGCGGAAACGGGCCCCCGGAGGCTGCACGCGCGGGGCGGGACGCGGACGGGCCGCTCCGACCGAACGTGAGGCGCCCCGGCTCCGTGCGGGGCCGGGGACGCACAGCCGTTCCGCCCTGGCTTGAGCATTTGACGTGCCCCCTGCGGGGGCGCCGGGTGTCCGCGGGAAGCGTGTGGGCCGCCTGGGGTTACGACGGCGGGGGAGCGGGGCGGGGCGGCGGCGCGCGAGACACGACTGTTGCAATCGCACCGCAGGTAGAGGACAAATCCCCCACGGCGCGGCCGCGAAAAAGGAAAGGAGGAGGCCGGCCCCCTCCTTTCCATGCTCGCAGCGCCCACTCCAGGACTCGAACCTGGGACCCACTGTGACGTATCCCCCCGCCACCTGCCCCCAGAGCGCATCAGCTTCCGGCTCCGGTCGGTGCAGCACGCGCGTACGCGTCGTGGGACGGCCCGGCTTCCTTGACGGGATGCACGCGGGCCGCTTCGGTGCCGCTGGCCGCCTTGGGGCTGGCGATCAGGAACCGGATGCAGTCGCTGGGGCTCACCTCCGGGTTGTTCGTCCCGCGAAGCTAACTCCATACGCTCCAACTGCGTAACTCCTGACGTTCATCGCGACCGAAGCCCAGCTCGGCAGGCATTCAGCCGGACAAGGTCCGCTCCACTCGCATTCCTCTTGACGGCCAACAGCAGACCGGCTAACCTCCTTCTGTCGCCCGCCAACAGGAGAAGGCTCCATGACCCAAGACCGCTCTGATCTGCTCCAAGGCACACTCGAGCTGCTCATTCTCAAGGTGCTCTCCCTGGAGCCGATGCACGGCTGGGGCATCGCCCAGAGAATCCAGCAGGTCTCACGCGACAGGTTCCAGGTAAACCACGGGTCCTTGTATCCAGCCCTTCAGAAGATGTCGGGCAAGGGCTGGGTAACTGCCGGATGGCGCACAACGGAGAACAACCGCCGGGCGCGGTATTACGCGCTCACTCCCGTGGGAGAGAAGCAGCTGGCGAAGGAGCGGGCCGAGTGGGAGCGGTCGACCTCGGCGGTGAACTGGATCCTCGACTGGACGGGGGGAACCGTATGAGCCTTTACACGGAAGCGCGCGAGCGGCTGCGGGCGCTGTTCTTCCGCAATCGGCAGGAGCAGGAGCTTAACGAGGAGGTGCGCTTTCACCTCGCGATGGAAACGGAGGCCAACCTGCGGAAGGGGCTCGGTCCAGCCGAGGCGCGACGGCAGGCTGCGCTCACCTTCGGTGCCGTCGAACGATTCAAGGAGGAGGTGCGCGCTGCGCGCAGCCTGGGGCTCGTGGAGGATCTCGTCAGGGAACTGAGATACGCGGTCCGCCGGCTCGCGAGGGAGCCGGCGTTCTCGGTCGCCGTGATCGTGACGCTCGCGCTGGGCATCGGGGGCACCACGGCGATGTTCAGTCTCGTGAACGGCATCCTGCTCGCGCCGCTGCCGTACCCGGAGCCGGACCGTCTCGTGCGGCTGACGCATACCGCGAGCAGTGCCGGGCCAGGGACGGTGGACCTCTCCGACGCCATCGTCATGCTCTACCAGACCGAAACGCGCGCCTTCGACGGTGTGGCCGCGTGGCGATCCGACGACGGCGACCTCGGCCCCTCGGCGGCAGACCAGACCGCCGTTCGCGTCCGTGGCGCGCGCGTCACGGCGAACTTCTTCGACGTGTTGGGCGTCCGTCCGGCGCTCGGCAGGGGGTTCGTCCCAGGCGAGGACCGGCCCGGCAAGAACGGCGTCGTCGTGCTCTCGCACCGCATCTGGCAGGAACGCCTGGAAGGCGACCCCGACGCCATCGGTCGACAGATCGACGTGAACGACGTACCGCGCACGATCGTCGGGATCATGCCACCGCGATTCGCGTATCCCGCGCGCCAGGTGGAACTCTGGCTGCCGCTTGCGCTCGACCCGGCGCGTACGCATCCCGCCAGGCTCAATCTCATCGGCATCGGACGGCTCAAGCGCGGCGTGTCGAGCGAGGCGGCGCGGGCTGACCTCGCGCGGGTGCTGACCAACCTCGGCGAGTATGCTCAAGGCGACGCCTCCGCGGCCACGTGGCAGGAAACGCACGTCGCGCCACACCTGCAGTCACTGCGGGATTCGATCGTCGGCCCCCCTTCAAAGCTGCTCTGGTTCGTGTTCGGTAGCGTGCTGCTCGTGCTCCTCGTCGCTTGCACGAACGTAGCCGGCCTGCTCCTCGTCCGTGCCGAGCGTGCGCAGATGGAGATCGCCGCGCGCGCAGCTCTCGGGTCCGGTTTCAGGGGGATACTCACGCTCATGCTGAGCGAATCCGTGCTGCTGAGCGTGCTGGGAGGTGGCACCGGTGTGTTGCTGGCCGTGGCGAGCATGAGAGTGGTGCGGAGCATGGGAACGGCGCTGTCGCTGCCGCGTCTGGAAGATGTCGGAATCGACGCCCCGGTTCTGCTGTTCGCGCTGGGAACCACCGTATTCTGCGCGCTGTTCGTGAGCGTAATCCCGCTCCTCCGCGCGCGCCGGGTCTCCATCGCCCAGGTACTTCGCGGGGCCGGTACCGGACCGGCGGGCGGCCGCGCGCCTCAACGAGCGCGTCATACCCTGGTGGTCTCGCAGATCGCGCTGGCGGTAGTGCTGGTCACTTCGTCGGGGCTGATGACGCGCAGCCTGCTCCGGTTGTACGACGTGCAGCCCGGTTTTGAGGCCGAGCACGTCGTTGCCTCGCGTGTCCTGCTGCCCTACGCCAGGTACGGCGGCGGCGACGTGCGCCTGAATTTCTTCCAGGCCATGGTACGCGAGGCCCAGGCGATCCCGGGGGTGCGCGACGTGGCACTGACCGACCGGGTGCCGCTCGGCGGCCACGGTCTCGACATGGCAATCGACGTGGAGGACGTTTCCGGACAGGCGAACGCCGGCGGGACCGATCACGCCGTGGCACACGTGGATGGCCATTATTTCAAGACGCTGCGCATCCCGCTGCTCCGCGGCCGGACGTTCGGCGTGCAGGATGCCGCCCTTCCAGTGGATGAGGCGATGGTGAGCCGTGCGTTCGCGGAGCGGTACTGGCCCGGCACGAGTCCACTCGGCAGGCGCGTTCGCCCGCTCGGTGGCCGCTGGTACACCATCGTCGGCGAAGTGGGCGACGTGCGCTATGACGGCCTCGAGGACCCGCCGAGCGAGACCGTGTACTTTCCCATCGTCGTCGCCGGGCAGCAGGGAACCAGCGCGTCGCTGCCGCCGGCGCTCTCTCTGGTCGTGCGCACGGATGGGGGAGAGGGCGAGACATTGTCGGCGATTCGCCGGATCGTAGCTGCGCTGGACCCCACCATCCCGACGTACGACGAGGGCTCGCTGCAGCGGCTCGTGCACGACGCGTCGGCACGCGCTCGCGCGCTCACCGTGCTCCTCGCGGTCGCCAGCGTGGTGACGTTGCTCCTCGGAGCCGTCGGTCTGTACGGCATCATGGCGTACAGCGTCAGCATCCGTCGCCGCGAACTCGGCATTCGCATGGCGCTCGGTGCTCGGCCGGCTGACATCAGCCGCATGGTCTCGCTGCACGGCTTGCGCGTCGCGGGGGTCGGCATCGTGATCGGTACGGCGTGCGCGCTCGCCACCTCGCAGCTGCTACGCGGGCTGCTCTATGGCGTGAGTCCGACGGATCTGGTGACGCTGAGCGCGACCTCTGGGGCTCTCCTGGTCGCCGCGTTCATCGCGAGCTGGATACCCGCGCACCGTGCGGCCGCTGTTCATCCAGCCGAGGCCCTGCAGTCGCAGTAGAGTACCGGACGGGAATCGAGTTCGTCGCAGCCGGGCGTTCCATTCGCCTTCGTCTACGCTCCTGCATCCGGCCGGAGCGCTCCCACCCTCAGGCCCGAGCGGCACCATGGAGACACACAGAGGAGTAATGTAGACGGCGCGCCCCCTGCGCAGGCTGAAAGGCGATCCCCTCCATCCTCACCCGAGGGAGATCATGATCCGATTCCGCTGGAGCGGCTGCCTGTGGAGCATCATACTCTCTGTCCTCCTCACGGTGCTCTCAACCTGTGCGTTCGCGTGCAGTAATCCCTTGCCGGGACCAGCAGGTTCAGGTGAACGACTCAGCGGATCATTTTGGACGGCAGGTCGGACCCGAGCGCCCCTGTATAGCACAACCGATTTCGCTATGGGCTGTTGGCTAGCCGGCGCTCCAGCTCGGCCAGCTCTGCGCCTCCCCGAAGTCCCGCCCGGCGACCTGGCGCACCCCTGCTCCAGGAAGGTGCCGCCGGGCCGGTCCCCTTCCCGCGCGGCGGCCGTTCCGATCTCCCGCCGCTCGGACCTGGGGGCTAGTTCTCAGTCACAGGGTTTCTGAGGGGTATGGGTGGTGCAGCTTGGTTCGGGCATCCTGGGTGGTGAAGCGCCAGTCGATGGAGGCGCGCGCCGCGTTGCGGTCGGCCTCCCAGGCGGCGACCTCGCGAGCGACAGCTTCACGACTGGAGAGCCGCCGGTCGAGGCACTGCGCTCCAGCACGCTGAACTCGATCTCCGCCATGTTGAGCCAACTGGCGTGCTTGGGCGTGTAGCGGAACTCCAGCTTCTGGGTGATGCGCCGGGCCTCCTCCGGGGCGAAGGTCTGGTAGAGAGAAGCCGGGGTGTGGGTGTTCAGATTGTCGAGCACCACGCGGATGAGCTCCGCCTGCGGGTAGCCATGGTCGACCAGCCATTTCATCTGGTGCGCGAAGTCAGCTGCCGTCCTCTGCGCCGTCACCTCCAAGCGGCGCCAGCCCCGGTGGGGATCGAAGAAGAGGAACAGGTTACGCGTGCCCTCGCGCTTGTACTCGTAGTCGATCCGCTCCGCCTGGCCGGGGGAAAGCGGCAGTGCAGGGCGCTTGTGCGAGAGGAGTTGGTAGGGCTTCTCGTCGAAACAGACCAGCGGCCGAGACGCATCAGGGGCTTCGGCGTAGAGGTCCAGCACGTCCTCCATGCGCCAGACGAAGTCGGCTCCGACTGTGGCGAGGCACCACTGTTTTCTCTGCCAGGGCTTCAGTCGGTCTTTTTTAACCGGCGGCGCACGGTCTCATACGAGAGTTCGTCCACATGGCACGGCGACATGCAGCCGGCGGCCTCTGTACCAGCTGGTGCCTTGAGCGCCAGCCGCACTCCGGCGTAAGTTCACGCTCGGCTGCACGCGCCTGAGCTTGAGGGCGTTAGGCTGCGCTCCTACAGGCATTCGTTTCTTTCTCCGTCTCTCCGGTGACAATGCTCCCACCCCAGCGGCCAGAATCCCTCTCTCCAGGCTTTCTCCGCCTGGCTGGCGCGTGTGCGGCTCTTTCTGCGCTCACGACGCTCCTCCTCTGGGCACTGCCGCGTGCTTATACACCCCCCGCGGACTTCACAGCCTCGATTGCTCTCCACCGGAATCCCTTCTATTTGGCTCGGTACTGGACCAACCTCGTTCACATCTTCCTGGCGCTTACGGCCTACGCGGGTGCCGCGCTCCTGCTCGCCCGCCGCTCGCCTGGATCCTCTCTGCTGGGTCTGCTCTTCTTCCTTCTCTGGGGCTTTAGCGAGTTGCTGGGGGTCTCCACCATTCTCTTCGCCGTTAACCGTACCTGGCGCTCCGCATACACGGGTGCAGACCCAGGAATGCAGGAGGCGTATCGTACACTCCTCACCGGGTTCGAGGCCGTTTGGGATTCGGTGTTCTTCCTCTTGCTGGTGGCCTTTCTTCTGGGATCGCTCTGCTATGGCTGGGTTGCTCGCAAGGGGGTAGGGCTCGAGCGCGCGGTAGGAGTGCTCTTCCTACTTGCGGTTCCGCTCACGCTCGCCATTCTCATCAGCGGTTATGGTGGGCCGCTATGGCCGGGCGTCATCGTCAGCTGGACGTATCCAGTCCTACAGCCGCTCAGCCGTGTCCTGCTCGGAGTATGGTTGTGGAACTCGGCAGAGCCAAACCCCGCTACGTCCGGCCGGGTCGGCCCCGGTGCAGCCTGACGAGTGCGCTGCAGGCGACGGTTGGCCGGCGGCTCTCTTCGGCAGGTGTGCCACAAGGAACGTCTGCTCGTCTGGTGACCTTGCGGCGCCGCCAACTGCGCCTGAGCTTGAGGGCGTCAGGCGCGTGCCGATTGGCGAGTGAATGCAGGCTGAGCTAACTTCCGAAGGAACCTGCCCGTGCGTCCTCCGCAATCGCCAGTGTCCGAATGAGTGTCCACGAGATCATTAAAGCGAATCCGAAGCACCGCCAAATGGCAGCTGAGATCCTTCTGAGGAGTTGGCGGGAGGCCGGTGTGCTTACAGATGAGATCATGGAGCACAGTGAGGAGGAGGTGCTTCAGCTTGTTCGTGAGTTCATCGATTCAGGCCGAGTCCTTCAGGGTGCAAGTCTAGATTATCGGGATCAGATCCACAATGCTGCATTGCGGTTCTCAGCAGACGAGAGTCCCGAGCTGGCGATCCTGTGTTATGCAACTCTGTTCGAGCACACGCTAAACCATATAATTCACGGGCTTTGCCGGAAGCGAGGTCTACCCGTTGAGGTTGGGCGGCAAATCATCCGGGCTGTCAATTTTGAAGGGAAGGCCACTTGGCTTCTTCAACTCTTGGAAGTTCCGCCGCTAAACCCACGCCATCGTGCCTCAATTATCCGAGTCGCCGCCGAGAGGAATGCATTCGTCCACTATAAGTTCCCCCGACTGCCGGATAACGTCTCCAAATCGGATATCATGCGCTTGCAGCCCTTGCTTGACCAAGCCGAAAAGGCGGCGCGATATCTCATGGCCTATGATACGCGCGTGCTACTTGGAGGTGCCAAGCGCCACTTAAGCAACGTAGCGAAGAAGGCTCGGTAGCCTCTCCTGTGCGCGCCTAACGAATGCGCTGCAGGAGACGTGCGGCCGGCGATACTTTCACGCCCGGCGACTGGTGCGCCAGTCGCCGCGCCTCGGGATTGCGGTTCGGCCGCACGCACCTGAGCTTGAGGGCGTTAGGCCGACATCCGAACATGCGAGAGGAAAATCATGAGAAAAGTATTCGTCAACATTGGACTTAGCCTCGATGGCTACATGGCACCGGAAGGAATGACCATGGAGAATTGGGAGTACAAGAACTGGGGCGCCAAGTGGGGGGCGCTGATGGCCTGGATCCTCAATCAACAGTACTTCCGCGAGAGCCTCAAGCTCGGACCAGGGGGAGAGACCGGCCCGGTCAATGACCTGGTTCGTAGCACCACGGAGCGCATCGGTGCCAACATAATGGGCAAGCGAATGTTCGACCAAGGCGAGCGCGCCTGGCCGGAGGAGGCTCCGTTTCACACCCCGGTATACGTTCTTACCCACGAGAAACGCGAACCCTGGTCACGCCCCGGTGGGACGACCTTTTACTTCATCAATGACGGGCCGGAGCGTGCCCTGGAGCTGGCTCGAGAATCGGCAGGCAGTCGTGATGTTCGTATCGCGGGTGGAGCGGATGTGATCCAGCAGTACCTGAACCTAGGTGTCGTCGACGAGCTCGAAATCGCCTTGGCACCCGTGCTGTTCGGCGGCGGGCGGCGTCTCTTCGAGAACCTACACGAGCCCGGGCCGCAGTTTCGCATTGACAGGGTTCTTGATGGTCCAGCTGCTACACACTTGCGCTATGTGCGTCAGTGAGGCGGCCTGACAACCGGTTGCAGCG
>DATABZ010000216.1:0-10085 GCA_036259315.1 Gemmatimonadales bacterium | reverse complement strand
CAGGCGAGGCGACCTGCCGAACGGCAGCGTTGCTGGTCGGCCCCGCTGCCGGAGAGCGGCGCCCCTGTCGCAATCCGGCCCCTCCATGTCGCGTTTGGGCCCTTCCGGATTCGGCGTCGCGATCTATGCTTGGGCTCCGCTTCCCCTGACACATCCGCTCCGTGAGGACCGATGAACGGCGCCCCCTCCAAGATCCTGGTGGCCGTCCACGGCATCGGCGACCAGACCCGGTACGAGACGCTCCAGCACCTGGTCAACCTCTGCTTCGGCCACTACGGGTTGCCGCGCGGCGTGCCGATCGGGCTGCTGCACTCCAGGCTGGCCGCGGGGCCCTGGGCCACCGTGTCCTCGCTCCCCGAGCTCGGCTTCGCAGAAGTGTTCTGGGCCGACGTTGGCCGGGAAAGCGAGGAGTACGTCCTCGAGGAGTCGGTCGCCTGGAGTCACACGGTCGTGGAGCGGTTGGGGGTCATCAGCCACTGGCTCGGGCTGGAGACGCCTCCCTTCGACCGTGGACGCATCAAGCGAACGTTGACCGACCTGGGCATTGCCGTGCGTCTGACGCGCTGGCTGAACCGCGGTCTGGCCGCGTTGGGCATCGGCAGCGTGGATCTGGACAAGCTCCTGGTCCGGTTCCTCGGCGACGTGCAGCTCTACGCGGAATTCGACCTCTACCGCGGTCGAATCATGGCGCGGTTCGACGATGTGATACGGAAGATCGGCGCGGCGCCCGACGGGGTCGAGATCCACATCTGCGCCCACAGCCAGGGATCGGTCGTGGCGCTCCTGGGGATCCTCGAGGGCTACCGTACGGGAGCGCCCTGGCTGTCACGGGTGAAGAGCCTGATCACCGTCGGCTCGCCGCTCGACACCTTTCTCATGCTCTGGCCGGAGCTGTGGACGCCGTTCACTACGCCTCCGCGCGACGTCTCGCCGCTGCGTCCGGAGATCCGCTGGTTCAACTACGCCGACCGGGGAGACCCGATCGGCTACGGGCTCGAGATCACGCGGCTGTTCGTCGGACGCTTCGCCCCCGGCCTCTTCGCGCCGGAGTCGCCGAAGGAGCGGATCTTCCGGCGCTATCTCATTCCCGGCAAGGCGCACATCGATTACTGGCGCGATCAGCGGGTGTTCAGCGAGTGGCTCGGCTCGGCCGTCGTCGGCGGGGAGGCGCCCGCGCTCGGGCCGCCGGGCGACCGCGCGGTGGCGCGGATCGTCAGTCCGATCCTGCCGTTCGGCGTCGCCACCGCGTTCGCCATCGTCGCGGCCCACTTCTTCGCGACCGGCCTGAATCAGATCTCCAGGGAGGCGAACGGTGGGACCGGGCAGGTCGTCGGCCTGTCGGGCGTGCTCGGGATCGCGCTGCTCGTGCTCGGCACCGTCTCCCTGGCCAGCGCGTCGCGGACGAGCCTCAGATGGAGATGGTTCCTCATCGGGGCGGCACTGTTGGCGGCCGGGGGCGTGGCCACGCTGCACCTGATGGCCGGCCCGCCGGAGCGCTGGACCTCCACGCTCGCCTTCTACGTGGTGATCGGCCTCGCGGCGGTGGCGCTCGTGCAGAACGTACTCAACTGGTGGACGACGGAGGTTGAGGGATGATCGGCCGTCTCGTGCGGCGGCTCTGGCGCACACTCACCCGGCGACGGACGGTCACCTGGGCCGGCATCCTCGGCGTGACGGCGGTCGCCTTCATCGCCTTGACGCGCGAGCTGTCGCCGAACGCGGTCGTAAAGCCGGCCCTCTCCTGGCTCATCGCGCTGATCGCGTGGGCGCTGGCCGTGCTGTTCTGGGATCTCGCGATCGTCTGGATCGAGTACGTCTCACAGCGTCGGCACCTGGACTACCTGAAGCAGGTATGGGGTGTGTCCGGTCCGCCCCAGGTGCCGGCCGACGCCGCCAAGGCGGAGCCCGAGCGGCTATGGTGGACGCGATAGTGCCTACAGTACGTCGCCGGTAGCTGTTCCGGGCTACCAGGCCACGCCGTGGTCCTCGCCATCGTTGCTGGACGCTCCCCACATCGTGTCGTGCGCCCGGTCGAACAGGATCGCGTTGATCGGACCGGACGTTCGCTCCTCGTACTCCAGCGTGTAGCCCATCCCCTCCAGCCGCGCGCGCACGCTGTCCGGCGTGGATGATGCGACCAGGAGCCGCCCCGGCCGCACCTCGTGCGCGCCGAACGACGAGCGCATCTGTGCGCTGTTGATGTTCGGCGCCTCGGCCGCCTCCTGCGGCGTCATCCCGAACTCGACCACGTTGAGGAAGAACTGGAGCAGGTTCTGGTCCTGCGTGTCGCCCCCCTGCACCGCAAAGGAGAGGAAGGGGAGACCCTGCTTCGACGCCATGGTCGGCGTGAGCGTCACCCGGGGGCGCTTGCCCGGCTCGATGACGTTGTAGGGGCCATCCTCCGGCCTCGTGACGAAGCTCTGCGCCCGCTGGCTCAGCCCGATACCGGTCCGCCCGGCGATCACGGCCGGCACCCACCCGCCACTCGGTGTCACCGACACCACCCAGCCCTCCCGGTCCGCCGCCTGGATCGTCGTGGTGCCCGCCGAGAACTGGGCCTTGAACGCCGAGTCCGCGAGCGCGTCCTGCCGGCCGCTCCGCCGCAGCGAGTCGGATGCGGGCTCGACCGTCCAGGCGGCGAGCAGGTCGGCGAAGGGGTTGGTGCCGCCCTGGTAGGGATAAGGATCTCCCGGCTTCACCGCGGGGTCGTTCCGCCTCCAGTCGATCTGTGAGAGCCGCGCCCGCGCGTACTCCTTGGAGAGGAGACCCCGCACGGGCTCCTCGGGCGGGAAGTAGGGATCGCCGTAGTAGAAGTCTCGATCGGCAAAGGCGAGGTTCATCGCCTGATAGAGCGCGTGGATGTAGGCCGGCGAGTTGTACCCCAGCTTCTTGAGGTCGATCCGTTCCAGGATGTTGAGCGCCTGAAGCATCGCCGGTCCCTGCTGCCAGAAGGGCAGCTTGTATACCGTGATGTCCTTGTACCTCGTGCTCACCGGCTCCTCGATACGGACGTTCCACTCCGCCAGGTCCCGCAGCGTGATCAGCCCGCCCTCTTCCCGCACCCCGCGCACCAGCTCGCGCGCGATGTCGCCCTTGTAAAACCGCTCGTACGCTGCCTGGATCGCCGCCTTCCGGCTCCGCCCGGCCCCCAGCGCGGTCCGCTCGGCGGCGACCAGCTTCCGCAGCGTCACCGCGAGATCGGGCTGCTTGAAGACCTCGCCCGCGACCGGCGCCTCGCGCTCTTCGTTCGCGCCCGGACCCGAGTGCTCCTCGCCTGCATGAGGCAGGTAGACTCCGGGCGAATAGCGCCACTCCTTGATCAGCTCCTTGTTCTCCTCGAAGGAGTTGGCCGCCTGCGCCTCGATCGGGTACCCGTCCGCCATCTGGATCGCCGGCGCCAGCACCTCGGCGAGCGACAGCGTGCCGTACTCGGCGAGCATGGTGAGCAACCCGCCGGGCGTACCGGGCGTCACCGCCGCGAGCGGCCCGTACTCCGGCGGGTAGCGGTACCCCCTCGAGCGGTAGTACTCGGCCGTGGCCCCGGTGGGCGCCACACCGAGCGCGTTGATCCCGATGACCTTCCTCAACCGGGGATGGTAGATGAGCGCCTGGGTCTCGCCGCCCCAGGAGAGCACGTCCCACATCGTGGCGACCGCCGCCAGCATGGCGCACGCCGCATCCACCGCGTTGCCGCCCTTGGCGAACATCATGGCGCCCGCGGTGGCGGCGAGCGGCTTTCCGGTGATCGCGATCCAGTGGCGCGCGTGCAGCGGAGGCTTCTGGGTGCTCTGGGCCGTCAGTGGCGTGCCAGCACCGAGCAGCAGGGCCAGCACGAGTCTCAGATTGATCCGTACCGGGGTCGTGCTATGGGTCATCGCTGCGTTCCGGCGTGAGCGTCGAGAACGAATCTGTGGCGCGGACCGGGAATGTGCCATGATCGCGGTGTGTCGTGCGGGCGAGTGGGGAGGCGACACGCTCTCCGGGCGCCACCGGGCCCGCCACGCATGCAGTAGCAAGCCCGCGTTCGAGTGCCGGGCTCTGTAGTGAGCGGAGCGAGGTGCCCCGAGCCCGACCGACCCGAACGTGCGGCCTCTAGACGGCGCGCGGACCGGCTATAGCTTCTCCCTTCCGCAGCCGCCGCACGCCGGCGCGAGCGACGGTGGATGCACGCGGACAGTCTTCTACAACGAGGTGAGCACCATGGACAGCACGATCGTGCATTTCGAGATCCCGGCGGATCAGCCGGAACGGGCCGCGAAGTTCTACCAGGAGCTGTTCGGCTGGAAGATCGACCGTTGGGAGAACCCGGGCGGCATCGAGTACTGGATGGTGCAGACCGTCCCCACGGACGAGCAGGGCCGGCCGGTCCGCCAGGGCGTGAACGGTGGACTCATGCCCCGGATGTATCCGGCGCAGCAGCCCGTCAATTACATCGCCGTGGCCAACGTGAATGAAGCAGTCACGAAGGCGGAGCGCCTCGGCGCCAAGGTCATGATGGGCAAGACCCCGGTGCCCGGCATGGGATGGTTCGCCCAGCTCACCGACACCGAGGGAAACATCTTCGCGGTGTGGGAGACCGACCCCGCCGCCGCGCCGGAAGGCGCCACGGCCGCGCAGGCCGACGGGGCGGGCAGGTAAGCTGGTCGTCCACCTCCTCGACGGCACCTACGAGCTGTTCCGCCACTTCTACGGCCAGCGCCGCTTCAACCAGGGCAAGGACAAGCCGTACGGTGCCGTCGCCGGGGTGCTGCACACCGTCCTCGAGTTGATCGAGACCGGCGCTACCCACCTCGGCGTGGCCACCGACCACGTCGTCGAATCCTTCCGCAACGAGCTGTGGCCCGGATACAAGACGGGCGAGGGCGTGGAGCCCGCGCTGATGGCGCAGTTCCACCCCTTGGAGGAGGCGCTCGCGGCGATGGGCGTCGTGGTGTGGGCCATGGTCGAGCTGGAGGCCGACGATGCGCTGGCGTCGGCCGCGCGCCTGGCCGCCGCGGACGAGCGGGTGGAGATGGTCTGCATCTGGGCGAACGACAAGGACCTGGCGCAGTGCGTCAGCGGTCGCCGCGTGGTGCAGGTGGACCGTCGTGGAAAGGAGGTCCGCGATGCCGACGGCGTGCGCAGGAAGTTCGGCGTGGAGCCTGCGCTCATCCCCGACCTGCTGGCGCTGGTCGGCGATGCCCAGGACGGCTATCCCGGCATTCGGGGAATCGGTAAGGCGACGGCCACCCGCCTGTTGAACCAGTACGGCGCCATCGAGTCCTTCCCGGCCGCAGTGCTGGGCCCCGAGCGGGAACGTGCGCTCCTGTTCAAGGACCTCGCCACGCTCAGGACCGACGCGCCGCTGTTCCATACCGTCGATGAGCTGCGCTGGCGCGGTCCGGGGGAGAGTTTCCCCTCGTGGGCCGAGCGGTCTGGTGACGCGCGTCTGCTCGAGCGGTGTCGAAGGGCGTGGAAGCCGTGATCCGAGCCGATCACGGCGCCTCCCCCACTCGCGCGACTCACCGGGAGTAGCGGTCGCGCTTCACTCACTGACTGCTGCAGGTGCCGGTGCCTCCCATCGCCCGGTGGCAATCCACGGCCCCGTACCGGCGCATCAGCAGCTGGGCCTGGCAGGACGGCGGCCCGTAGCGAACCGCGAGCGGCTGGGCCAGATGCCTGCGAAGGGCGGCAAGATCGGCGCGGTTGGGAGGCACGCCCTCGTGCCCCCGGCCGTCCGGCTCGATGGTCGCCGTGCCGCTCTTCGAGATCCCCAGCAGCACCTTCACCCGGCCGCGAACCACCTGCCAGTAATCCCTGGAGACCGCCAGGCGAGTCTCCGTGAGGTCGGGCTTCCCCAGCACCGCGAAGACGGCCGAGAGGAAGCCCAACGGGCGGACCGAGATCCCCGTCACCTCGTCGAAGACCAGCATGCTGTCGTACTCCAGCATCTTGAGACGGATCACCCGTCGGTTGAACACGTCCACCTTCGGCACGGACAGCGTGTCCTTGTACCCGAACTCGGCCGGGCCACTCGGGTCGGCGGAGAAGAGGGTGAGGTCGAGGGCCAGGCGTGGAGCCGGGCCTCCCTCCACCTTCTTCACACCGTGCGGCCCGTAGTCCACCAGGACGTCCTGCCGGTACTCGTAACCGGCGCGGGCCGATTCCGACATCTCGTCGTACGGCACACCGGCCGTCTCGAGGTGGGCGGCGAACCAATCCGCGTGGTCGATGAGGAACTGCGTCTCACCCGGCGCTTCCCGCTGTCGGCGTCGGACGATGTCGAGCAGTGCCCGTGACCCGAAGAGCATCGACGTGGTGGTGCTGGTGAGACTGTAGGGACCGTGCGCACGCATCGCCTCCGCGATGATCCCCTTCGGAACTCGAGGCGGCAGCTCGCAGGTCTGGGCGACGGGAGCGGAAGGCAGGAAGGTGGATGCAACCACGAAGAACCAGGATTTCATATTTCAATCTACTGGGTTGCCGTGACCCGGGCGTGACTTGGGCGATGCGTGTTCCGCCAGGTGATCACGTATCGCCGCGATCACCTCGCCCGCGAGCGCCTCCTGCCCCTCGAACCCCTCCGGCATCTCGCGCTCGAACCGCCCCGACCACACCTGGCAGCCGTCCCGCACGTCCACGAGTCGCACGAGCAGCCGGACTCGAGGGCCGGCACTCCGGATCGTCCCCTCCAGCATCGCGGTCAGGCCTAGGCGTGCTCCCACCTCCCGGAGGTCCGCGGACTCGCGCCGGACTGCCAGCAGCGAGGACCTCGCTGCCACTCGCACGGCCGGCAGGTTGGCCGCCGCGCTGGTCAGCTCTTCGGTCAAGCCCTGCGCGAACCGCCGCGCCTCGGCCCCCTCGTCGAGTGCCTCGATCGGCAGCACTCCGATGGCGACCGGGCGTGAGGGCGACGTTCTGAGCTGCGTCGCGAGCGCGAGCACTTCGGGGTTCGGCTCGGCTTCCAGCTCCTCCCGCACCTGGACCTCGTACGCCCGGGCCTGCTCCAGCGCCCGAGCGCGGTCGCCGGAGGCGGCGAGGGCCGTCATGAGGTGCATGACGACGCGTGAGCTCAGTGGCTCGTGCTCGGCCAGGCGGTGCCACCACGCCGCCGCTGCGCGGGTATCCCCCCGCAGCTCGGCCTGCACCGCGAGCGCCTCGAGCATCTCCCCGTGCTCCCGACCGAGCGCAGAGCGACGGGCTTCCAGCCAGCGCTCCACTTCAGGGTTGTCGGGCAGGAAGAAGCCGTCGAGGAGGGGACCGGCATAAAACTCTACGGCCCGCTCCAGGTCGCCACGCCTGCGCGCCGCGAGGATGTCCCAGAGATCGCAGGCGATGCGCTCGGGATCGAGGCGGAGCTCGCCGGTACCCGCGATCGGGTCCGCGGCACCGAGTCGGCGGCGAACCGAGTGGGTTAGCTGGTTCAGTCGATGGGCGGCCCGGTCGGCAGAGGCCTCGGGCCAGAAGAGGGCCACCAGCTTGTCCCGAGGCAATCCCCGCTCCCCGGCGCAGGCCAGCACGGCGAGCAGGGCGAGCGGTTGGCCGTGGCAGAGTGTGCCTGCGGCGGCGCCCGGAGGTCCCTCCAACCCGGGTGTGCCGAGGAGTCTGAGTCTGAGCGGCGGCGGGGGCGCCATCGGAGGCCTCGCTGACGGACGCCTGATCGGGCACTGATCGGCGATCGCTAGTGTAGGCGCCACAGGCAGTACCTGCAACCATCCACCCCTTGGAGGCCCAGCATGAACCGCAGCCGCCTTCTGACCCTCTTCCTCGCCGCCGGTGTTGCCGCGGCGTGCGACTCCAGCCCGGCGACCGCCCCCACTGCCGAGACCGCCCTCGCGCAACGTGGGAGCGATTTGCCGTTTAAGGAGACGTATGCCGCCACCGGCACGATCACGTCGTCAGCCGCCTGCCCGGCCGGCACGCTTCTGGTTGCCCTGGAAGGCGGCGGGACGGCCACGCACGTGGGTCGGTATACGATCACCAACCGTCACTGTCTCGACCTCGCGACCGGCGCGTTCACGGCTGGCTCCTTCGTCAAGATCGCGGCCAACGGCGACCAGCTCGTCGGGAGCTACACCGGCGCCGGCACGATCATCGTGGCCCCGGCCCTACCGGACCTCGTCGGGCGCTTCGGCGTGACCGGCACGCTTGTCTTCACCGGGGGCACGGGGCGCTTTGCCACTGCTACCGGCACCGCCGAGATGCGAGGCACCCAGGTGACGGACTTTTCGGAGACGCAGCTGCCCACCCAGATCGAGCTCGACATCGGGGGAACGTTCTCATGGTAACCGCCACCGCTCCCGTCAGGCCGTCGGCGCCCGCCGCCCCGCGGCCCTCCGCTCCACCGTCCACCCCCGCCCGCCGGCTGGACGAGGCGGTCGCTCGCGCCCGCGATGGCGCCGCGAAGCTGCTGACCCTCACACTGGACGACCGGGTGGCTCTCGCCCGCTCGATGCAGTCCGGGTATCTCGCCATCTCGCGGGAGAGCGTGCACGCTGCCTGTGCCGCCAAGGGTATCCCGCTCGGCACCCCGCTGGAGGGCGAAGAGTGGACCCTGGGTCCCTGGTTCGTGGTCCGGCAGCTCCGCCTGATCCAGCAGGCGCTCCTCTCGATCAAACACACCGGCAACACGGCGGTCGGCCCACTGGGCCGAACAGCGGACGGGCGTCTCACGGCGCAAGTCTTTCCCGCCGGTTCCATCGACGGTGTCCTGTTCAAGGGTGTGCGGGTCGATGTCCACCTCCAGCCCGGTGTCTCCGAGCAGCAGCTGGACGAGTCACGGGCGCGGTTCTACAAGGGCAGGCTGCACGACGGCAAGGTGGTCCTGGTGCTCGGCGCCGGAAACGTCAACGCCATCCCCTCGATGGACGTGATCACCAAGATCTTCAACGAGGGGAAGGCCTGCATCCTCAAGATGAATCCGGTCAACGCCTATCTGGGTCCCTACATCGAGCGTGCCTATGCCGAGGCGATCCAGCGCGGGTATCTCTCGGTGGTGTATGGCGGAGCCGAGGAGGGCTCCTATTTGGCGGCGCAGGCGGGCGTGGACGAGATCCACCTGACCGGGTCGCAGCATACCTACGACCGGATCGTCTGGGGCGCCTCCGGACCGGAGCGCGAGGCGAGAAAGCGTGACAACCGCCCGGTCCTCACCAAGCCCGTCACTGCGGAGCTCGGCGGGGTGTCCCCGGTCCTGGTCGTCCCTGGACCTTATAGCGAGAAGGAGCTGGCGTACCAGGCCGAGGACGTAGCGAGCGGGCTCACGTTCAACGCGGCGTTCGACTGCAACGCCAACCGCGTCATCGTGCTCCCCCGCAACTGGTCACGCCGCGACGAGTTCCTGGCCGGGCTCAAGGCCGCGCTGGAGCGCGCGGCCGACCGGCTGGCCTACTACCCCGGCGCGCGCGAGCGGTGGGAGCGGTTCGCGGCCGGCCGTGGCACTCGGTTCGGGGGTCGCTCGGAGGGCTCGCTGCCCTGGACCTTCGTTTCGGGGCTGGACGCCGCCGACGCACGGGAGCTGCTCTTCACCGATGAGTCGTTCGCACCGATCGTGGTCGAGACCGCGGTGGGGAGCAGCGACCCGGCCGAGTTCCTGGACGAGGGCGTGCGCTTCGCCAACGAGCGCCTGTGGGGGACGCTCTCCGCGGGGCTGGTGGTCCATCCGAAGACGATGAAGGATTCCGCGACCGGTGCGGCGGTCGAGCGGGCCATCGGCAGGCTGCGCTACGGCACGGTGACGGTGAACGCGTGGTCCGGACTCCTGTTCGCCTTCGCGAGCCCGCCGTGGGGCGCTCATCCGTCGTCCACCCCGGCCGACATCCAGAGCGGCACCGGCTGGGTCCACAACACGCCGATGCTGGAGCACATCGAGAAGGCCGTGATGCGCCACCCGATCACGGCGATGCCGAAGCCCGCGTACTCGCTCAGTCACCGAAGCGCGCACCGGCTGATGGAGCGGATGACCGCGCTCGAGGAGCGGGCGAGCTGGTCGCGGGTGCCGGCCGTGATGGCCGCGGCGATGCGTGCGTGAAAGTCAGGCCGGCATGCCGGCATGTACCGGCAGCACCCGGGCATGTACCGGCAGCACCCAATGGTAGGGGCGGAGG
>DATABZ010000215.1:0-5456 GCA_036259315.1 Gemmatimonadales bacterium | reverse complement strand
GCCGAGCGCCGCCCGACGAAGTGCCGGTACCACACCTCGGCCGTGAGCAGCAGCCAGATCCGGTTGCCGTGGTCCCGCCGGCCCTCCAGATGCTCGCTCACCAGCCCGCGGACCCGCTCGGGCCGCAGATAGCCGTCGCGCACCAGCTCGCTCCCGTGCAGGAGCCGCGGCGCCAGCCGGCGCACCTCTTCGTTCAGGATGTACATCAGGGGAGACGCGAAGCCCTGCTTCTTCCGTCGCAGCACCTCGGGCGGCAGGTAGCGCTCCGCCAGCTTCCGCTCGAGGTAGCGCAGCTGCCGCCCCCTCACCTTGTGCCGCGCCGGCACCCGCGCCATGAACTCCGCGAACCTGACGTCCAGGAACGGCGACCGGGACTCGAGACTGTACGCCATCGTCGCCCGATCGAGGATCATGAGCGACTGGCCCGGCAGCCGTGAGGCCACGTCCACGTACATCATGCGGTCCACCGGATCCTCCGCCGGGGCACCGGCGAAGAGGTCGAGCACGCACGCATCCGGGCGGGTGTGGCCTAGACGCCGGCGAAACTCGGGCGTGTACAGCTCGAGTCGGTGCGCCTCGTTGAACCAGAAGAACTGCATGCTCTCGGAGTAGCGCTCTCCCCCGCTCTTCCTGGCCATCTGATCCACCCAACGGAGCTTGTGGGTGACGCTCTTGAACGTGAACTGATCCGGCAGCCGCCCAAGTACCTGGGTGGAGACCAGGTCGCGGACCACGGACGGTACGCTCCGGTACAGGTCGAGCCACCGGTCCGCCGAGTAGCGGTCGTAGCCCCCGAACAGCTCGTCGCCGCCGTCGCCGCCGAGCACCACCTTCACTTCACGCGCCGTCATCCGCGCGAGGTGGAGCAGACACATGGATAGGGGGTCCGCCGGCTCGTCCAGCGCGGCGACGAGCCTCGGCAGGTCGCGCACGACGGTGGGCGTCACTTCCTCCGCGAAGTGGCGGGTGCCGTAGCGCGCCGCCACCGCCGCGGCTGCCGGGAGCTCGTTCAGGTCCCGGTACGGAATGCCCATGGAGAAGGTGCGGAGCTCGGATCCCAGCGTCCGCGCCGCGTAGGATGCGACCAGCGTGGAGTCGAGCCCGCCGCTCAGGAACGCGCCCACCGGGACGTCGCTCAGCAGGTGTGCCGTGACGGTCTCCGCCAGGAGCGAGTCGATGCGCTCGAGCAGCTCGTCCTCGCCCTCGGTCCACTTGGGGCCATAGGCGAGCTGCCAGTAGCGCTCCACCCGTTTCGTGCCACCCTCCCACACCATGTAGTGCGCCGGCGGCAGCGCCCGAATGCGCGGGAAGAACGTCTGCGGAGGCTGGACGAACCGCAGCGTGAGATATTGGTCCAGCGCGTAGGGCGAGAGCTCGGCCAGGCTCGGGTCGTCCGCCAGCAACGCCTTGACCTCGGACGCGAAGGTCAGACGGCCGTCGGTGACCGTGTAGAACAGCGGCTTCTGACCGAAGTGGTCCCTCCCCAGGAGCAATCGGCGCCGGGTCCGGTCCCACAGCGCGAAGCCGAACATGCCGCGCAGGTGACGGAGCATCCTTTCCCCGTGCTCCTCATAGAGATGCACCAGGACCTCGGTGTCCGTCCGGGTGCGGAACCGGTGGCCGGCGGCCTCGAGAGCCGGCCGGAGCTCGGGGTAGTTGTAGATCTCCCCGTTCATCACTACCACGACCGTGCCGTCCTCGTTGCCGAGCGGCTGGTGGCCGCCAGCGATGTCGATGATGCTGAGCCGCCGCGCGCCGAGCCCGGTGCCGCCCTCGGTGAAGACGCCCCAGTCGTCGGGGCCGCGGTGCCGGATCGCGTCGCACATGCGGCGGATCTCCGCTTCCGCCACCGGTGCCGGGCCCACCCGGCCTACGATGCCGCACATCTCAGGCGGCCTTGTACGCCCGGGCGACCATCATGTAGCCGGGCGAGAAGGGAATCAGGCGATCCAGCATGGTCCACGCGCGCAGAGCGGGGTAGATGGCCGAGTAGACCTTGTAGGCGGTCCCGACCTTGTTCAGCGCCTCAGCCGACATGGGGGCGGTGTCCCCGTGGAAATCCTGCTCGGCAGGCTCCTTGTCCTTCGTCGCCTTTCTGTGGTACGCGTAGTTGAGCAGGTCCTCCAGCGACTCGGTGAAGATCCGGCAATAGCTGTCCACGCTGCGGACCGTGAGCCCATGGCGCCGCATCAGCTCCCTGGCCCGCTCGGGCGGGTAGCCGTCGCGCGCGTGCCCGAACCCCTCCTGATCGGCGGTGAACCCGAGCACGCGCTTGAGGGCGAACCCCGGCCGCCCGTGCTCCCCCTTGGGCGCCATGAACAGGAACTCCCCACCCGGCTTGAGCACCCGCACCATCTCCGCGAAGAAGCGGTCATCGTCCTCGATGTGCTCCAGGAAGTTGATCGCCGCGACCACGTCGAACCTGCCCGTGGGGAACGGCAGCGACCGCTCGTCGATCTGCACCACGCGCTCCCCGACCAGCTGCTTCGCCGAGCGCACGTGGTCCCGCTCGAAGTCGCAGCTGGTCCAGGTGCCGCCCCGCTGGCGCAGGAAGTACGACGTCAGCCCCGTGCCGCAGCCGAGCTCGAGGCAGGCGCGGCCTTCCACCGCGGGCAGATGGTCGAGCAGTGCCTTCATCGTCTCCTTCTTCTTGAGCGAGCGACGGTACAGCGCGATCTGCCATGGTTCGGCCACGGTCCGTTCTCCAGAGGTCATGCGGCGAGGGCCCCGGAGCTCCGGTAGTCCTCCAGTGTGCGTCGGATTCCCTCCGGCAGGTCGACGCGGGGCACCCAATCCAGTGCTCGGCGGGCGCGGGTGGTATCGAACTCCGAATCGCTCCAGAAGAAATCCATCCGGCGGCGATAGATCGGCGGCTCCACGCCGAGCACCCGTGACACGTCCTCGACGACGCCCGCCACGGCGAGCATCGGCCGGAGCGGCAGGCGGACGCCGTAGCGCCGGCTCCCGGTGGCCGCCTGCACTTCCGCCACCAGCTCCCGAAGCGTACACGCCCGCGGGCCCGCGAGGATGAAGCTCTCACCCAGTGCGCCGTCGCGCTCGCAGGCGCGGAAGAACCCGGAGACGACGTCGTCCACGTAGATCATGTGTCGCCGTCCTTCTCCCGCCCCGAAGAGCGGGAAACGCCCCGCGCTCACGCCCTTGAAGAGCTTGAGCAGCCGCTGATCGCGGGGCCCGTACACGTCGGCCGGGCGGAGGATGGTGTACGGCAGCAGGCGCTCCGCCCCGAACGCACGCACCAGCCGCTCGGCGGCGACCTTGGTGCGCTCGTAGATGTTGCCGGGAGCGAGTGGCGAGTCCTCGCGGGTGATGCCCGGCGCGCGGTGGCCATAGATGCCGATGGTGCTGCAGTACACGAAGCGCCGGACGCCTTCGTGTGCCGACGCCTCGAGCAGCCGGCGGGTGCCGTCCAGGTTGACCGACTCGAAGAACTCGTCGCTCTTCGCCCCTTCGCGCATCGCCACGGCCAGGTGGAACACGTGGGTGGCTCCGCGGGCCGCTCGGCCGCAGAGCTCCGCGTCCGTAATGCTGCCGGAGATCACCTCGACCCCCTGCTGCTGGAGCAACGCCGCGTTGGCCCGCTCCTCCGGCCGATCGGTGAGCCCGAGCACGACCACCTCCGCCCCGAGTCGCCGTCCCTGCTCCGCCAGGTGAGAGCCGATGAACCCGGTACCACCCGTCACCAGCAGCTTCATCCGTAGCGCCGCTCCAGCGCCGCCACGATGCGCTCGCCTGCTCGCCCGTCGCCGTAGGGGCTCACGGCGTTGGCCATGCGCTGGTAGGCCTCGCGGGAAGTGAGCAGCCGGGACGCGGTCTCCACGATCCGCGCGCGGTCGGTGCCCACCACGACCGCGGTCCCGGCGTCCACCCCCTCCGGGCGCTCGGTCGTCTCGCGAAGCACCAGCACCGGCTTGCCCAGGCTCGGCGCCTCCTCCTGCACGCCGCCGCTGTCGGTCAGGATCAGGTGGGCTCTGGCCATGAGGTGCACGAATTCCACGTAGTCCACCGGAGGGATCAAGTGCACCCGCGGCGCGTCGCACAGCATCGACTCCACCGTCTCCTTGACGTTGGGATTGGGATGCACCGGCAGGACCACCTCGATGTCCGGAAAGCGCTCGACGAGGTCGCGGACCGCCGAGCAGGTGCTCCGGAGCGGTGGGCCGAAGCTCTCGCGCCGGTGCGTCGTCACCAGTACGACGCGGGAACCGTGGTCCACCGCCGCCAACGCAGGTGTGCGGAAGCGGTAGCTCTTCTGCACCGTGGCGAGCAGCGCGTCGATGACCGTGTTGCCGGTGAGGAGCACCGTGTCCGGCGGCACGCCCTCCGCCAGGAGCCGGTCCCGCGCGGTGGTGGTCGGCGCGAAGTGGAGGTCGGCGAGCCGCGTGGTCAGGACGCGGTTCATCTCTTCCGGAAACGGATGGTACCGGTTCCCGGTCCTGAGCCCGGCCTCGACATGGCAGGAGGGGATGCGCTCCAGGTAGGCGGCGAACGAGGAGGCGAACGTCGTCATGGTGTCCCCCTGCACCAGCAGGACGTCCGGACGGATCTCGCGCAGCAGCGGAGGCAGCCGGTCGAGCACGCGGGCGACCACGCCGGCCGGCGACTGGCCGTGGGTCATGATCGCCAGGTCGTGATCGGCCCGGAGGGAGAACACCTCGAGCACCTGGTCCAGCATGTCCCGGTGCTGTGCCGACACGCAGATCACGCTCTCGAAGCGGTCGCGACGTTCCTGGAGCCGGTGGATCACGGGCGCCATCTTGATCGCCTCCGGCCGGGTGCCGAAGACGCTGAGCACCCGGATCATCGCGCCGGCACGCCAGCCTCGAGGCGAGCCGCGACCGCCTGCATGGTCGCGAACCGGAACCCGCGTTCGACCACACGCGCGAACACCTTCCGGAGCACCTGGTCCCTGACGCCCTCGTAGCAGGGATGTCCGTACAGGACGACGAGGTCACGCTCATCCAGGTGGCGATCCAGCGCCTCCAGCACCTGAGTCTCGGGTGTGCGCCGCGCGCCGTGGTATTCCAGGAACGGCACGGTGCGCGGTCCGCAGAGCGTGACCGGGATGGTCCAGTGGCGGAGCGGCCGACCGTCGGCCACCGCCCGCCTGGGCTCGCCGCCGATGGCATCGCCATCGTAGCTGAAGCCCATCCGGTCCAGCATCCGCATCACGCGCGTGTCCGAGTAGAAGCCGGGCGAGGTGAAGCCGGCAGGCTTGCCGAAATGCCGCACGAAATGCCCGTAGGACTCCTGCACGTCGGCCTCGAGGACGTGATCGGGCAGCTGGTGGAACCGGCGGCTCCACACCACATGATCCATGCCGCCGTGGAGGCCGAGCTCGTGGCCCTCGTGCTGCAGCTCCTGGAGCACGGACACGAACCGGAGACCCACCGGCCGGGCCAGTGCGGTCTCCAGCAGGAATCGCGGCCAGCCGGTCT
>DATABZ010000214.1:0-4594 GCA_036259315.1 Gemmatimonadales bacterium | reverse complement strand
AGAAGCGTATCAGTCGTAGCGAGGAGCTGGGCTACACGCGGGCACGGCCGGAGCGGCGGGAGCCGGGGTATGGCAAGGGAGGGATGTCGTTCGGGGCCTACCTCCCCCGGTCACCAGCACGAACAGCGGCAAGTCACCCGAACGACATCCCTCCCTTGCCATACCCCGGCTCCCGCCGCTCCGGCCGTGCCCGCGTGTAGCCCAGCTCCTCGCTACGACTGATACGCTTCTGCGCGGCAAGTCCCTCGAGCACCAGTTCGCAGGCGGCCACTGCGCGCGGAGCATCGGACTTCGGCGCGAGGCCCACGTCGTTCACTGTGTCGAGCAACCCGGGCACGACCGCGAACCCCTTGTGGCAGAGCTCGGCGCGCTCGTCGCCCGGCACCTTGAGCGCGCCGCCCTGGTCGAACCAGGCGACGATGCGGCTCAGGTCCGCGCCCCCCGCGCGCTCCTCGAGCACCTTGCCCGCCGCGCGCCGGATGAGCTCGCGCGCGATCGTGTCCCCGCCCTGGAGCTCGCCCTCGTACTCCAGCTCCAGCTTGCCGGTGATCGAGGGGACCGCCGCGTAGATGTCGCTCACCCTCGGCACCACCCTGGGCTCTCCCAGCTCCATCGCGCGGCGCTCGGCGTTGGACACGGCGTTCTCCAGCACGCTGATCGGCAGCCGCTGGCTCACGCCCGAGCGCTTGTCCACCCGCTTGTCCTCCCGCGCCTCGAACGCGACGCGCTCGATCACCTCGAGCACGAAGTCGGGGATGTCGAGCGGGAGCCCGCCGCGCGAGGTCCACGCCTCCTGCGCGGTGATCTCCATGCCGAGCGGCACCGTGCGCGGATAGTGGGTGATGATCTCCGAGCCGATCCGGTCCTTGAGCGGGGTGATGATCTTGCCGCGCGCCGTGTAGTCCTCGGGATTGGCCGTGAACGCCAGGAGCACGTCGAGCGGCAGCCGGACCGGATAGCCTTTGATCTGGACGTCGCCCTCCTGCATGATGTTGAACAGGCCCACCTGAACCTTCCCGCTGAGGTCGGGCAGCTCGTTGATGGCGAAGACGCCGCGATTGGCGCGCGGGAGGAGGCCGAAGTGCATGGTCAGCTCGTCGGAGAGCAGGTGGCCCCCGCGCGCGGCCTTGATCGGGTCCACGTCGCCGATGAGGTCGGCGATGGTGACATCCGGCGTGGCGAGCTTCTCCACGTAGCGCTGGTCCCGCCGCAGCCACCCGATCGGAGTCGCGTCCCCGCACTCGTCGAGCATGTCGCGCGCGTACTTCGAGATCGGGGCGAAGGGGTCGTCGTTCACCTCGCTGCCGGCGACGATGGGAATGCGCTCGTCGAGCAGCCCCGTGAGCTCGCGGAGGATCCGGCTCTTGGCCTGCCCCCGGAGCCCCAGGAGGATGAAGTGATGGCGCGCGAGGAGCGCGTTGACGATCTGGGGAATGATGGTGTCCTCGTAGCCGACGATGCCGGGGAAGAGCGTCGCCCCCGACTCGATGCGGGCCAGCAGGTTGGCGCGGATCTCGTCCCGCACCGTCCGGCCGCGCAGCGGCGGCTCGGCCCAGCGGCTGCTCTTGAGGTCACCCAGAGTGCGTGGTTCGGTCATGTCGTAGGTCGCTCGTCCCTGTGCTGGTATGCGGAAGTCTTCTATCGTGAGTATAGTCTTGGTAAGTCATCCAGGTGCAACTTCTTGCACGATCGGTCCGGCGGTGGGGTGCCCGACTCGCTTGACAAAGGCCTCCGGGTATGTAGCTTCGCCCCCCGTGCCCCCGCAGCCGCATCGCAGCCTATCCCGGAGAATGGCGGTTCAACCAACCCCGTTAAGGAGTGACTGATGAAGAAGCTGCTCTTGATGTCCGCGATCCTCGTGCTCGCGGCTTGTGGCGAAAGGCCCGCGGCGGACGCTCCGCCGGCCGAGACCACGGGTGAGATGGCGGCGCCCGCCGACACCGGCATGGGCGACATGATGCACGACACCACCATGATGCAGTCGGACACCACGATGGCCCGGGACACCGCGAACTAGCTCGCGGCGATCCCCACGACGCTTCGGGCTCCGGGCTTCGCTCGGGGCCCGATGCGTCTCAGTCATCCAGCTCGTCTCCCCCGAAGGGCAGCCTCACCACCGTCGCGCCGCGGCCCCCGGCCACCACGTCCGAGCCCGGCTCCACCTCGCGCCGCACCAGGGCGAGTCCGAGCGTGCGACCATCCACGGTCAGCGTGGAGCGCACCGTCCCGACCTCCTTCTCCCGCGCGACGACCGACCGACCACTCGGCGCGCCGGGCTCGCGCCAGGCCAGGCCGCGAAGCTCCCGGTTCGTATGGCCGCGGAAGTGCAGCCGGGCGACGGTCTCCTGCCCGGTGTAGCAGCCCTTGGTGTACGAGACGCCGCCGATCTCGTCGTACCGCACTTCCTGGGGGAGCGTCCTCTCGTCGATCTCCACGCCCAGCGCCGGCCACCCCGCGAGAATGCGGGCCGCGTGCAGGTCCGACTCCTCGCCGCGCATCGCGCCCGCCAGCAGGAGGCGGCGCACCGCCGCGTCCACCGTGTCGGCGAGGCCCGCGAGCACGGCCGCGAACGGCGCGCCTTCGGGCGCCAGCGCGACGAGGAGCGGGCCGGTGCCGCTCTCGAGCTCGACGACCCGGCCGGCCGCTTCGGGTACGCCGACTCCCGACTGCACCAGCGTGTGGAAGCCCCGCTCGCCGAGCACCCACGCCACGGCCGAGGTGTCGCTCTCGTCGTTCGCTCTCGCGAGGCGGGGCGGAAGGGCGCGCTGAAAGATGTCCCGTACCGCCTCGCGCCCTCGTCCGGCGGCGATGAGGGTCATCGCGCCCGCGTGGCGTGCGAGCCATGCGTCCACCACGATCATCCCCTTCGGCGTCAGCATGGCGCCGTAGGTGAGGCTGCCGTCGCCCGGCTTCTCCAGGTCGTTGGTGAAGAGTCCCTGGAGACAGGTGAGCGCGCCCTGCCCGGTGATCCGGAAGACGGCGGGATGGTCCACGACCACGGCGGCGCCGCGGCGCACGCGGTCGAGCCGCTCGCGGTCGATCGTGAGGTCGAGGTCAGTCATGCGCCCAGGGCAGCTCGCGCGGCTCGCGGCCGGTGAAATCGCGCCAGACCACGTCTCCCGCGGCCAGCGAGTCTTCGGTGTACGACGTCGTGAGCATGGCGCAGCGGAGGCCCGCCGCACGCGCGGCCGCGAGCCCGGGAAGCGAGTCCTCGACCACCACGCAGCGCCCCACCGGCAGCGCCAGCATCTCCCGCGCGCGGTTGAAGCCCTGCGGGTCCGGCTTGCACGCGCTCACGTCTTCCGCGGCCACGATCTCCGCGAAATGGGGGCGCAGGCCGGCGAGCTCGAGCACCAGCTCGATCTCCCGGCGCAGCGCGCCGGAGACGATGGCGAGCTGGTGCCCCTCGAGCGCCGCCGCCTCGATGAAGTCCACCGCTCCCGGGACCAGCCGCATGTCGGCGCGGATGGCGCGCAGGTAGTGCTCGTTCTTCCGCTCGATCGCCTCCAGGATCCGCGACTCTTCCACCGAGCCGCCGTTCCGGGCGAAGGTGAAGCGGAAGCACTCCCGGTCGTCGAAGCCCAGGTAGTCGCGGTAGTAGGTCTCGCGGTCGAGCGGGTGGCCGTACTCGGCGAGCGTCGCGATCAGCGCGTCGCAATGCTGCGGCTCGTCGTCGATGATGACGCCGTTGAAGTCGAACAGGATGCCAGTCGCCATGTGTGTCCTTAGAGATAACAGCGGGCGGCGGGAAAAGTGAAACGCGGAGGAGGGTCACCCACGGCCATTCCCGGCTGCCGCCCGCCGGTAGCTCTCATCCAGCAGCTCGACGGGATGTGCGACCGGGATGTCCAGCCCGGCGGCGATGAGCCCGGCGCCGATCTGCATCAGGCATCCGGGATTCCCGGTCGCCAGCACGGCAGGTCTCGGTTCCGCGGCGGCCACCGACTCGATCTTGGAGGCGAGGACGTCCTGGGCCATCTCGGGCTGCAGCACCGAGTATATACCCGCGCTGCCGCAGCAGCGGTCGAACCCCGGCAGCAGGCGCAGCCGGAGGCCGGGGATGGCGCGCAGCACGGCGAGCGGCGCGTCGTGCACGCGTTGCGCGTGCTGGAGGTGGCAGGGGGCGTCGTACGCGACATCCAGGTCCAGGGGCGCGCCCGGACGGGGGCCGGCCTCCGCGAGCAGCTCGCTCACGTCCCGGACCTTGGCGCCCAGCGCCGCGCCCGCCTCGTCGCCGAGCAGGTGGCCGTAGTCCTTGAGCAGGGCCCCGCAGCCCGCGCTGTTGGTGACGATGAAGTCGGCCGACTCGGCCAGGGCGGCCACGTTCCGGCGCGCGAGAGCGACGGCGGCGGCGCGGTCGCCCGCGTGCTCGTGCAGCGCGCCGCAACAGGTCTGGCCCTCCACCTCGACCACGCGGTAGCCGTTGTGCTCGAGCGTGCGGCGGGTGGCGTCGTGAACGTGGCGGAAGAGGGTGTCCATGACGCAGCCGCGGAAGAGGGCGACTGTTGGGCGGACGGGCGGAAGGCGGACGGGCGGACAGGCGGGCGGGCGGCCGGTTTGCTCCGCGACAACCGACCCTCCAGCGTCCTTGGAC
>DATABZ010000213.1:0-12744 GCA_036259315.1 Gemmatimonadales bacterium | reverse complement strand
CCTCGCGCGAGGAGACCGCCGTGGTGGATCCGCTCGCGACCGGCGGCCTCGATCCCATCGGTGAGCTGCTGAGCGACCCGGGACTAGAGATCGTCTTCCACGACGCCGACTACGACCTCCGGCTGCTCCATCGGGAGTACGGCTTCACGGCCCGCAATCTGTTCGACACCAGGATCGCGGCCCAGCTCCTGAACGAGCCGGGCATCGGGCTGGCCGCGCTCCTGGAGAAGTACCTGGGCGTGCGGCTGGACAAGCGCTTCCAGCGCGCCGACTGGTCGGCCAGGCCGCTGTCACCCGAGATGCTCGAGTACGCGGCGTCGGACACCCGCTACCTGCCCCAGCTCCGGGATATCCTGCGCGAGCGGCTCCAGGAGCGGGGGCGTCTCGATTGGGCGGAGGAGGAGTTCGCTCTGCTGGAGGCCATGCGGCCCACGGCGGCGGATCAGGTCGAGCCGGGCTGGCTCCGGCTCAAGGGGGCGAAGGCGTTGCGCGGGCGCGAGCTGGCAATCCTGCGGGAGTTGTGGGAGTGGCGGGAGGCAACCGCGCGTCGCGCCGATCGGGCGACCTTCCGGATCCTCAACAACGAGCCGATGCTCGCGATGGCGAAGAACCCGCCCACCGAGATGGCGACCCTGAAGGCGATCCCGGGGGTGAGCTCGGATCAGGCGGAGCGGCGCGGCCGCGATCTGCTCGCGGCGGTGAGGCGTGGGCTCGAGTTGCGGGAGGACGACCTGCCGCGGCTCACCCGGCCCCCACGTCGGGTGCCCGATCTGGCCTTCGAAGAGCGGCTGGAGCGGCTCAAGGCCGCGCGCAACCGGCTGGCGCAGCAGTGCGACCTGCCGGCCGGCGTGGTGTGCCCCAACGGAACGTTGGAGGCGATCGCACGGGCGGCTCCGAAGACCGTCGCCGACCTGGGCGAGGTGACGGAGCTGCGGCGCTGGCAGTTGCGTGAGTTCGGGGCGGAGCTGCTGAAGGCGCTGGAAGGACCGTCAGAGCAAGGCTGACACCGGCTCAGAACCCGAGGAACGCGCGCACCCTCGGATCCATTCGCTCGGGCGTCCAGTACGGGTCCCACACCAGCTCGACGTCGACGTTGCGCACGCCCTCGAGGTCGCCGGCCACCCGTCGCACATCCTCGATGATCTCGCCTCCCGCCGGGCAGCCCGGCGAGGTGAGCGTCATCTTGACCTTGACGTCGCCCTCTTCGCTCGACTCGATGTCGTAGACCAGCCCGATATCGATGATGTTGAGGTTCAGCTCCGGGTCCTTGACCGCGCGGAGCGCCTTGCGGATGGTCTCTGGCGACTGCATGGCGCCTGCACTCCTGGCGTGGTTCGCGTGCGTTGCCTTCGTGTGCCTGCTCCGAAAGGTAACCGCCGCGCCGGGAGGATGGTTCGCGCCTTCAGCACCTGGCCACCAGGTGCTGCGCGCAGGCGTGCGGCACCAGCCGGATCACGGCATCGGAGAGCTCGGTTCGCACGACCTTGAGCCCCTTCACCGAGTCCCGGGTCTTGGGATCGAAGGCCCGGTTGGTGAGGAAGACCAGGAAGAGGTCGTGCACCGGATCGATCCACAGCTCGGTACCGGTGAAGCCGGTGTGGCCATAGGCGGACTGGCTGATCAGGGTGCCGTAGATGCTCGGCTCCTCGCCCTCCAGCTCGGGCGAGTCCCAGCCGAGCAGGCGGGTCCCGCTGCGAGGCCCACGGGTGAGGAACTGACGCATCGTCGCGGAGCTCACCCAGGGGCCGCTGGGCCCCGTGCCCTCGCGGAGCCAGGCCTGGGCGAAGCGCGCGAGGTCCATGCCGGTCGAGAAGACGCCTGCATGGCCGGCCACGCCCCCGAATGCCGCCGCGTTCTGGTCGTTCACGTCACCCGGAACCGGCTGGCCCCGCCAGATCCCCGCGGGCGCGATGCGCCCCTTGAGCCGTGGGGGAGGACGGAAGCGGGTGTCCGTCATTTCCAGAGGCCCGAACACCTCGGCCTGCGCGACGGTATCGAGCCGGCTGCCGGCGACCGACTCGATCACCAGCCCGAGCAGCATCGCGTTGAGGTCGCTGTACTCGGCGGAGTCACCCGGCGGCCGGAGCAGTGGCTGCGCGTACAGGAGGTCGATCATCCGCGTGCGGCTTCGCCCCGCCTTCTTGTAGATGGGGACGTAGCTCTTGAGTCCGCTGGTGTGGTCCAGCAGCATGCGCACGGTCACCTGGTTCTTGAGCCCTCCCGAGAACCTGGGCAGGTAGCGGCGGACCGGCGCGTCGAGGTCGAGCTGCCGCCGGTCCACCAGGCGCATCGCCGAACCGGCCGTGGCGACGACCTTCGTGATCGAGGCGACGTCCCAGAGCGTGGAATCGACGTCGGGCACCCGCGAGGCCGGGTTCCAGGTGTAGTGACCGTAGCCGCGCGCATAGAGGATGGAGTCGCGCCGGCCGATCACGACCACGGCCCCGGGATAGAGCCCCTCGCGGATGCCCGCGAAGGCCGCCCGGTCCACGTCGGCGAACGTCTGGGAGGCGGCGGGGACGGCGGAAAGGATCGTCATGAGTGCGGCCAGGGCCACGCACAGGACGGAGGCGGTCGAGCGCTGCAAGAGGCTCAGCGTCCGGGAAGCTCGTCCCGTACCGGGCCGGGCGGCAGCCGGTAGAGCACCTCGATGGTGCGGCGGTCGCGCTCGGTGAGGGTACCGGTACGTGTCGCCGGAAACATCACGTCGTTGCTGTCGGAGGAGTGCGGCAGTCCCAGGGCGTGACCCGCCTCGTGCACCGCGACCGAGAGCAGCGCGGCGTCGGGCAGCGGCGCACCGGTGTGGGTGCGGAGCGCGAGCGAGATCGAAGCGCGACGCACCCGGCCCGCCTGATCCCAGGTGAGATCGGTCTGGCCGGCGCGATCGAAGTCGAAACGATCGATCCAGCGGATCACCACGTCCGCATGGGCGGAGTCGGACACGACCTGGAACGCGAGGCCGACGCCGGTCTGCTGCCACCGGTCGAAGGCGTCGCGGGCAAATCCCGCCATCTTGGGCAAATAGCCCGGCGTCCCGCCCTCGACGATGTGCAGCCGGATCGGTTTGCCCCACCTGTCGGGCCAGCGCCGCACTACCGAGTCGGTGCTCACGATGAGCGAGTCCAGGTAGGTCGCCGAGGCCTCGCGCGACAGGCGCTCGCGGGTGGCCAGCCGCGCCAGCCGGTCGCCCACCGTCTCACCGGCCCGGCCCGCGGCCCCGGCCCGATGGATAACCTCTTCGCCCGCCGAAGGATGTGCCGTGGCGGACTGGGTGGAGTTGGGCCCCTGGACCGGCTGCTCGGCACGGTCGCGGGCGAGCTTCATATGGCCGATCCGGTCCACCAGGATCAGCAGCGCGAGGGTCAGGGTGAGGAGGGGGAGGACGGCACGTCGCATGGTTCGTCGGAATATTGGCAAGGGACGCGCCAACTCGCCAGCCGCGCTAGCGCCGAGAACTGCACCGGCCTAACATTGGCCGCCGGCGCGTCGGGCGCGGCTTCGGAGTCGGGAGGACCCACTGCAACTGATGGAACCTTTCGCCCGCGCGCTGGTGCGCTGGCGCTGGGCGGTGCTCGTCGTGTGGGTGGTGATCGGCGGAGTGGCGGCCCTGCGCGCGCCCGCGACCCCCGGGCTCCTGAACATCCGCGGGGGCAGCTCGCGAGAGACCGAGGCCTCCCGCACCGACAAGCTGCTGAACGATCGGTTCGCCCGGCCCATCGGTGAGTTCTTCGCCGTCACGCTCGACGGCCCTTCGCGCTTCGACTCCGGCCCCTCCCGCGCGGTCCTCGACTCCCTGCTCGCCGCGCTGGACCGCGAGCCATACGTGCGCGGCCTGGTCTCCTACCCCGGCACCGGGGACACCACGTTCCTGAGTCGCGACCGGCGGTCCACCTTCCTGCTGGTCGCCATCGATATCGAGAACGGCGACAGCGCCGGAGCCTACGTGCCGCCGGTCCGGGAGACGGTGCGGCGCTCGATCGCCCGGGCGCCGGCCGGGCAGCGCTATCGAGCGCGGGTGACCGGGCGAGCGCCGCTCGACCTCGACGTGCGCAACGTGGTGGCCGAGGACAGCCAGCGGGGCGAGCGGACGCTGTTGCCGCTCACGCTGTTGATCCTGGTGCTCGCCTTCGGCGCGCTGGTCGCGGCGGCGCTGCCCCTGGTGGTGGGCGTGCTCGCCATCGCGGTGTCGCTCGCGATCATCGGGGCCCTCACCAGCGTCACGCCGATGTCCATCTTCGTCCTCAACATGACGACGATGATCGGGCTCGGGGTGGGGATCGACTACTCGCTGCTGGTGGTGACCCGGTTCCGCGAGGAGCTGCGGCACGGCCTTCGGCGGCACGAGGCGGCGGTCAACACGATGATGACGGCGGGTTCGGCGGTGATCACCTCGGGGCTCACCGTCGTGGTCGGGTTCGGCGCGCTGCTGTTCACGCCGCTCATCGAGACGAGGAGCGTGGGCATCGGTGGCCTCATCGTCGTCGCGGTCGCGGTGCTGCTCTCGGTCACGCTCCTCCCTGCCCTGCTCGCGGTGCTCGGTCGGGAGATCGATCGGCCGCGATGGCTGGCCCGGCGCCTCACCTGGTATCACGCCCCTCAGGTGTGGGAGAAGTGGGCCCGTACGCTGGCCCGGCATCCCGTGCGGGCCATGGTGTACGGAGGCGTGACGATCGCGCTCCTCACCGCGCCGCTGCTGTGGATCCGGATCGGGCTGCCGTCGCGCCACTGGTGGCCCTCCGGCACCGAGGCGGGCGAAGGGCTCGACGCGCTCTCGCGCATGGGCGTGGCGGGCTACGTGCAGCCGATCCGCATGGTGGTGGAGGTGCCGGAGGGCCGCACCGCGGTGCAGACGGCATCGCTCCGGGGACTGCGCACCCTCTCCGATTCGCTCCGCGCCGACCCCAGGGTGCGCGAGGTGCGGAGCCTGGTGGACCTGGAGCCCGGGACCTCCCTCCTCGCCTACTCGGTGCTGTACAGCGACCTGGAAGACGCGCGGCGGCAGTATCCCGATTTCGTGGACGCCTACCTGAGCCGCGACCGGCGCCTCGCCCTGCTCGACGTCATCCCGGCCGACACGACGTCGCTGACCTCGTCCATGGACCTGGTGCGGCGAGTCCGCGAGCTCGGCGACGCCGAGCTCCGCGGCACCAGGGGCATGCGGGTGCTGGTGGGCGGCTACGCCGCCTCGGCCGTCGATTTCCAGGCCGACCTGATGGCCCGATTCCCTCTGCTGGTGGGCCTCATTCTCGGGGCCACCGCCCTGATGCTCGCGATCGCCTTCCGCTCGGTGCTGGTGCCGCTCAAGGCGATCGTCATGAACACGCTCTCGGTGAGCGCGACCTTCGGGCTGATCGTGCTGGTGTTCCAGCTCGGCATCGGCTCGCAGGTCTTCGGGCTGGACGGTCCGACCTCGGCGATCTTCGTCGTGGTGCCGGTGCTGGTGTTCGCGGTGGTGTTCGGGCTCAGCATGGACTACGAGGTCTTCCTGCTGAGCCGGATCAAGGAGGCCTACGACCGCTCGGGGCGGAACACCGCGGCCACCATGGAGGGCCTGAGCGCCACGGCCTCGGTCATCACCTCGGCGGCGCTCATCATGATCCTGGTGTTCGGGATCTTCGCCTTCGCCCGGGTGCTGGCGATGCAGCTGCTGGGGTTCGGCCTCGCGGTGGCGGTGCTGCTCGACGCCACGGTCGTCCGCATGGTGCTGGTGCCGGCGTTCATGCAGATGATGGGGCGGTGGAACTGGTGGCCCGGAGGGCGGCGGCCGGGGCGGCCGTCGGGGGAGATCGACGCGATCTCAGGGTGAGAGACGTACGGCGCGCGCCGCGACCCGCACCAGCCCGCCGGCCAGCTCGACCACCGCCGCGCCGATCAGCACCAGCGCCACGAGCACCAGTGCCAGCCCCGCCGCGATGGAGCGGCGCGGGGTCGGCTCGGGCGGCGGAGCGTCCTCCGCCGGGACCCGGTTGCCCCGGAGCACCAACGCGTAAGCCGCCCGCCGCCGGGCCGCGTCCCCGGGCTCACCGGGCGACGCCTCGTCCGGCAGCGGCGGCAGGTCGAGGCCGGAGCCGGGAGGCCGATACCTGGCGCGCTCGACCCAGGCCGCCCGGATTTCCGGATGCTGCGCCACCGGCTGCCAGCTCTGCCGCGCCGCGTCGAGCACCGGGGTGTCCGGGGTGACCAGCGCCGCTTCGAGCGCGTCGAGCACGGACTCCACGTCCGGCAGCTCGAAGTCGCCCGCGGCGGGATCGGTGAAGCGGAATCGTCCGGACATGGCGCTCCAGCGGCGCTCAGCCGCGCTTGGCGTCGAGCCAGTTGGGGCCCACGCCGAGATCGACGACCAGCGGCACCCGCAGCTCCACGACGTCCTCCATCCGGCTCCGCACCAGCTCCTTCATCCGCTCCAGCTCCTCGGGCGGCACCTCGAAAACCAGTTCGTCGTGCACCTGCAGCACCATCCGGCTGCGCAGGCCCTCGTCCCGGATGGCGTGGTGGATCCGCGTCATGGCGACCTTGATGAGGTCGGCGGCCGAGCCCTGAAGCGGGGAGTTCTGGGCGTTGCGCTCGCCGTAGGCGCGCATGTTGAAGTTGCGGTCGCGGATCTCGGGGATATAGCGGCGGCGCTTGAAGATGGTCTCCACGTACCCCTGCTCCCGGGCCAGCTTGATCTGTCGGTCGAGGAACGCGCGCACCCCCGCGAAGCGCTCGAAGTACCGCGCGATGAAGCTGCGCGCGTCGTCCATCGAGATGTTGAGCTGCCGGCTCAGCGCGAAGGGCCCCTGCCCGTAGATCGTGGCGAAGTTGATCGTCTTCGCCCGCGCCCGCATCTCCGGCGTCACCGACTCGGGAGACGCGTTGAAGATGAGCGCGGCCGTCTGGCGGTGGATGTCCCCGCCCTGACGAAACGCCTCGATGAACGCCGGGTCGCCCGAGAGGTGGGCCATGAGCCGGAGCTCGATCTGGGAGTAGTCGGCCACCAGGAAGGTCCAGCCCTCGCGGGGGACGAAACCGCGGCGGATCTCCTCCCCGCGAAGCGAGCGCACCGGGATGTTCTGGAGGTTGGGATCGCTCGAGCTCAGCCTGCCCGTGGCCGCGCCCGCCTGGTTGAAGCTGGTGTGAATCCGCCCGGTCACCGGGTCCACCGAAGCCGGGAGCGTGTCCACGTAGGTACTCTTGAGCTTCTGGAGCTCGCGATACTCCAGGATGAGCCGCGGCAGCTCGTGCCCCATGGCCGCGAGCTGCGCCAGCACGTCGGCGTCGGTGGACGGACCCGTCTTCGTCTTCTTGAGAACCGGGAGCTGCTGTTTCTCGAACAGCACCATCGCGAGCTGCCGCGGGGAGTTGAGGTTGAGATCCAGGCCCGCCACGCGCGAGATCTCGGCCTCCAGGCGCCGGAGGTCGGCGCTCAGCTCCTCGTCCAGCCGGGCGAAGAGGGCCCGGTCGATCCCGATGCCCTCCCACTCCATGTCCACCAGCACCTGTACCAGCGGCATCTCGACGTCGCGGAGCAGGCTCTCCATCTGCATCTCGCGGAGGGTGGGCAGGAAGTGCTCGTGCAGGGAGAGGACGGTGGCGCTGTCCGCCCCGCAGTAGTCCGCGGCGGCCGAGACGGCGACCTCGGCGAAGGGGATCTCCGCCTTACCCTTCCCCACCACCTCCTGGTAGGTCTTCATCGTCCGGCCGAGGTGCTCGAGGCACAGATTGTCCAGCGCGTGCGAGCGGCGGCCGGGATCAAGGATGAAGCTCTCCAGCATCGTGTCGTACGCGACGCCGTCCAGCTCCACCCCGGCGCGGCGGAGCACTTGCCAGCAGTACTTGATGTTGTGGCCGACCTTGGGCACCGCGGGGTCGGTCAGCAGCGAGTACAGCGGGGCCATCGCGAAGTCGGTGAGCGGCGGCAGGTTCCGCACCGGAGCCGCGGGCGATGTCCCCTCCCCCAGCGAGCCCAGATCGGAGCGGGTGCGGTGCCCGAACGGCAGGTACCAGACCTCCGTCGGCGTCGCCGAGAGTGAGAGGCCGACCAGATCGGCGCTCTGCGCCGCGATCGAGGAGGCCTCGCTGTCGATCGCGATCAGCGGGGCCGCGCGAAGGCGCTGTACCAGCGCCGGGATGTGGTCCGGATCGTCGACCACCGTGACCTGAAGGGCGGGCGGCTCGTCGATCGCGAGCCAATCACTCGCCGCGAAGCCGGCTCCGGTCTCCGCGCCGTTCTCCTCTTCGGTGGCGACCGCCGAGTCCGCTTCGTCCTCGCCCCCGGCCGAGCGGGCGACCGCGCCGGTGCGAGCGGCGCCGTTCCCGTCTCCGCCCCCCAGCTTCCGCGCCAAGGAGAAGAACTCCAGCTCGGTGAGGATCCGGATCGCGGCCTCCCGGTCCGGCTCCTTCAGGGTGAGATCGGCGACGTCGAGCTCGACGGGGACGTCGCACTTGATGGTCACCAGCTCGCGCGAGAGTCGCGCGTTGTCCGCCTGGGCGAGGAGCGCCTCACGGGGACGCTTGGCCGTGATCTCCGCGGCGCGATCGAGCAGCGCGTCGAGGGTGCCGAACTCGGCGAGGAGTTTCTGGGCGCCCTTCTCGCCGATGCCTTTCACCCCCGGCACGTTGTCGGAGGTGTCGCCCACGAGCGAGAGGTAGTCCACCACCTGCGCGGGCCGGACACCCAGGCGCTCGGAGGCGTTGGACTCGTCCACCCAGGTCTCCTCCACCGCGGCCGGGCCCCCGCGACCGGGGTTGAGGAGCGTGATACCGGGCCCGATGAGCTGGTAAAAATCCTTGTCACCGGAGACGATGACTGCCTGGAGCCCGCGCTCGGCCGCACGGGTGGCCAGGGTCCCGATCACGTCGTCGGCCTCGTAGCCCGGAACGGAGACGAGCGGGATGCGGAACGCCTCCAGCAGTGCGCAGATCCGCTCGAGCGCGCGGTCGAAGTCGGCCTGGAGCTCGTCGTCGAGCTTCTCGCGGGTGGACTTGTAGTCGGGATACCGCTCCGCCCGAAAGGAGGTGCCGGCGTCGTTGACCCAGGCCACGTAGTCCGGGCGGTACTTCTCCCGGAGCCGCATCAGGAAGTTGACCACGCCCCAGGCCGCCGAGGTGTTCTCGCCCTTGCTGGTGCGGAGCGGGCGCGAGATCATCGCGAAGAAGGCGCGATAGATCAGGGCGTAGCCGTCGACGAGGAAGAGGCGCGGGGGGGAGTGATTCGCCATGCCGAAAGCTACGACTGTCTCCGCACCCTGGAGAGCACCCGCTCGTATTCCGCCCGGGAGCCGGGGGTCAGTCGCAGCCGGCCGAAGCCGGTCTCGTCCTGGAAGTAGACCTCCAGCCGGTGAGTGAGATAGGTCCAGCGGATGACCCGGTTCGCGACACCGGGCGTGCTCTCGATGCTCTCGTCGGGCGGGCCGAGGGTGATGAAGACTTCGCCGCGGTCGGTGCGCCAGCCGGGGACGCCCTCGTCCCGGAAGCGCTGGTTGGCGGCGTTCACCCTGGCGAAGTACTGGTTGAGGGCTTCGTTCTCCGGGGTCCCGGTGTTCGGGTCCGTGGCAGTGAAGAACTCGCGCCACAGCCGGGCGCGCTCCCCGACGGGGGCCCGGCGCATCCGACCGATCAGCTCGTCCTGGCCGAAGTAGCGCAACAGGTCGAGCATCTCCTCGAAGTTGGTCACCACCCACGCCTGGGTGAACGACACCAGCGCGGACGCGCTCCGCTCCGGATCGTTTCCGACCACGATCTCGAGCTCGCCCAGCGACACGCTGTCCGGAGCGAGGCGGACGACCTGACTCTCCACTTCCCTGCCCCCGCGAAAGCGGAGCGAGTCGTCGTAGATGGTGTTCTCCTGCTCGTCCAGCACCCGGAACGGCACGGTGGTGGGCCCCGGGAAGGAATAGCCCTCGACGTAGGCGAGGAGCGTGTCGCTGCCGTAGCCCACCGCGCCGCGCGGGTTGAGCACCAGGGTGAGCGGTTCGTCCAGGCTCCCCCGCCCCGTGGCCTGGTACGTGAGCACCGGCGCCGTGTACGCGGCCTTGCCATAGGCGGGCGCCGTGTACTCAGCGGTGGCGCTGCTCTCGGCGGTGGACGACGCGTCCCGGACGGTCACGGTCACATCGTAGGTTCCCGGCAGCAGCCGAAGCACCTGCTGAAAGAGTACGCTCTCGTCGGCCCGCTGAGTCTCCTGGAACGTCGCGACGCGCACGAGCTCCTCGCGGGCCAGCTCCAGAGGCGGCGCGCCCTCCCGCTTGAAGGCGATGCCCACGCGGTAGCGGGCCACGAAGGAGTTCCCTTCCCTCTGAAACGCGAAGGCCCGGTTCTCCAGGGAGAGCCCGAGGACGGCGATGACCGAGTCGGCGGGACCGGCGGCGAAGGCGACGGTACCGACGAACGGCATCGGCTCGGCCGCGGCGAGGCGCCCGAGCCGCTGGTAGAACTCGGTGGTGTTGAGGAGCCGGGTGAGCGTTTCGCTCGGCCTCGGCTGCTCGTCGCTGCCGACTCGTTTCCAGCTTCCGCAGCCGATGGCGGAAGCCGCGAGGAACGGAACCGCCACCAGAACGAGCCGACGCATGTGTGAGACCTCGGGGAGGGCCGGTGAAACCCGCAGCGCTGATGAAACCACGGCGCGCGGGTTGCGAACGTTAGCGGCGGCGAACGAGAGGCGTCAAGCGTCCAACTTGCTGCACCGTGAGAGATTAAGTAGCTTGGCGATCCCATGAGCGCTGACAATCTCGTCGGTCGCACGGTGGCCGGCTACCGCCTCGCCACGTACATCGGCGAAGGTGGCACCGCCACCGTGTATCGCGCCGAGCACCCGGATCGCGGCGAATCGGCCGTGAAGATCCTGCGGCCCAGGCTCGCCGGCGATCCGGTCGCGGTCAAGCGCTTCCTGCGCGAGGCCGAGTTCGGTTCCCGCGTCAGCCATCCCAACATCGTCCGCACCTACGACTACGGCGAGTCGGAGGGGCTCCACTACCTCGCGCTGGAGTGGGCCCAGGGCGAGCCACTCGCCGAGTTCGTCAACCGGTCCGGGCGGTTGTCGCCGCCGCTGGTGGCGACCATCGTCGAGCAGCTCGGTGCTGCACTCAGCGTGGCGCATCGCGCCGGGATCATCCACCGCGATCTCAAGCCCGCCAACATCATGTACGACCCGGCCACCCAGACGGCCAAGATCCTCGATTTCGGGATCGCCCGCGACGCCGAGGCCAGCCCTGAGGAGCGGCTCACGCGGGCCGGGTTTTTCGTCGGAACCCTGCAATACGTGGCCCCCGAAACCCTGAGCGGCGAGCTGGTCAGCGGGCAGGCCGATGTCTATAGCCTGGCGACGATCACCTACTACCTGCTGACTCAGGAGCACCCGTTCACGGGCAAGAACCCCAGGGAGTTGTTTCAGCAACTACTAACACAGGCGCCGGTACCTCTGAACCAGGCGGTCCGCGGCCTCAAATTCCCCCCGGCGATCGAGGCGGCCGTCATGCGCGGCCTGGAGCGGGACCTCAGCAAGCGCAGTAAGACGGTGGACGAGTTCGCGCGCGAGTTCTGCACGGCGGTCCAGAACCACGGGTCGGCCAGGAAGCCCGGCTTCCTGGCCTCGCTGTTCCGAAAGGGCGGGGCAGGCGACTGATGGACGGTGGCGACCTGGAGCGCCTGCGCCGGCTGCTGCTCGAGCGGTCGGTGCGGCGCGGAGATTTCGTGCTCGCCTCTGGTCGCCGTTCCTCCTACTACATCGATTGCCGCCTGACGACCATGAGCGCGGAAGGGCAGGGGCTCATCGGCCGACTCGGCTGGGGCGCCGTGACTGCGCGCGGCTGGCGGCCGCGTGCGGTCGGCGGCCTCACCATGGGAGCCGATCCCGTCGCCTACGCGATCGCGGCGGCGAGCTTCGGCACGGGACTGGTGGTGGACGCGTTCAGCGTGCGCAAGGAGTCCAAGGCGCATGGGACGGGGCGGGTCATCGAGGGGTGCTTCACCGAGGGTGACGTGGTGGTCGTCGTTGAGGACGTGATCACGTCCGGCGGATCCGCCCAGCGCGCGGCGGCCGCGGTGGAGGCGGCAGGAGGCCGGGTGCTCGGCGTACTGGCGGTGGTGGACCGGGAGGAGGGAGGACGCGCGACGCTGGAGGGGGAGGGCAGGGAAGTGGTGGCGCTGGTCAGGGCAGGAGAGTTGGGGCTGCGGTGAGCGGCGTATTGGGCAGGTCCCTCGTGCTCTCTAGCTCTGGTGCATGCCGCAGCGACGACCGGTAGTGGGCGTAATGGGTGCGAGCGCCCCTGGGGCCGCCGCATTGGAGGCAGCGCAGCGCCTTGGCCGCCTCGCCGCCCAGGCGGGCTGGGTGGTGCTGACGGGCGGGCGCCCAGCCGGGATCATGGACGCGGCGTGCGCCGGTGCGAAGTCGGTGTCCGGCAGCCTCACGGTCGGCATCCTTCCCACCGGGGCGGAGGCCCCGGTGAGCGAGCACGTCGACGTCGCCGTGTTCACGGGGATGAACGAAGCGCGTAACGTGATCAACGTGCTGAGCAGCGATGTGGTCGTGGCCTGTGGAGTCGAAGGGCCGGGCACCGCCGCGGAGGTGGCGCTGGCGTTGAAGCTGGATCGACCCACCATCCTGTTGGCGGCGGCACCGGCAGCGTCGGCATTCTTTCACGGACTGGCTGCGACACGATTGCTCTACGAAGCCCAGACGCCCGAGGCCACGATCGAAATCATCGAGCGGCGGCTCGGGTTGGCCCGGTGGGCCGCACACTGAGATCGTGCCGGACCTGCGCTTCG
>DATABZ010000212.1:0-3689 GCA_036259315.1 Gemmatimonadales bacterium | reverse complement strand
CGGCGGCATCGTCGCGCGCCAGGTGATCGCCGATCTCAACCAGTCCTACCTGCAGCAGCGGCTGCAGCAGGCCGCCGTCGCCGAGGAGCGCGCCCGCTTCGCCCGCGACCTGCACGACGGCGTGCTCCAGTCCCTGACCGGACTCGCCCTGCAGCTCAAAACCCTCGAACGCCTGATCGCGACCGACCCGAAGGCCGCCCGCGCCCGCCTCGCCGACCTGCAGGCCCTGCTCGCCGCCGAGCAGGCCGACCTGCGCTTCTTCGTCCGGCAGATGAAGCCGATCCCGCTCAGCCGCACCGAGGTCAACGCCGGCCTGCTCGCCCACCTGCGGGAGCTGGCCGCCCGGACCGAGCGCCAGTGGGGCCTGCGCGTGGAGCTGACCGCGGGGCCGCTGACGCGGCAGCTCTCCGAACCGCTCGCGCACGGCGTCTACCGCATCCTCCAGGAGGCCCTCACCAACGCCGCCCGACACGGCGGCGCCACCGTCGCGCGCGTTGAGCTTGCCGAGCGCGACGACCGGCTCCACCTCACGGTGGCCGACGACGGCCGCGGCTTCCCCTTCCGGGGGCGCTACGACCTCGCCGCCCTTGGCCTCATGCACCAGGGGCCGGCATCGCTGAAGGAGCGGGTGGCGTCGCTGGGCGGCGACCTGACGATCGACTCGAGCGAGTCCGGTGCCCGCCTGGAGGTCAGCCTGCCGCTCCGGCCGGCGCTCCACGTCGTAGCCGCCGCCGATGCCTGGACGACCCCGCCGCCGCCCGCCGGCCAGGACGTCCCGCAAACCGGATAGCGTCGATGCTGATCCACCTCGTGCTGGTCGACGATCACCCGATCGTGCTCGCCGGCCTGGAGCAGCTCCTGGCGCTGGAGGGTGACTTCGCCGTCCTGGCCAAGTGCAGCAACGGCGAGGAGGCCCTCCAGGCGGTGCGCGCGCACCGGCCGGACATCCTGCTCCTCGACCTGCAGATGCCGGGCAAGGACGGGCTGGCGGTGCTCCGGGAGATGCGGGGCCAGGGCCTCCCGACACGGGCGGTCATCCTCACCGCCTCCTTGGCCCAGCACGACGTGCTCGAGGCCGTGCGGCTCGGCGCGCGCGGCGTCCTGCTCAAGGACATGGCCCCCGACCTCGTCGCGCGGTGCGTCCGCAGGGTCCACGCCGGCGGCGAGTGGCTGGAGCCGCACGCGGTCTCGCGCGCGCTGGACGCGCTCCGGCGGCGCGAGGCCGGGCTGCAGGAGGTGGCCCGGGTGCTGACGCCGCGCGAGATCGACATCGTGCGGATGGTGGCGCGCGGCCTGCGCAACAAGGAGATCGCGCGTAACCTGGACATCACCGAGGGCACGGTGAAGATCCACCTGCACAACATCTACCAGAAGGCCAACGTCGGCAGCCGGGTCGCGCTCACCCTCTACGCCCAGGAGAAGAATCTGGTTTGACCGGGAGCGAGGGGCGCCTCGGGTCCGGCACGCCTCGGCCCCGGGCGCGTCGTCTCCTCTGGAACGGTGCGACGGCGGCCCCGGCAATTGCCGGCTCAAGAAAGCATAACCCGCGCCCCGTGTTACCTGCCGTCACCGCCTCGTCGAGCGCGCAGAACCGTAAGTTGCTAGACGCCGGGAACTCGTTACACAAGAAACAACAAATCTATATCGTTGGATAGATGCCAATTGAGAGGCAGCACGGTAAAACGTCGCAGAAACGTGAGCCACAGAACGCTGCACCGCACCGGGGTAGACTGGTTCGCGCGTAAGGGGAGGGGGCGCAGATCGTGAGCACCTGGGTATTTCCTGACAACCATCTGCTGATGCCGGAGGAAGGGCCGGTCTGGGCCGCTCCGCGTCTGCACCGTTGGCCGCCGCTGCCGATGCAGCCGGCGGTTTGGCGTGCGACGACGGCGGGCAGCGCCGGCTTTGGCGCATGAGGCTGCCATCGAGAGCGCGCGGCGCACAATATCCAGGCAAGAAGGAGTTACCGAGGTGTTGCATCGAACAGGTCTGATATCGGCCGTTGCGGCTGGCGCTCTGGCAGGCCCGATACTGCTCGGGGGCCAAGCGTTGGCCGTCCAGCAAACCCTGAGGACCACCGACGATCAGTGGGTGAGCAGCGGCAGCCCGACCAGCAATATGGGTAGCAGCAGTGAGATGATCGTGAGATGCTGCTCAACCGGCAGCATATTTCATTCACTGCTTAAGTTCGACCTGAGGCAACTCAACTCAGGCAATCTGACCGGCATCGTGATCACCAGCGTCGAGCTGCGATTATTCATGCACGACGGGCCAGACTCGTCGCGAACCTACGGCGCCTTTTCGTCGACCAATACGACCTGGACCGAAGGCTCCGTCACATACACCAACTTCGGTGGCGCAGCAACCTTTAACTCTTTGCCGCAGCTCGTGACGACCACGGCTGGAACAAGTAATAACGTGTTCGTCAGCTGGACAGGTTCGTCGCTAACCACCTACTTCCAAAATGCTACGTGAGCGACTTGGCGGACGCGCACGTGAGGGCGCTGGACTACCTGGCCCGGGGCGGCGTCAGCGCCGCGTTGAACCTCGGCACGGGCCGTGGCTACTCCGTGCGCGAGATCGTCCGCGCCGTGGAGCGGGTTGGTCGCGGGCGGATCCCCACCCGCGAGATGCCGCGGCGCCCCGGTGATGTTCCAGTCCTCATTGCGGAAGCGACGAAGGCGTCATCAGTCCTGGGCTGGCGACCGCGCCGGTCCGACCTGGACACGATCGTTACGACGGCTTGGCTCTGGCATTCGAGGCGCTCGCGAGCCGACCGGACGACGCCGCCGGCTCCGCGGGAGAATGCCGCAACGCTCGTCCCCAACGGCGTGGCCGTGGTCGGGTAGTGGCCGCCTCGCGCATGCCGGCGCAGCCCTCGTCCTCGATGGACACGCGCGGTGGAGTTCCCGCGGTGGTCGTTCGGCCCGCGGCACCGGGTAGCAGCCAACTCGAGCGGACGGCCGGGAGGATCCGATGCTGAACCATCTGGATCTCTCCGGCCTCGACGAGGTCCGGCACGACGCCGAGTCTGCAACCGCCACCGCTCGGATCGGACTGGTCGCCGCCCCGCCGGAGACGGTACTGCTCGAGCGGCCCCAGGTCCGCGGCAAGTTCGTCTTCGCCGGGCAGACAAAGCTGTGGCTCCGCGGTGTGACCTACGGCACGTTCCGCCCCGACGAGCACGGAAACGAATACCGCAGCCCGGCCGTCGTCGAGCGGGACTTCGCGGCAATGGCGGAAGCCGGCATCAACGCCGTCCGCGTGTACACCGTGCCGCCGCGCTGGCTCCTCGATCTCGCGGCGGCGCACGGTCTCCGGGTCATGATCGGCCTGCCCTGGGAGCAGCACGTGGCGTTCCTGGAGGATCGGCGGCTGACGGCGGACATCGTGAGGCGCGTCCGCGACGGCGTGAGGCGGTGCGCGGGCCACCCGGCGCTCCTCTGCTACGCCATCGGGAACGAGATCCCAGCCACGATCGTCCGCTGGTACGGCCCACGGCGCGTGGAGCGGTTCCTCAGTCAGCTGTACGAGGTGGCGAAGGCGGAGGACCCGGGCTGCCTCGTGACGTACGTCAACTACCCGACGACCGAGTACCTCGAGCTGCCCTTCGTCGACCTCTTTGCGTTCAACGTCTATCTCGAGACGCGGGAGCGGCTCGCGTCCTACCTGGCTCGCCTCCACAACAT
>DATABZ010000211.1:0-22970 GCA_036259315.1 Gemmatimonadales bacterium | reverse complement strand
GGACCAGGCCATCGCGCTGGTGTGGGAAGACAACCCGTTCCAGTCCGATCCCGACATCTTCGCCAACTATCGGGTCTACAGCACCAGTTACGACATCGACAACGACGCGTGCGGAACCGACTGGGCCGTGGAGGGCACCACGGTCGCGCCCGAGTTCCTGGTAGGGGCGCTGGCGAACGGGGTTCCGCGCTGTTACTCGGTCACGGCGGTGAGCGTGGACGGCCTGGAGAGCGATCGGTCTCCGTTGCGCGGCGACACGCCGCGACCGGACTCCCGCAACACCGTGCTCGCGGCCGCGCCCACCACGCCCAACGGGTCCGGCTTCCGCTTCTGGGACGACGTCAACGACGACGGCGACGTCCAGGCGGGAGAGCTGGGCCTGGTGCTCAGCGCGAACTCGCCCGACATCGACTTCTTCGTGGACCGCGACGGCGACGGCGATCTCTTCCTCACGCCGGTGCGGGCGGGTACCGGCGTCGAGTACTACAACGAGAGCGATCCGGTCGAGGATCTGACCAGCATCGACTTCGCCGAGGATCGCAGCCAGCAGGGCGGGTACGGGACGTCGCCCATCCAGGCGGTCCCCGGGTTCGGGTACGTCTTCGAGATGGACGGCGGCGACGGGTTCGTGCGCTACGGCGCGGTGCGCGTCCAGCACGTGGGAACGACCTTCCTGATTCTCGACTGGGCCTTCCAGACCGATCCGGGGAACCCGGAGCTGCTCGTGAGGCCGGCTCCGCGGGAATGACCGCGCCGATCACGCTGGACGGACGCTCGCTCACGATCGGCGACGTGGTGCGCATCGCGCGCGACCCGGCCGCGCGAACCCGGGTGGACGCGACGGCTCGCGATGCGCTGGTCGCGAGCCGTCTGCTCGTCGAGCGGGCCATCGCCTCGGGGCAGACGATCTACGGGATCAACACCGGCTTCGGCAAGCTCGCCAACGTCCGCATCGACCCCGACAAGCTGGAGGCGCTCCAGGTCAATTTGATCCGGAGTCACGCGGCCGGGGTGGGCACGCCGCTGCCACCCGGCGTGGTCCGCGCGCTGATGCTGCTCCGGGCCAACGTTCTGCTCCGGCCGACCAGCGGCGTACGCCCCGAGCTGGTGGAGGCGCTGCTGGCGATGCTCGACGCCGGCATCACGCCCGTGGTCCCGGAGCAGGGGAGCGTCGGGGCCAGCGGCGACCTCGCGCCGCTGAGCCACGTCGCTCTCGCGCTGATGGGCGAAGGCGAGGTGCTGGGCGCGTCGGGACCCCGGCCCGCGGCGGAGGCCTTGCGCGCGGCGGGGCTCCAGCCGTTTCGCTTCGCCCCGAAGGAGGGCCTGGCGTTCATCAACGGAACCCAGGCCCAGACGGCACTGCTCGCCCTGCTGGTGCACGACGCCGAGGTGCTCTGGAGAACGGCGGTAGGCGCCGCCGCGATGAGCCTGGAGGCGCTGCGGGGGACGCCGGCGCCGCTCGACCCCCGCATCCATGAGGCCCGGCCGCACCGGGGACAGCTCGAGGCGGCCGTGCTGATGCGCGGACTCCTGGCCGACAGCGAGATCAGGGAATCGCACCGGGAGAACGACCCCAGGGTTCAGGACGCCTACTCGCTGCGTTGCGCGCCGCAGGTCTTCGGCGCCGTCGCGGACGCGATCCGCTTCGCCCGCGAGACCGCCGCCGTGGAGCTCAACGCCTCGACCGACAATCCGCTCGTCTTCCCCGATGGCGACGTGATCTCGGGGGGGAACTTCCACGGCCAGCCCGTGGCCCAGGCGCTCGACGTCCTCGCCATCGCCCTGACGACGCTCCAGGCGATCGCGGAGCGCCGGGTCGAGCGGCTGGTGAACCCCGACCTCAGCCAGGGGCTGCCGGCGTTCCTCACGGCGGAGCCCGGGCTCTGCTCGGGATTCATGATGGTCCAGATCTCGGCGGCGTCGCTGGTGGCGGAGTCACGCAGCCTGGCGATGCCGGCCAGCATCGGCTCGATCCCGACGGACGCCAACCAGGAGGACTTCGTACCCATGGGCATGGCGGCCGCATGGAAGGCACAGCGCATCCTGGCCAATGCCAGACGCGTGGTCGCAGCGGAGCTGCTCTGCGCGGCCCAAGGGCTGGAGTTCCTGAGGCCGCTCAAGGCCGGGAACGGGGTCGAGGCACTCCACGGGCGCCTGCGGGCGCTCACTCCTGCCGTCACTCCGCTGGATGCCGACCGTCCGCCCGCCCCCGACCTGGAGCGCCTGGCCCTGGCGGTGGAGCACGGAGACTTGGATCCGGGACCTTGACCGGCCTCAGGCGCATTCTTGCCCCGCTCGTACCCGTTCCGGTATCTTTCGCCCGCCAAACCCCTTATGCCCTGAATCTCCCCTACGCCGCCCGGGCCGCATGAACCTCGAAAAGCTCAAGGACACGGCGCGTAAGTACGAGCAGAAGGAGGACTGGCGGCGGGCCATCGAGATCTATCTCAAGGCCATCCAGCAGATCGAATCGGGGCAGGAGACGTCTCCGGACCTCTCGCTGTACAACCGGGTCGGCGACCTCTACCTCAAGACCAACGATACGCCCGCGGCGGTGCGCTCCTACGAGCGCGCCGTGGACCTCTACGCCGACCAGGGCTTCTTCAACAACGCCATCGCGCTCTGCGGCAAGATTCTGCGGGTCAACCCGGGCCGCACCCAGACCTACCTGAAGCTGGCCCAGCTTCACGCCCGCAAGAACGTCGTCATCGAGGCCAAGCGAAACCTGATCGAGTTCCTCGAGCGAATGAACGCCCTGGGGCAGCTCGACGAGGCGTTCGGCTCGGTCAAGGAGTTCGCGGACCAGTTCTCCGGCAGCCAGGAGATTCGCCTGATGCTCGTCGAGCTGCTCAGGGCGTCCTCGCGGGAGGAGGAGGCCCGCGAGCAGATGGAGAAGCTGGCCGGCGAGATCGAGGGCAGGGGCGAGCGGCACGGGTCCCGGGCGGAGCAGGAGCGGCGGCCCTCGCGTGAGGTGGAGGAGCCCAGCCAAACCCGGCAGGCCTCCGCCGGTCTGGTCTTCCTCGACACCGGCTTCGGCCTGCCCGCGGCTGCCCCACCGGAGCCGTCGGAGCTGGCGCCTCCCGAGGGACTGCTGCTCTCCGAGCCCATCAGCGCCGAGGACGCCTCGGCCCAGCCTCAGGTGGAGGCCGTACCGGGCTTGGAGCAGACGGCCGAGGTGGAGCTGGACGTGTCGAGCGTCGCCCCCGATCCGGAGCTCGAGCGGGTCGAGCCGACCGAGCTGGATTTCATCGGTGAGCCGCTCGACGTCAGCGACGCTGGCTCGGCCGACGACCTGATCGTCGCGCTCCCCGGTGAGCCGATCGACGCTTCGCCCGCGGGGGGTGAGCTGGAGTTGATAGACTCCGAGCTGGAGCCGACGAGCTCCGAGCTGGAGCCGATGGCCACCGAGCCGGGTTCGGCGACATCCGAGCTCGACGCCGTGCCGCTGATGGACGACGAGGGCATGGCGGCCGGGGCCGTGGCGGACGGGCCCGTGGTAGACCTGACCGCGGCCGACGAGCCCGAGGCCGACGAGCCAGCGGTGGATGACGCTGCGGCCGCGGTGCCGCAAGGCGACCTCCCGCTGCTTCCGGTGGAGCCCGCCGGAGCCCCCAGCGTGGTCGAGCTGGAGAGCGAGGTGCTCGACGATCCCGACAATCCGGAGCTGCACCTCCAGCTCGCCGACCGGCTGCTGCAAGGCGGCGAGGACACGCGCGGGGTCGAAGAGCTGGAGCTGGCGCTGGACGGCTTCGAGCGCCTGGGCGACACCACCCGCGCTGCCGAAGTGGTCGAGCGGCTGGTCGAGCTCGTGCCGGACACCATTCGGCACCACCAGAAGCGGGTAGAGCTCGCCTTCCGCTCGGGGGAGCGCGGTCCGCTCCTCGCCGCGTACGTCTCGCTCGGCGATGCGCTCGCGCGCGCGGGCGCGACGGAGAAGGCGCTTGCCGTGTTCGGCCGAGTGCAGGAGCATGACCCCGAAAACGCCCATGCCCGCGCGGCGCTCGCCGCGTTGCGTGGCGAGCGGGACTCCGCGTCGGAGCGGTCGCCCGAGCCTTCAGCGCCCGCCGTGGCCGACGCGGCCGCACCACCCGGCCCGGCCGGTCCCGCGATGCCGCCGGCCGCCGCCACCGCCACTCCGGCTCGCCCGGCCGCCGAGTCGCGTTCCGGGTCCGGGGATTTCATCGACCTCGGCTCGATGATCTTCGAGGAGGGATCGACCCGGGATACGCGAATGCGGATCGACCGCGCCGACCCCAAGGACGTGGACGAACAGAAGGAGTTCCAGGAGATCCTGGAGCAGTTCAAGCGTGGGATCGAGCAGAACCTCGATACCGAGGACTACCAGGCGCACTACGACCTGGGCGTCGCCTTCAAGGAGATGGGGCTGCTCGACGAGGCCATCGCCGAGTTCCAGAAGGCGCTCCGCTCGCCCGAGGGACGTCTGCGCACGTCCGAGGCGCTCGGCATCTGCTTCTACGAGAAGGGACAGTTCGGCATCTCGGAGACGGTCCTCCGACGCGCGGTGGAGACCGCGGACGGGGGGGACGAGGCCAAGATCGGCCTGCTCTACTGGCTCGGCCGCGCCGCGGAGGCACAGGGCAAGGAGATGGATGCGATCACCAGCTACGAGCGAGCCCTCGCCGTGGACATCCGCTTCATGGATTTGAGCGACCGGATGCACCGCCTCGCCGCGGATCGCCGCAAGTGAGCCCCCAGACCGCGCCCGTCTCGCTGGCGGATATCCAGGGACCTCTGCGCGCCCGGCTGGAGAAGGTACAGCAGGAGCTGCGCCGCGTGGTCGAAGCCGATTTCGGCCTCATCACCGAGATCAACTCACACCTCTTCCGGATGCAGGGCAAGCTGTTCCGCCCCACGCTCCTGCTCCTGGCGGACGAGGCCACGGGAGGGCCCGACCCGCGGGCCACGACCCTCGCCGCGGTGGTGGAGCTCATCCATCTCGCGACCCTGGTTCACGACGACTCGGTGGACCATTCGGTGCTGCGCCGCGGCATGCCCACGATCAACGCCCTCTTCAGCCACCAGATCTCGGTGATCATGGGCGACTACCTGTACTCCCGCGCGGTCATCGAGCTGGTCGGTCTGGGCGATCTGGAGCCGCTGCGAGTGCTGAGCCGGGTCACCAACGAGATGACGGTCGGGGAGATGCGCCAGCTGCTGGCGCACGATCCCCTGCAGTATTCGGAGGAGGACTACGACCTCCTCATCCAGTCGAAGACGGCCTCACTGGTCTCGGGTGCGTGCGAGGTGGGCGCACTCCGGGCGGCACCCGAAGAGCGGCTGGCGCTCCGGCGGTTCGGTGAGGCGCTGGGCATGGCGTTCCAGATCGTGGACGACCTGCTCGACTACGTGGGGGACGCGAGCGTCACCGGCAAGCCGACCGGCTCGGATCTGCGCGAGCACAAGGTGACGCTGCCGCTGATCGCGGCGCTGCCCCGAATGGGTGAGTCCGACCGCCGCCAAGTCGGGGACCTGCTCCGCACCCCGGAGCCGACCGATGGGCAGATCCAGGCGGTGGTGGAGGCGGTGGCCGAGGCGGGGGGACTGGACTACGCCCGGGAGCGTGCCCTCCGCCTGGCCGATCAGGCGGACGGCGAACTCGACCGGCTGGCTCCCTCCCCCGCACGCGACGCGCTCAGGGCCAGCATCGCCTACGTGGTGGACCGCAGGCGCTGATGGCGAGCGGACCTCACCGGCCCGGGTTCTATCTCGGGGTGCTGATCGCCGGCTTCATCGCCGGCGGGGCGCTCACGGCGCTGCTGCGTCAGACCCTGCCCGAAAGCGCCGCCCGCACCTTCTTCACCACGACCTGGGATGCCCAGTTCGGCCCTGTCTCGGCCGATCTCCTGGTGATAAGCTTCACGCTGGGCCCCATCGCCCTGCACGTGTCGCTGCTCAGCCTGATCGCGGTAGTGGTGGCATACCTGATCGCGCGATCGCTTTTCTAGGGGGTTCCCGTGGGCAACCTCGGCTTCACCGAGATTCTGATCATCCTGCTGGTGGTGCTGCTGCTGTTCGGCGCCAAGCGGCTGCCGGAGGTGGGCGCCTCCATCGGCAAGGGCATCCGCGAGTTCAAGCGCAGTCTCTCGGATACCCAGGAGGCGATCATGGGCAACGACGAGGCTCGCAACCTGCCGCCCCGCCAGCCGGAGGACACCGTCGAGGGGACGAAGTCCTCCGGCGAGCCGAAGCGGTTGTCGCAGCAGTAGACCGCGCGGTGATCCCGGTCAGGAGACCGGTGGCAGCTGCTGCGCGGCCTGCTGCTGTTGCTGCTGGAGCTTGGCCCGGTTGTCCACGATCTTGGCGGACTCCCGCAGCGCCCCCATATAGCCCCGTATCCGGTCCTGGCGGGCCAGGTTGATCATCTTGGTCCGGTACTCGTCCAGCTGCTTGGCAAACTGCGCCGAGTCGGCCGGGATGTGCTCCAGGATCTTCAGCACGTAGAGGCCATCGGGCGTCTCCAGCAGCCCGCTGCGCTGACCCTCCTCCAGTCCGAAGGCAGTGCCCACCACCATGGGATCGGTGATCGGCGGGTTCACCCGCGTGAACGGGCCGAACTCCCGGTGTGCCAGCCCCATCGCCTTCGCCGCCTCCTCCATCGACTCGCCCTTGGCCAGCCGCTTCAGGTAGTTCTCGCCGACCGGCTTCGCCAGCTGCTTCTTCTTCTCCTGCCGCAGCGTGTGCTCCACCGCCCGCCGGATCTCGGCCAGCGGGGGCACGCCCGCCGGATGCAGGCTGTCGAGACGGAAGACGTAGTAGGCCAGCGAGGTCTCGATCACCGGGCTGGTCGCGCCCTCCTCGACGCCCTCGAAGGCCCACGCGCCCGCATCGGGCACCACGAGGTTGCCGACCTGGACCCGCGTCCCCTCCTGGACCGGACCGGCCTTGCCGATGGGAAGCGAGAGCGCGCGCGCGACGGTGTCGAGCGCCGCGGGGTCGTCCCGCTCGGCCGCGAGGCGCTCGAGCGAGTCGGCCTGCGCGTCGAGCTGGTCGCGGTGCTCGCCGGCGACCTCGATGGGGATGAGGATGTGCCGACCCTTGGCCTTGTCGCCCTTGCGGCTGGTGATCTCGATGACGTGGAACCCGAACTGCGAGAGCACCGGCTCGGACACCTTCTTGAGCGGGAGGCTGAAGGCCGCCGAGTCGAAGGCAGGATCCATCGAGCCGCGGGTCCACTCGCCCAGATCACCGCCGCTCGCGGCGGACACGCTGTCGGCCGATTCCCGGCGGGCCACATCGGCGAACGGCTCTCCGGCCAGGATCGCCGCTCTCGCCGAATCGGCGCGCGCGCGGGCGGCCGCCGTGTCGGAGGCATTGGTGAGGCGCGGAAGCGCCACGAAGCTCAGCCACGCGGTCCGCTCGCGCTTGAACTCGTCCTGATGCGCGCGGTAGTAGGCGGCCACCTCCTCGTCGGTCAGCCTGACGGCCGAATCGGGGACCGCGTTGCGGGGAATGATCGCGGTGAGCGCGACCTTCACCTTCTCGTTTTCGTCCCGGTACTGCTCCCACAGGGCCGCATCGGACAGGTAGACGTCGGCGGCCACCACCCGCAGCAGCTTCGAGCGACGGAGCTGGTCCCGGTACTGCGCCTCGAGGGCGGGGAGGTACTCCGCGCCGACGCTGGAGGTGAGCCAGCGCTGGTACTTGGTGATGTCGAACTGACTGTCGGTCTGGAACTCGGGGACGTTCTGGAACTCCGCCGGCGGCGAGTTGCGAATCGCCTGGACGATCTCTTCCGTGGTGACCGTGATCCCTCGGCGGTCGTACTCCGACTCCAGTACCTGGTTCTCGATCAGCTGCTCCCAGACCTGATCCTCGATCTGGTTCTGCTCCTCCAGCGTCAGGGAGGTGGGCAGATCGCGCTGGCGATTGTCGATGGTCTGCTGGACGAAGGTCTGGTAGGTGCGGGCGTCGATGCTCTCACCGTTGATCTTGCCGACCGTGGTGGTGCTTCCCAGACCGGACCAGTCCACGCTGGTGAGGACGAACACCAGCATCAGAAAGGCGAAGACGGCGCCGGCCACCTTCGCGCTGTTACGAAATGCTTGCATCATAGGACGCTGCTCAATCCTCCGGAGGTCTGGCTGGGGAAAAGGACACTAAGTTTAAGCCCGGCAACGCTGAAGCTCAAGGTGGGGAGCGGCTTAGCAGTTGACAGCACGGGGGCGGCTCGCTACTCTCACCTGACTCCCCACAACGACTTGACGTCGTCGCCCAACCCCCGATCCACCGCCACAATACCGGAACCCGGATGGCACTGAGCGAGATCGAGAAGCTCGAGCGTCGATACGCCGAGAACCCTCAGGGACTCACCTTCGCCCCACTCGCGGAGGTTCACCGGAAAAATGGAGAGACCCAGCGGGCGCTCGACCTCCTGAAGCTCGGCCTCGCGATCCATCCCGACTACATCCCCGCCAGCATCGTGCTGGGCCGCTGCCATCTGGACCTGGGTGACGTCCAGGCCGCGGAGATGGCGTTCCTGCACGTGCTCGCGCTCGACGGCGAGAACGTGATCGCCCTCAAGGCCCTGGCGGACATCAGCGAGCGCCTGCTCAGGTTCGACGATGCCGAGCGGTGGCTCCAGACGCTGCTCTCGGTGGACCGGAGCAACGACGAGGCGCGGGAGCAGCTGCAGCGGGTGGAGACCTCCCGCCGCCAGGCGGAGGTCGGCTCGGCAGCGCAGCCGGCCAGCCCGCCGGAACCGGCGATCCTCGCGGAACCGGAAGTCGCATCGTCGGCGGGCTCGACAGCCGGCAAGCCCGCGGCCGCTCCGATGGCCGGCCACCCGGCAGGGGTCGAAGCCGCGTCACCGGGCGACGCCAGGGCGGCGGGTGAGGTCGAGCCGGTGACCGGGTTCGAGCCGCCTGTCGCCGAGCCCGCAGTGGGGTGGGTCGCGCAGTCGAGTCAGGCGACGGACACGCGGCAGGAGAGCGTCGGGGAACTCGAGCCAGGCACCCTGGGGGACCCGCTCCATGAGCTCGCGGGCATGGAGCTCGAGAAGCCGGCGGGGATGGAGATCGAGGAGCCGGTGCTCTACGACGAGCTCGTGGAACCGCTCGACGGACTGGTCGGCCGCGAGGTCGACACGCCCGCGGAGCCGGCCGACGAGTTCCGGGTGGAGACCAGCGAGGACATCGTGCTGCGGAGCTCGGGCGGCAGCGAGTTCCAGGTGCCCGACGCTTCGCAGGAGCTCTTCGCGCACGGAGCATTCGCCGAGCGGCCCCGGCTGCAGGACGACAAGGCCGTGGGGGGCTGGTCGTCTGCGGCGCCGGAGCCCACGTCGGAGACGGTGCCGCAGCCTGCATCGGAGATGCTGCCGGAGCCGGTACCCTATGCGCTGCCGGAGCCTGCGCCCGAGCCTGTGTCGGAGGAGCGGGTGGAGGCCGCGCCGGAGGTCCTGGCGGAAGCGCGCCCCGAAGCAGGTCATGCGGAAGCAGGCCATACGGAAGCAGGCCATACGGACGAGCGCGAGCGGGCGTCGGAAGACGGGGCACCGTCGGGCAGTGCACCGACGCTGCTCGAGCCGGCCGCCGAGGTGGTTGAACCGGATCCCGCAGCGCACGAGCTGCGGCCGCTCCAGTCGGCGGAGGTGGTCGCACCCGAGCCTGCACCCGCCGCTGAGGCCCCGGCACAGGTACCGAAGCGCGCCTACGCCGCAGGCGAGACCGGCGGGCGCCCGGTGGCGCAGCTCCTCAAGAACATCCTCTCGGCCCGTCCGCCTGCGCACTCGGCCCCCGCTCCGGTGCGACAGGTCCAGAGCCCAAGCGGCAGCGGAGCGCCCACCCGTCCAGCCGCCGATGCCCTATCGCTCAGCTCCGTTTTCGGCGAGGAAGCGCCCGCGGCCCCGCCGGCGATGCCGACCGCGAGCCAGGGGGCGGGCGTCTCGTTCGACGATTTCTTCGGCAGCCCGGGCACCACGCCCGCCTCGCGCACCCCGCGAGCCCCGGACCCCAAGAACGACGATCTCGACCAGTTCCACGCCTGGCTTCAGAACCTGAAGCGCTGAATGCGGATCGCAGTGCTCAACGGCCCCAACCTGAACCTGCTGGGGCAGCGGGAGCCGGAGGTCTACGGGCGGACGACGCTCCCCGAGATCGAGTCGCTGGTGCGCGACGCCGCCCGGACGCACGGCGCCGAGATCGAGTGGTTCCAGACCAACCACGAGGGCGCGCTGGTGGACGCGGTGCAGGGGCTCCGTGGTCGCGCGGACGGGGCGTTGATCAACGCCGCCGCCCTCACGCACTCGAGCCTGGCGCTCCGCGACGCCGTGCTCGCGGTGCGGGTCCCCTTCGTCGAGCTGCACCTCTCCAACATCTTCGCACGCGAGCCCGAGCGCCGGCACTCGGTGATCGCCGATCTGGCCATCGGTCTGATCACCGGGTTCGGGGCCCAGAGCTACCTCCTGGCGCTGCAGGCGCTGGTGGGGCGACTCCGTGGCGGCTGATCGCCGGGCCGCGCGGCAGGGCGCGCTGCGTGCGGCGCTCGCGGCGGAGGGACTGGATGGGCTCCTGGTCACCCATCTTCCGAACATCCGCTACCTGACCGGGTTCACCGGCTCGTCCGCACTGCTCCTGGTGCACGCGCAGGCGACGGTGCTGGTGACCGATTTCCGCTACGCGGTGCAGGCGCCGGCCGAGGCCGGCGATGCGGCGGCGGTCGAAGTGGACCAGAGCAGCGTCTGGGATCGGCTGGCACGGGTGCTCGCCGGGCTGCCGCAGGGCTCCATCGGGATCGAGGCGCACGCGCTCACGGTGAAAGATGCCGAGCGCATGACCGGGCTCACCCGCAGCCGCGTCGTGCCCGCCGGGGACCACGTGGAGCGGCTCCGGGCAGTTAAGGCGCCCGAGGAAGTCGCTGCCATCCGCGCGGCGGCCGATCTGGCCCAGGAAGCTCTGGCCGAGGTGCTGCTCACGGTCCGGCCGGGGCAGACCGAGCGGGAGATCGGCGCGTCACTCGAGGCCGCCCTGCGGCGGCGGGGCAGCGAGTGGCACCCGTTTCCCACGATCGTGGCCTCGGGGCCCCGCTCGGCGCTGCCCCACGCGCGCACCAGCGCGCGGGCGGTCCTGCCGGGCGAGTGGCTGCTGCTCGACTTCGGCGCGCAGGTGGACGGGTACTGCGCCGACCTCACGCGAACCGTCGTCGTCGGCGCCCGGGCGGATGAGCGACAGGTGGCGATGTACGACCTGGTGCGGTGCGCGCAGGGCCGGGCGCTCGAGCATCTGCGCCCCGGCATGACGGGGCGGGAAGGGGATGCCCTGGCGCGGGAGGTGATCGCGGCTCGTGGGTTCGGTGCCGCGTTCGGCCACTCGCTCGGGCACGGGCTCGGCCTGGAGGTGCACGAGGCGCCACGTCTCGCGCCGACGTCCGACGCACCCGTGCCCCACCACGCGGTGGTCACGGTCGAGCCGGGTGTCTATTTTCCCGGTTGGGGCGGAGTCCGGCTGGAGGACGACCTGTATCTGGGTGACGCCGGACCGGAGCTGCTCTCGAACGGGCGCACCGAGCTCGTGGAGCTGGTGTAGCCCCGTCCACATCTTCGAATTCTCACGATGCCATCTTCCCATCCGAAGTCCGGGCCGTCCCGGCCCCGCCCTCATCGGCCGCCGTTCTCGTCGGCGCCGCGAAGGGCCCCATGAAGGCGGGTACCCGAGGAGGCTCACGTGATCCGGACCGCCCGACGCGGCGCCGTGAAGCGGACGGGGCCATGACGCCCCAGGAGTTGAAGCAGCTCGCCGAGCTGCTCCAGAACGTGCCCGGCATTCGCTCGATCGAGCTGAAGGACGTCGAGGGGCTGGCGCAGCTGCTCCGGGAGTCCCCCGAGATCGGCTCGATCGAGATCAAGGGCTGGTTCGGCACCGGTGTCGTCATCACCCGCACTTCGGCTTCGCCCACCTACGCGCCGGCGGTCGGGGTGCCGCTGCCGGTGCCGGCCCACGTGGGGGGCGCGACCGGCGCTCCGGCTGAGCCGGACACCCGCGAGGCGCCGCGCCCGGCGGCCATCCCGGCGCTCAAGGAGATCAAGTCCCCGATGGTGGGCACCTGGTACAAGGCGCCCGAGCCCGGGGCGGATCCGTACGTCAAGGTCGGCAGCCGGGTGACCCCCGGCCAGACGGTCTGCATCATCGAAGCGATGAAGATCATGAACGAGATCGAAGCCGAGATCGCCGGGGTCGTTCGCGAGGTGTTCGTCGAAGACGCCCAGCCGGTCGAGTTCGGTCAGGTCCTCTTCCGAGTCGATCCCAATGGGTGAATCCACGGCGGCGAGCGCCAGTCCGGCCTCCACCTTCAGCTTCAAGAACACCATCGCGCAGATGGTGCAGCGCAACGCGTCGGACCTGCTCCTGAAAGTGGGCCGCCCGCCGACGGTTCGGGTCAACGGCGAGCTCCTGACCCTGGACATGCCTCCGCTCAAGCCCGAGGACCTGAAGGCCCTCGCCGAGCAGGTGATGACGCCCCGGCAGGTGAAGGAGTTCGCGGAGAAGAAGGAGGCGGACTTCGCGATCGGCGTGCCGGGCGTCGGCCGGTTTCGGACCAACATCTATCAGCAGCGGGGCACGCTGGCGTTCGCGTTCCGGGCGATCCCCTACGAGGTGAAGACCATCCGGGAGCTGCACCTGCCCGAGGTGCTGGAGGAGATCTCGCTCAAGCCCCGCGGGCTGGTGCTGGTCACCGGGATCACCGGGTCGGGCAAGTCCACCGCCCTCGCGGCGATGATCAACCACGTGAACCAGAACCGCCGGGTCAACATCATCACCGTCGAGGACCCGATCGAGTTCCTCCATCGGGACGTGATGTCGAACATCTCCCAGCGCGAGGTGGGGAGCGACACGCTCTCCTTCGGCTCCGCGCTGCGGCACGTCCTCCGACAGGACCCGGACGTGATCTTGATCGGCGAGATCCGGGACATGGAGACGCTCGACACCGCGCTGAAGGCGGCGGACACCGGGCACCTGGTCTTCTCCACGCTGCACACCACGGACGCCACCCAGACGCTCAACCGGATCATCTCGTTCTACCCGCCCTACCAGCACCAGGAGATCCGGATGCTGCTCGCCACCGCGCTCCAGGCGGTGATCTCGCTCCGGCTGGTGCCGCGGGCCGACGGGCGCGGACGCGTGCCCGGCGCCGAGGTGCTGATCAACACCGCGGCGGTGGCGGACAACATGCGCGACATCGAGAAGGCGCTCAACATTCCCGACCTCATCGCCGAAGGCACGGTCTCCTACGGCATGCAGTCGTTCGACCAGTCGCTGATGAAGTGGTTCAAGGAGGGGATGATCTCCTACGAGAGCGCGCTGTTCTACTCGTCGAACCCGAACGAGTTCGCGCTCCGGGTGTCCGGCGTGGATTCGGCCTCCGACCGGCGGTTCTCGGAGATCACCGGCGACGCCGGGGCCTCGCGGTCGCTCGACCTGACGCCCTGATGCTCGCGAAGGTGCGGATCGCCGGCGGCTCGAGTCGGGTGCGGCGTGTTTAAGAAGGTGCTGATCGCCAACCGCGGCGAGATCGCGCTTCGGGTGATCCGGGCGTGCCGCGAGCTCGGCATCCAGACGGTCGCCGTGTACAGCGAGGCGGACCGCGAGTCGCTCCACGTGCGCTTCGCGGACGACGACGTCTGCATCGGCCCGCCACCCAGCCGGCAGTCGTATCTCCGGATCCCCAGCATCATCGCCGCCGCCGAGATCACCGGCGCCGACGCGATCCACCCGGGCTACGGCTTCCTGGCGGAGAACGCCGAGTTCGCCGACACCTGCCGGGCGTCCAACATCACCTTCATCGGCCCCACGGGCGAGCAGATCCGCCGGATGGGCGACAAGGCGACGGCGCGGCGGCTGGCGCAGGAGGCGGGCGTTCCCACCGTGCCCGGCTCGCCCGGCACGATCGACGACCCGGACGAGGCCCTGGCGTTCGCCGAGAGCATGGGCTTTCCGGTCATCATCAAGGCGACCGCCGGCGGCGGCGGGAAGGGCATGCGCATCGCCGCCGACGCGGAGCAGTTCGCCCAGTCGTTCGGGCTGGCCCAGAACGAGGCGCTGGCCGCCTTCGGCGACGGCTCGGTGTACGTCGAGCGCTACCTTCAGCAGCCCCGCCACGTCGAGATCCAGGTGATCGGCGACTGCTTCGGCCGGGTGGTGCATCTGGGCGAGCGCGACTGCTCGGTGCAGCGCCGGCACCAGAAGCTGATCGAAGAGAGCCCCAGCCCCGCCCTGACCGACGAGCTGCGCGACCGGATGGGGCGCGCGGCGGTCGCACTCGCCGCCAACATCGGCTACATGGGCGCGGGCACGCTCGAGTTCCTGCTCGACACCGACGGCAGCTTCTACTTCATGGAGATGAACACCCGGATCCAGGTGGAGCACCCGGTGACCGAGATGGTCACCAGCTTCGACCTGGTCAAGGAGCAGATCCGGGTCGCGGCGGGCGAGCGGATCAGCTTCCAAGGAGACGGGCGTCGGCTCCGGGGCCACGCGATCGAGTGCCGGATCAACGCGGAGGATCCCTATCGCGGGTTCCAGCCGTCCCCCGGCCAGATCACGGCCTACCACCCGCCCGGTGGCCCGGGGGTGCGGGTGGACACCCACGTGTACGCCGGCTACACCGTGCCGCCCTACTACGACTCGCTCCTCGCCAAGGTGATCGTCCACGGGAACGACCGCGGGGAGGCGCTGACCCGCATGGGCCAGGCGCTCGACAGCTTCATCCTCGAGGGTGTCACCACCACGATTCCGTTTCTCGCCCGGGTGATCCGGCACCCGGACTTCGTCGCGGGGAACGTGGATACCCGGTTCCTCGAGCGGGAGTCCCACCTCCTCCGCCCGGACGCATGAGGCTCGACGTTCTGTTCACGCCGGCCGGCCTGACGCTCAGCGAGGTCCAGGGCCGGACGGTGTTCGTGATCGACGTCCTGCGGGCCACCACCTCGATGTGCGCGGCATTGAGCTGCGGGGCGAGGGCGATCCTGCCGGTCGCCTCCACCGAGGAGGCGCTGCGGCTGGCGCAGACCATCGGCAGCGACGGCGTGCTCCTGGCCGGGGAGAGGAACTGCGTCCGGATCGACGGCTTCGATCTGGGCAACAGCCCGCTGGAGATGACCGACGCCGCCGTCCGGGGCAAGAGCCTCGTGCTCACCACCACGAACGGCACCAAGGCGCTGTTGGCCTGTCAGGGCGCCGCCGCCGTGCACCCGGCCTGCGCGGGGAACCTCTCGCTCGCGTCCGAGCGCGCCCGCGACACGCTGGAGCAGGGCGGCGCGGTGATCGTTCTCTGCGCCGGCCGGGACGGCGCCTTCTCGCTCGACGACGCCTATACGGCGGGGCGGCTGGTGGCCGCCGTGCTCGGCGGGGTGGTGCGCCGGCGCGGGCTCAACGATGCCGCGCTCGCGAGCCTGGATCTGGTGCGGCGGTACGGCGACCGGTGGGAGCGGCCGCTGCGCCGCAGCAGAGCAGGCCGCGAGCTGCTCCGGCTCGGGTTCGAGGCCGACGTGGCGGCGGCGGCGCGCCTCGATGCCTACCCTGTGCTTCCCACCTTTCACGACCGGCGCGTGACGCTGGCGGCGGTGCCGGTGTGAGCGACGACAGCCGCCGCCGGCGCCTCGGCGCGCTGACCGCCCTCGTCGTCGGCCTGTTTCTCGGCCTGACCCTGCTCCCCGTCGGGATCACCGGACCGGTCGGCGGCTACATCGGCCACGCGCTCTGGCAGCTGCTCGGCGCGGGTGCACTCGGCATTCCGCTCCTGGGGATCGGTCTCGCGCTCGCCGGATTCGACCGGCTCGGCGGGCTCGACATGAAGCGATCGGCGGTCCTCATCGTGGGGCTCAGCGTGCTGGTGCCCTACGTCGTCGGCGTGCTCACCGACGTGAGCCCCGCCGACCTGGACGCCGATGTCGGTCAGCGCGGGTTCGCGGCCCGGATGGTGGGCCTCGTGCCGGGGTTCCTGGCCGAGACGATCGCGGGCAAGATCGGCGTCGCCGGCGCGGTGCTGCTCGGCTTCCTCGCGCTCTCAGCGCTCACGCTGGTCACGTTCGCCTGGCATCCGCTGCAGCGGCTGGAGGCGGGGCGGGACGGCGGTGCGGCGGAACGACGGAACGACGGAACGACGGAACGGCGGAACCGAGCCAGAGGCGAGGTCGCGGGAGGCAACGGCGGTCGGGTGGACGGGCGGGCCGGTGGAGCAGCGGACGAGGACGACGATGCAGCGGAAGGGGGGATCCCGCTGCCGGGTGATCGGCGCAGGAAGGATCGCAAGAAGAAGGACCAAGCTCCGGAGGCGGTGGAGGCCGCCGAGGAGAGCGGCGGCCTCCTGGCGAGCCTTCCGCCGTTCCGCCGTTCCTCCGTTCCGCCGTCCGGCGACAGGGCGCGCCGGAAGAAAACCGAGCCCGCTGCAGCCGGGATCGCCGAGGAATCGGATACTCCGCCCGTAGAACTCCTGACCGCCCCGGCCCGGGACGACATCGATGCCGGCGAGGCGCAGCTCGATCGACTGGGGCAGTCTCTGCTGGATACGCTCCGGACCTTCAAGGTCGAGGGCCAGATCTCCGGCCGGACCACGGGGCCGGTGGTGACGCAGTTCGAGGTGGTGCCGGGTGCGGGGGTGAAGGCCGGTCGTATCGTCGCCCTCGCCGACGATCTCGCGATGTCGATGCGCGCGCCGTCCATCCGGGTCGCGCCGATTCCGGGGAAGGGCGCGGTCGGGGTGGAGGTGCCCAACCCCACGGCCCGCATGGTCACGCTCCGCGAGCTGCTCGAATCGCCCGAATGGAGCCGGGGCCGGGCCGCGCTGCCGGTCGCGCTGGGCCGCGACCTCGAGGGCAAGCCGGTGGTGGCCGACCTCGCCAAGATGCCGCACCTCCTCATCGCCGGCGCGACCGGCACCGGGAAGTCGGTCACCATCAACACGATCATCACCAGCCTGATCTACCGCCATCCACCGCGCGACCTGCGGCTGCTGATGGTGGACCCCAAGATGGTCGAGCTCTCGATGTACAACGCGCTGCCCCATCTCCGGCACAAGGTGGTGACCAACAACCACGATGCCGCGTCGGTGCTCAAGTGGGCGGTCTTCGAGATGAATCGCCGCTACGAGCTGCTCCAGGCCAACGGCGCCCGCAACCTGGCCGACTTCAACCGCAAGGTCGAAGAGGGGAAGCCGCTCCGGAACCCGGCTCGCCCGAAGCCGACGCTCGTCACCATCAGCGCGGAGGCGCCGGACACGCCGCCCGAGCCGCCGGCGGAGGAGACGTACGGCGAGGGCGTGCTCCCGATGATCGTCATCGTGATCGACGAGCTGGCCGACCTCATGATGACGGTACAGGCGGAGGTGGAGACGCCGCTGGCGATGCTGGCCCAGAAGGCCCGGGCGATCGGCATCCACCTGATCCTCGCCACCCAGCGGCCCTCGGTGAACGTGATCACCGGCCTCATCAAGGCGAACTTTCCGAGCCGGATCGCGTTCCGGGTGGCGTCCAAGGTGGACAGCCGCACCATCCTCGACCAGAACGGCGCCGAGGCGCTGCTCGGTAACGGCGACATGCTGTTCCTGCCGCCCGGGAAGAGCGAGCCCATGCGGCTCCAGGGCGCGTACATCAGCACCGAGGACAGCGAGAAGGTGATGGAGTGGTACGTGGCCCGGCGTGAAGCGCGCCGCGCGGCGCTCCAGACCCCCGCGGCGGAGGCCGACATCCTGGAGCTGGTGCGGGCGCAGGAGGGGGAGGCGGAGGGAGGGCCCGGCGAGGACCAGGCGGGCGAGCGGGACGCGCTCTTCCGCGAGGCCGCCGAGGCGTGCATCCAGAACCAGGGCGGCTCCACCTCGCTGCTCCAGCGCCGGCTGCGCATCGGCTACGGCCGCGCGGCACGCATCATCGACCAGCTGCACTACGCCGGGATCCTCGGACCTCCGGACGGGAGCAAGCCGCGCGAAGTGCTGGTGGGATTCGATCAGCTGGACGAATACTGCAAGTAGGCAGGTCCAGCGCAACCGGGATGGTACCGATGGCCCGACTGCTCCGTGCTCCGCTCCTGCTCCTCCTCGCCGGTCTGCCTGCACCTCTCGCTGCCCAGTCCGGCGAGGCCGCCCGCCTGGTGGCGGCCATGCTGGGCGACACGCCACTGGTCCGCGACCTCCAGACCCTCACCGATTCGATCGGCGGCCGGCCGACGGGCTCCGCGGGCAACCAGCGGGCATTCGATTGGGCGCTCGCCCGGTTCCGCGAGGCGGGCGTGGACGCGCGCAAGGAGCCGTTCCGGATGCCCGCACTCTGGCTGGAGCGCTCGGCGCGCGCGACGGTGAAAGGCAGGGGGGTGACCTTCGACGCCCGGGTGGCCGCCCTGCCGTTCTCCACCGGCACCCCTGCGGCCGGACTCACCGCTCCGCTGGTGGATGCCGGGCGCGGCGCCGAGGCCGACTTCGCGTCGGCGGGCACCCGGGCCAAGGGCGCCTTCGTGCTGGTCGAGACCGAGGAGCTGCTCGATCTCGACGGGCTCTTCCGGGAGTACACCGAGGCGGGGCACATCGAGCGGCGGGCCATCGCGGCGGGCGCCGCCGGCCTGGTCTACATGTCGTCCCGCCCCGGGAACGCCCTCGCGCGGCACAACGCGGCGCTCGGGTGGGCGAACCGCCATCCCATGATGATGATGGAGCGGGACGCCGCGGCCCGTGCCCTCCGGCTGCTCCGCGCGGGAACGCCTCTCTCGCTCACCGCGGTGCTCGACATCCAGTCGGGTCCGGCGTACACCACCCACAACGTCATCGGCGAGATCCGCGGGAGCACGAGGCCCGATGAGATCGTGGTCGCCGGCGCGCACCTCGACTCGTGGGATCTCGGCACCGGAGCGCTCGACAATGGGGCGAACTCCGTCATGCTGCTCGATATCGCCAGGCAGATCGTGCGTCTCGGGCTCCGGCCGGCGCGCACGATACGCTTCGCCCTGTGGAACGGCGAGGAGCAGAACTTCAACGGCTCCTGGGGCTACACGCAGAGCCACGCTGCGGAGCTGGACCGCCACGTCATGGCGTCGTCGTTCGACATCGGCACCGGACGCATCACCGGGTTCTTCACCGGCGGACGCGCGGAGATGATCCCGGTGCTGGACAGCGCGCTGGCGCCGGTCGCGGGACTGGGGCCGTTCACCCACGTCAACGTGCCCATCGTGGGGACCGACAACTACGACTTCATGATGCAGGGGGTGCCGAACCTGGTGGCCAATCAGGAGTCGGCGAACTACGGCCCCAACTACCACGCGCGCAGCGACGAGTTCGGTCGCGCCGACCTGCAGCAGCTCCGGCTCAATGCGGCGATCGCCGCGGCCACCATCTGGGGCTTCGCCACGGCCGAGCGGTCGCTGCCCCGGCACTCGGCCGGCCAGGTGGACTCGATGGTGCGCAACACCGATCTCCCCGAGCAGATGAAGTCGTTCAACGTCTACGACGCCTGGATGGCGGGAAAGCGCGGCCTGCGACCGTAGGCGGCGATGGGTCGAGCGCGTCCCTGCGCTACGACTCCCGCAACACCACCCGGGCCATCTCGGCCGCGCCGTCCATTCCCTGCGCTCCCAGCAGCAACACCAAGTCTCCCTCTCCGCTTCCCCTCAGGGCACGGCGCACCGCTTCGGCGAGTGTCGGTACGTAGCTGAACTCGATCCCCTCCTCCCGCAGGGCGGCCAGGAGGGTGTCACGCTCATCGAGTCGCACCCGATCGCGCAGGCCCGCGGCGTCCTCGCTCGCCGTGATCACCAGCTGCACCGGCGTGGTGGCCGCCTGCACGCCGCGGGCGAGCGCCGCCCCGAGGCGGCGGTTGATACCCGCCCCGCGGGATCCCCTCACCCCGAAGGCGATGCGCAGTGCTCGGTGGGGGATGGCCCGGACGCTCGCGAACATCGCCTCGAGGGCACGGGGGTTACCGACCGTGTCGTCGATGATGACGGGCGCGGCCTGTCGCACGACCTCCATGCGGCGCCGGATCGGCGCCAGCTCCGCCACCGATTCGGTGACGCCGGCCGGGGCGGCACCTGCGACGAGCGCGACCACCGCGGCGAGCGCCGCGTTCTCCACCTGATGGATGCCGAGCACGGGCAGGACCAGCGGGATGGCGCCCGGCGAAACCTCGCCACCGCCGGCGCGGGGCAGGGGTCGTCGGATATCCAGCGCGAACACCGAGCCCGAGGCATCGCTGCGGAGCCCGCTCACCAGCACGTCGGCCGCCGTGTCTCCTGTCGCCGACACGGACACGATCGGCCGTGCCGCCGCGAGGTCGCGCTCGGCGACGAGACGCCGAACGTGGATGTCGTCCCGGTTTACCACCAGCGGCGCGTCCGGCTGCAGCATGTCGAAGAACCGGGCCTTGGTGCGGAGATAGTGTTCCGGCGTCCCGTGGAAATCGAGATGCTCGTCGGGCACCAGGTTGGTGAGCGCGCCCAGGGCGAAGGTGAGGCCCGCCACCCGTTTCAGCGCGATCCCGTGGGACGTCACCTCCAGCACGACCGTGGTGACTTCCGCATCCACCATGTCGCGGAGCGCGCGGTGGATGGAAGGCGCGTCGGGGGTCGTCATGCCGGTATCGGCCACCAGGCCGCGCGCGCGGACGCCCAGGGATCCGATCACGCCGACCCGCACGCCACTCGCGGCCAGCGCGGACTGCACCAGCATCGCGGTCGAGGTCTTGCCCAGCGTCCCGGTGATCCCGACTAGGCGCAGCTCGTTGGCGGGGTGTCGGTAGAGCGTGGCGGCCAGGTGGGGCACCGCTCCGCGCGGATCGGGCGTCACGATCGTCGGGAATCCGGGGAGCGGAACCGCCGAGCAGACGGCCACCGCTCCGTGGTCGCGGGCCTGGTGGACGAAGCCGAGGCCGTCGGTCCGCGCGCCGCGCTGCGCGACGAACAGATCGCCGGGCCGGACCTGGCGCGAGTCCACCGCGATGCCGCTCACCTCGACGTCCGCACCGTGCAGCGGCAGGCCGAGGGCGGCGGACAGCTCGGAGAGTAGGATCGCGGCCTCACGGAACAGGGTGCGAGGAGTGTAGCGGAGGCGTGGAGGGCTCGCCATCGCCGACGATTTCGTCCGCGACCGCGCGGATTCGGTGCCCTCCTCCCCTGCCCGAGGTCTTATCCTCGGGCCATGCGATCGCACCGGAGCTTCGTGCCCATCGGCGAGTGGGGAGACAGACGCCAGCGCCGCGGCGTGGCGGGCGAGCGCGCGGCCCTCGCCTATCTCACCGCATGCGGCTGGAACGTGGAGTCGCACCGCTTCCGCCTCGGCCGGCACGACCTCGACCTGGTCGCGCGGAAGGGACATCTGGTGGCGTTCGTGGAGGTGAAGACCCGCCGCTCCACCACCTGCGGTGCGGCCCTCGAGTCCGTGAGCGCCCTCAAGCGCCGCATCCTCTCCCGGGTGGCTCTGCTCTGGCGCCTGCGGTACGGGCGGGCGGGGGACACGTACCGGTTCGACCTGCTGGCCATCCGGGATCTGGGTGGGGGCCGGTACGAGGTGGAACACGTGGAGGATGCCTGGCGGATGGAATGGAGCCCGTGCTGATTGGGCTATGTGGGTGAACGAAAATCATCCACTCATCCACTCTTGCTTCGGAGGATCTTCGGTGCTAGCTTGGTGTCCTATACCACTGTGTAGCAAAATCAGCCACTCGCCATCAGAGGAACATCATGCCCGCTGACGAAACCCGGCTGGAGGCCGATCGCCGGAAGGCTCTCGGACTGGCCATCTCCCAGATCGAGAAGCAGCTCGGCAAGGGGTCCATCATGCGCATGGGCGCGGACTCCGCCCGGGTCAAGGTGCCCGCCATCCCCACCGGGGCCATCAATCTGGACGCGGCCACCGGCATCGGCGGCGTGCCCCGCGGCCGCATCACCGAGATCTACGGCCCGGAGTCCTCGGGCAAGACCACCCTCACCCTCCATCTCGCGGCCAACGTCCAGCGGATGGGCGGCGTCGCCGCCTACGTGGACGCGGAGCACGCGCTCGACATCGAGTACGCCAAGAAGCTCGGCGTCAACGTCGAAGACCTCCTGGTCTCCCAGCCCGACACCGGCGAGCAGGCGCTCGAGATCGTGGACATCCTGGTGCGCTCCGGAGCCGTGGATCTGGTGGTCATCGACTCGGTCGCCGCGCTGGTGCCCAAGGCCGAGATCGAGGGCGAGATGGGCGATTCCAGCGTGGGCGTCCAGGCCAGGCTCATGAGCCAGGCGCTCCGCAAGCTGGCCGGCGCCATCAACCGCTCCAACACGTCGGTGGTCTTCATCAACCAGCTCCGCGAAAAGATCGGCGTCATGTTCGGCAACCCGGAGACCACCACCGGCGGCAAGGCGCTCAAGTTCTACGCCTCGCTGCGGCTCGACATCCGCCGCATCGGGCCGGTCAAGGAGCGCGAGGCGGTCATCGGCAACCACGTGCGGGTCAAGGTGGTGAAGAACAAGGTCGCGCCGCCGTTCCGGCAGGCCGAGTTCGACATCATGTTCGACGAGGGCATCAGCCACACCTCGTTGCTGGTGGATCTCGCCTCCGAGGCCAACATCATCCAGAAGTCGGGTGCCTGGTACTCCTACAACGACCAGCGCATCGGGCAGGGCCGGGAAAACGCCAAGCTCTTCCTGCGCGACAACCCGCCGCTCATGACCGAGATCGAGGGCAAGGTGAAGGAGCTGCTCGGCGTTCGGCCGGTGGCCGCGGAGGCGGCTGAGGAGTGAGCGAGCCCGCCGAGCCGCGGCGCGCGCGGCGGATCACCGCACTCGTGCCCGAGTCGCACGGGGCGGGCTCGATCCGGATCGAGGTGGACGGCGAGCGGTTCGGCTCGGTCGCTCCCGAAGTCGCCCGCGCCGAGGGTCTCGCCGTCGGCCGTGAGCTCGAGGAGGCGGTCCTCGGCCGTCTCGCGGCGGAAGCAGAGGTCGAAGCCGCCTACCGGACGGCGCTCCGGGCGATCGAGCGGCGCTCGTTCGCCCGGGCGGATC
>DATABZ010000210.1:0-3103 GCA_036259315.1 Gemmatimonadales bacterium | reverse complement strand
GTCAAATTCGGCCGCGTCCGTATGGATGTTCACAGCGGAAGAGCGCGCTATGCGGAAGCGGACCCTGAAGCACCATGACTCCACGCGACGAGTCTGGCACTGCCAGCGGTTCGTCGATAGCACAATGTGCGCCCGAAGCCGGCGGACCGATCCTTAGGGTGGTAACCGCGGCGGGGGCGGGGGACTGGGAGCAGCGGGATATCCTGCGCGACGCAGCGCGACGGCTCGGAGGCCGACGCCTGAACTGATGTCATGAAGAAGCGAGCGCCTCGCTTCCCGCTGGTCGGTCAGGGCATGTAGGTTCCCTGGCGGCAGCCAACCACGGAGGAATTGGGTGGTCGCTGGTTCGCCGAAGGCACGGAAGTCCTCCTCGCTCGGAGATCCGAGCAAGACCACACTCGGGGGTGCGAAGCCAAAACCCCGGAGCAAAGGAGGACCTCGCGTGCAACATCAGTATGTCGGCATCGACCTGCACCGCCGGCGCTCGGTGATCGTGCGCATGACCGAGGACGGCGAGGTGCTCGAGTGCGTGCGCATCAACAACGACCCTGTCGCTCTCTCCCTCGAGCTGGCCAAGGCGGGGCCCGACCCCGAGGTCGCCCTGGAGAGCACCTACGGCTGGTACTGGGCGGCGGACCTGCTCCAGGCCGACGGCGCCCACGTCCACCTGGTGCACCCGCTGGGACTGCACTGGGACAGCCGGCGGGTCAAGAACGACGAGCGGGACGCCGCCGAGCTGGCCAATCGGCTGCGCCGCGGTGACCTCCCCGAGTCCTGGGTCGCACCGCCCGAGGTCCGGGAGCTGCGGGAGCTGGTGCGCTACCGGGCCAAGCTCACGGCCCTGCGCACCTCGGCCAAGGCTCAGATCCACGCGGTGATGGCCAAGCATGGCATCCTGCCCACGCTCGAGGACATGTTCGGGCCCATGGGACAGGCCCTTTTGGACGAGATGCCCTTCGAGGGCGCCTACGCCACGCGCGTGGAATCGCTGCGGGACCTGCTCCAGCTCTACGCGCGGGAGCTGACGATGGTCGAGAGCGTGCTGCGGCGGCGCCTGGCCAGCCACGCCGGCTATAAGGCCATCCAGGCGATCAACGGTGTCGGGCCCATCATGGCGGCGATCTTCGTGGCCGAGATCGGCGACATCAGCCGCTTTCCGGACGCCCGCCACCTGTGCTCGTGGGCGGGGATGACGCCCAGCCACCGGGAGTCGGACAAGAAGGTGCACCGCGGTCACATCACCCGGCAGGGATCGGGACTGGTCCGCTGGGCCGCCGTCGAAGCCGTCGCCCGCTACCACGGCGGCGACCCCATCGCCCCCGCGTTCCGGCGCATCGCCGCCCGGCGCGGGGTGATGATCGCCAGGGTGGCGGCGGCGCGAAAGCTGCTCTGCCTCATCTACTACGGGCTGCGGGACGGCGAGATCCGCTGCCTGCGGGAGGCGGCCTGAGCAGGTTCGGACACAGCCAGGACGCGAGCTCGACGAACGACGTGGCCCCGTTGGCGGCCGTTGCAACTGAGTGAGCCCGTCTGGTTGTGGCCGGAAACACACCATGCGCCACACCGGCGCGAAGGAATGTCCGGCAGCCGAACCTTCGGCCTGCCCCGCCCAGTTCTGGGCACCACTGGTGAGGTCACCGCTGTGTCCCTCGACGAGGAGGCGACCAAGGACGCCGCCGGGGCGGCGTCCAGTGAAGATTGTGAGTAGCGCCACCACCTGACCGGGGCCGTCAAGGCTTCCCTTCGGCGGGGCTTGCGCCCCGGCCTTGACCGCCCCTTCGCGCCGCGCCCCACTTGGGACGATGACGCTCCTACCGTCGCGCTCGCGAACCGGCTCGATCCGGCGCACGAGCGAACCCAAATCGTCTTCGACTTCGTCGAAGGCCTTGACATCTTGGGCTTCTTCAGGAACGTCGTTCTGGTCGTCCGCGGCGGCCCCGGTCAGTGTTGGCTCCACGCACCTTCCGCGAGGATCAGCCAAACACCGACCCGGCCGACGTTCAGCCCAGAGAGTCGATCACACAGCAGATCGGCGCGCCGCTGCTTGTCCTCGACTCGGCTCGTCAAGAGCTTCGTGCGCACCTCGATTACGAGGTTGAGGTCACCGACGTCAAACGGCGACTTCTCCCGGAAGCGAATCTCCAGGTCGCCCGGTTTGGGTGGTCCCACCCATGGTTCCTCAGGGCACTCGACAGCTTCCGCGACGACGTCAGGGAGCAGCCCCACGAGTTGGCGCAGCACGTCTTCGCCCACCGAGCGGTCGTAGGTGATGTCGATCAGCGGCACCCAGCCAGTCTCCCTCGACCTCATCGGGTGCGCGGCGCCGACCCAAGCTTCCGCAAGGAATCGAGAGTTGCCCGTGGATCGTTCTGGCGTGTCGACCCGCACAAGGAGCCGTCGATCGGGCGATCCCGCGGCGCTTCGCCAGAGCAACCCGCAGTACTGTCAGCGACACTGATGTCGTGAGTGTCGATGATGTCCGGGCCTACTACGGCAGCTTCGGCCAGCGCGAGTGGGAACGGCTCGACCGCGCCGAGGGCAAGATCGAGTTCGCGGTTAACACACACTTTCTGCAGGCGCACCTCCCTCGCAGCGGCCGCGTGCTCGATCTCGGGGGCGGTCCGGGCAGATACGCCGCCTGGCTGGCTGAGCGGGGATATCGGGTAACCCTCGCGGACCTGTCTCCGAACCTGCTCGAACTTGCCCGCAAACGGCTGCGCTCCGATCGCATCGAGGAGATCGTCGAAGCTGACGCTCGTGACCTAGCGCGGTGGTCGGATGATTCGTTTGACGCCACCTTGGTCTTCGGCCCCCTCTACCACCTGCCAGATGCCGACGACCGAGAGCGAGTGGTCCGCGAGGTGCTTCGCGTTACCCGCCCCGGCGGAACAGCGGCCTTCGCCCTCATGCCTCTGTACTCGCTGATCCGCCGCACCGCTGCCATCCCCGACGAGCGCGAGCATCTCGCGGACAGCAACTTCGTCGGACCCCTACTCGAGCGGGGCGCCTTCTACAACGACGTGCCGGGAAGGTTCAACCACGGATGGGGCGTCCGGGCTGACCAGGTCACGCCATGGATGGAGGGCCTCGGCGTCAGGCCGCT
>DATABZ010000209.1:0-2317 GCA_036259315.1 Gemmatimonadales bacterium | reverse complement strand
GGTGCTGCCGGCGGTGCGCTCGCCCGCCGCGGGCGCGCTGGCCTGCGCGGCGCTCCGCCTTGCCCCGGGCCGCGCCGCCGCGCACAAGGTGTTCTTCGGCCGCGGCTCGTTCCCCGACGTCGCACGCGGGGCATGACGTGGTGGCAAGGGCCACTTGCGGGCACTGACTTTGCAACATAAAGTACTTCGCGATTCGGGCGCTGATCCACCCGACCCTGGGAAACCGCGGGACGCTTCAGGAGGCAATGATGGACGCTGACAACATTCTCAGACGCATGCGCGGCGCGGTGGGCAACGCCCTGCTGTGGGGCGCCGGCTGGGCCGGGTGCGCAATCGCGGTGTTCGCCACGATGAAGATCGCCGGCATGCTCCCCGCCCCGGTCATCTGGCTCGACGCAATCGTGATCGCCGGGAGACTCGGGTTCGTGGGGGCGATCGCGGGGGGAGCGTTCTCCGTTTTCGTCGGGCTCCTGTACCGGGGGCAGCGCCTTTCCCGGATCAACTGGGTGCGCTTCGCGGTCGGTGGGGGGATGATGGCGGGCCTGTTCGTGCCGGCGTTCCTCCAGGCGATGAATCTCCTGTCGGGAGATGGGTTCGTACCGATGGAGCTCGTCCTCGATGATGGGATTCTGGCAGGGATGTTCGGCGCCGTTCTGGCGGGTGGTTCGCTCAGGCTTGCCCGACGCGCGCAAACCCTGCTTCCCGGCGGGAGCCAGGATCGGGCCACCCTTCTGGGAAGCGGAAATCCCCTGGCGTCGGCGGAAGCGTGGCCGGCCTGGATCACGCACCGCTCCCGCTCGGTGCGGCGCTGACGATGGTCGGTAGCGGGTAGCGGACCCTGCCGGATGAAAGTCGCTCGCGCCGCGGCTGTCATTTTCGAAGGAGGCGCCCGCGTGATCTGTGTCCGGTGCAGGGGATCCGTGGCGCCGACTGACCCGGCCCCCTCCCCGCTCGTTCCTCGCGGAGAGGGGGAGAACTGCCTTTCATCGCACAGGGTGCGCGCAGCGCCGGATTACTGAATAGAACGGGATTCGGGCGAGGGCCCGTCGAGGGGGCGTGGCACCTGCCCGGGCGAGTAGATTTCTCAGTCGGCGCCATGGGTTCCTGCACCGGCAGCGGTCACGCAGGCGCCTCCTTCGAAATGACAGTCCCGGCGCGAGCGACTTTCATCCGACAGGGCGCGCAGCGCCGGATTACTCGGGATGACGTCTCGTGCCGGGGTGAACTGGCTGGGGGCGAGCGGTTTACCGCGCCGGCCCCCACGCCGCCGCATCGGGACGCCGACCGCTCAGCGGGTGCCGGGCGACGACTCGCCGCGTCACGAGGTCCGCCATCGCGACGACGCGCTCGTCGAGCAGCAGGATGACGGCCGTACGGTTGTCCGGGAGGATCTTCGCGACGCCGGCGCCTTCGAGCCCCGCGATGGGGCCGAGCACCCGGCGGGTGCGCACGTCGGCGACCTGCACGGTCTCACAGACGAAATCGGTGATCGCGGCGTAGCGGCCGTCCGCGCTCATCGCCAGCCGGTCGGGCCTGTCGAATCCGGTGATGGTGTCCAGCACCGTTCCCGTACGGCCGTCGACGACGAGCACCGCATTCATGTCGCCGAACCCCATCCACACCTCCCGGCCGTCGGGGGTCGTCGCGATGCCTTCCGTCTCGCCGCGGCCGACCACGTGCTTGGACAGGAAGCGGCGGTTCTCGAGGTCGAGCCGCGACAACGATCCCTCGGCCTGGTTCGCCGTGAAGGCGAGCCGCCCGTCGGCCGTGATGGCCAGCGAGTGCGACCCTGTTGCGCGCGTCTCCGTCGCACCGAGTACGCGCCCGGTCGCGATGTCGACCTCCACCACGTGCCGCGAGGTCTGCGTGGTCACCGCCACTCGCGTGGGCGCGGTGAACACGAGGTCGTGCGGGCCGCGATACTGTCCCAGGCCGATGCGCCGGACGAGCCGGCCGGAGGGGAGCTCGTAAACGCCCAGCTCCGTACCGCTGAACGCGTAGTTGCCGAGGTAATCGCCGAAGTCGGCCGCCACCGCCCAGCGGCCGTCCGGCGATACCATGAGCTCATGGGGTGAATCGATGCCGGAGTCGACGGAGCGCTGCCGGCCGGTCGCCAGGTCGATGATCGTGAGGCGGTCGCTCCATGCGACGGAGACGACCACGGTTCCCGTGAACGCGAGCGGGACGGCCGACCGCTCAGCGGCGGTGACCGGACCGCCCGCGGGAGTTGGCCCGCGGGCCGCGCAGGTGGCGGGCGCGGCTCCATTCCGCGCGGCGGCCGCATTCCCGGCGGCCGCTGCATTCCCGGCGGGAACGG
>DATABZ010000208.1:0-21692 GCA_036259315.1 Gemmatimonadales bacterium | reverse complement strand
GTCGCCGAGGAGGCGACCCGCTACATGGCGTTCGCGCGACGGTGAGCCGCCGCCACCCCGCTATTCGACGATCACGGTGCCCGACATTCCAAAGCCACCGGGTCCGCCATGGTTGCCGCAGTAGTACTCGTACGTCCCCGGCGTGTCGAAGGTGAAGCTGTGCTGCGCCGGCCCGTTCTCGAGCGGCCCGCTAGTCGCGGGGGCAGTGTCGTCGGGCACGACGTTGTGAGCCAGGCTCCCGGTGGGCCAGACCCACTGGACCGTCTGTCCCGCCTGGATGGTCACTTGAGCGGGCGAGAATCGGTTGCCGCCTGAGGGCCCCAACACCTGAACCGTGACGTTACCCGGCGGGGGTGGTGGAGGTGGAGGTGGAGGCGGGGGCGGAGGCGGCGGCTCCCCTTCTTCCTGCGCCGTCGCCGTAAAGGTCACCGGCGACCCCTGTGCGCCGGCGACCGTGGCTGTGGCCGTTTGCTCACCCGCCCCCGGGCCGAGGGTCCAGGTGCTCGTCGCGATCCCGGCCGCGTCGCTTACGCTGCTCGAGGGCTCGAGCGAGCCTCCGTCCGGGGTGGCCCACTCCACCTCTACGCCGGCCTCCGGCTCGCTCGCCCGTGTGATGACAATGCGAAGACCGTTCACCAGGACTTCGCCGACTACTCCGGTCTGGCCGTCCCCGCTGTTGCCGGTAGCCTTCTGGACGGCGAGCTGGTCCTCGGCAGGCGGAGGCCCGACCCCACCGTTGTCACCATCGTCCCCGCCACAGGCCGCCAGTACCAGCGCGGCGAGCACGGTCGAGGTGAGCGGACCTACGTCCCATGAGCGCATCGGGAGCTCCGCTTGGATGACACCGATTCCTGCACGACACCGATTCACCGACCCACCGATTGATAGATAGGCCGGGAGCCCGCGACAGTCTTGAACATCCCTGTCGCTCTTGTACCTGCTTAGTGCCATCGTGGAGGCGCGCCTGCGAGGGCTGGGGGCGGCCCATTATCTTTCCGATGCCGTAGGAGGGCTCCGGGGCTTGCCCGGGGCCCCCTTGCACGTGCACCTCAGTCACCAGACGGTGAACCTCGTGGATCCCAACGTGTTCGAGACGGCCAACGCGGGCTTCGCGCAGGCCATGTACGAAGAGTTCCTCCGTGACCCGGCTGCGGTCGGGCCGGAGTGGCGGCGTTTGTTCGAGAGCGGCGTGGTGGGAGAGAGGCCCAGCGGGAATGGGGCAGGCGGACGGACGGGCGGACAGGCGGACAGGCGGACGATCGGACGGGCGGACGGCGTGGAGGTCGGCTCACCGCTCGAGCCAGGCCCGGAAGGCGCACCGGCCGTGCCGGAGCCTTCCGCTAGTGGCGAGCACCCGCCTGCAGGACTCCCCGCCGGAGCCAACCCCATCAAGGGTCCCGCCGCCAAGCTGGTCGCCAACATGGAGCAGAGCCTCGGGGTGCCGACGGCCACCACGTTCAGGGTGCTGTCCGTCGGGGTGCTGGAGGAACAGCGCCGACGGCTGAATGCGGGGCTCCAGGCGGCCGGGCGGCGCGAGAAGATCTCCTTCACCCACCTGATCGCCTGGGCATTGGTCCAAGCCACCAAGCAGCACCCCGTCATGGGCCACACCCTGGTGAAGCGCGACGGAGTTCCCTACCGCGTCCAGCCGGAAGGAATCGGGCTCGGCCTGGCGGTGGACGTGCAACGGAAGGACGGGAGCCGCGGGCTGGTCGTGCCCGTCGTCCAGCGGGCCGAGACCATGGATTTCGCCACCTTCCACGCGGCCTACGAGGCCGCAGTCGAGAAGGCGCGGACCAACCGGCTCATGCCGGACGATTTCGCCGGCGCCACCATGACGCTCACCAATCCGGGCGGGCTGGGAACCGTGGCGTCGGTGCCCCGGCTCATGGCCGGTCAGGGGAGCATCATCGCGGTCGGGGCCATCGGGTACCCGGCGGAGTTCTCCGGGGTGCCCGAGGAGCGGCTCCGGGAGTTCGGGATCAGCAAGGTCATGACCATGACCAGCACCTACGACCACCGGGTGATTCAGGGCGCTGAGTCGGGGTCGTTCCTGTCTGCCGTCGAGCACCTGCTCGAGGGCGGCGATGGCTTCTACGAGCTGATCGAGGAGAATCTGCAGCTCTCGGCCGAGAGCTACCGGCTGGTCAAGGCGGCTCCGGCGGCCAAGCGTGAGGACGCGGCGGGGCCGATCGCGCCGGATATGCTCTACCATGTGGCCGCCGCGATGGCGCTGGTGAAGGCGTTCCGGATGCACGGCCACCTCGCCGCTCACCTGGATCCTCTCGGCACCCCGCCCATCGGCGATCCCGCGCTGGATCCCGGACCCCTCGGGCTCACCCCAGAGGTGATGGCCGCGATTCCGTCGAAAGTGCTGCGTATCGCAGTCCCGGGCCGCACCCTGGCCGAGTCCCTGCCGTATCTCCAGGCCACCTACTGCGGCACGATGGCCTACGAGATCGAGCACATCTCCACCCACGAGGAGCGCGTCTGGCTTCGGGAGAAGATCGAGTCCGGGGCCTACCGCCAGCCGATGTCCGCCGAGGAGCGGCGCGCGCTCCTCCACCGTCTGACCGAGGTCGAGGCGCTGGAGAAGTTCCTCCACAAGGGGTACCTGGGCCAGAAGCGGTTCTCCATCGAGGGCGTGGACATGCTGGTCCCGATGCTCGATCTGACCATCGAGCGGGCGGCGGAATCGGGTGCCCGGGACGTGGTGATCGGGATGGCCCATCGGGGACGGCTCAACGTCCTCGCCCACACGGTGGGGCGCCCGTACGAGACGATCTTCGCGGAGTTCGAGGGTGGGCGTCAGGTGGAGGGCGGGCAGCTCACCCCGGAGGGCGGCACCGGCGACGTCAAGTATCACCACGGTGCCGAAGGCGCATACATGACCGCCGGCGGCAAGGCGATCACGATCTCGCTGTCGCCAAACCCGAGCCACCTCGAGTTCGTCTCGGCGGTGGTGGACGGCCGGGCCCGCGCGAAGCAGACCCAGCGGCGGGGCCGCGAGGCGCACCACGACCCCACGGCCGCGCTTCCGGTCACCATCCACGGCGACGCCGCCTTCGCCGGGCAAGGGGTGGTAGCGGAGACCCTCAACCTCGGCGCGCTCAAGGGCTACCGCACCGGGGGAACGCTGCACGTCATCACCAACAACCAGGTCGGCTTCACCACCGACATGGAAGACGCGCGCTCCACCCGCTACGCGTCCGATCTCGCCAAGGGCTTCGACATTCCGATCGTCCACGTCAACGCGGACGACCCTGAGGCCTGCCTCTCTGCGGTCCGGCTCGCGATGGCGTACCGCGACCAGTTCCACCAGGACGTGCTGATCGACCTGGTTGGCTACCGGCGGCACGGCCACAACGAGGGGGACGAGCCGGCGTACACCCAGCCGCTGATGTACGAGCGGATCCGCGCCCTCCCCACGGTGCGCGAGCGCTACGCTCGGTCGCTGATCGAGGCGGGCGTGATCACGGAGGCGGAGAGCACCCGGGAGGCGGAGCAGGCCTATCAGCGGCTGCTGGACATCCAGCAGGCCTTCAAGTCCAGCATGGGCCGCACGATCACCAAGGAGCGCGAGGTCCGGCTCCACGGCGCCGGACAGGAGGTGGAGACGGCGCTCTCGCCCGAGTTCCTCCGTTCGCTCAACGAGCAGCTCCTCACCTGGCCCGAAGGCTTCACCGTGCATCCGAAGCTGCGGAAGCAGCTCGAGCGCCGCCGCACCGCGCTCACGGAGGGCGGCATCGACTGGGCGCATGCCGAGGCGCTCGCCCTGGCCTCGCTCCTGACCGAGGGCGTGCCGCTCCGGCTCACCGGGCAGGACACCGAGCGAGGCACCTTCAGCCAGCGCCACCTGGTGCTCCACGACGCGAGCACGGGCCGGCCATGGGCACCGATCCAGAAGCTGCCCGGCGCGCTGGCGCCCATGGAACTGCACAACAGCCCGCTCTCCGAGCTGGCGACGCTCGGCTTCGAGTACGGCTACAGCGCCGCGGCGCCGGAAGTCCTGGTCCTGTGGGAGGCGCAGTTCGGCGACTTCATCAACGGCGCCCAGGTCATCGTGGACCAGTTCCTGGCCGCCGGGCTCTCGAAGTGGGGACTCACCACCCGCCTCACCCTGCTGCTTCCGCACGGCTACGAGGGACAGGGGCCCGAGCACTCGAGCGCGCGCCTGGAGCGGTTTCTTCAACTCGCCGCGGAGGGCAACATCCGGGTCGCCAACCCCACGACCCCTGCGCAGTACTTCCATCTGCTGCGCCGGCAGGCCCGGCGGACCCGGCAGCGCCCTCTCGTGATCATGACGCCCAAGAGCCTGCTGCGCCTGCCGCAGGCCAACTCGAGGCTGGAGGACCTGGCGGGCGGCGCCTGGCGGCCGGTGCTCGACGATCCCGCCATCGCCGACCGAGCCGACGGCATCAGCCGGCTGGTGCTCTGCAGCGGGAAGATCTACTACGATCTGCTGGCTGAGGCGGAGAAAATGGGGGACGATAGCCGCCCGGCGATCGTCCGGGTGGAACAGCTCTACTCCTTCCCCTGGACCGAGATGCGCGCAGTGCTCGCCCGGTACCACGGCCTGGAGGAGCTGGTGTGGGTGCAGGAGGAGCCGCGCAACATGGGCGCCTGGACCTACGTGGAGCCGAAGCTCCGGGAGCTCGCCGCCGAGATCACATCCGCCGACGGCGTCGAGGTGGCGTACATCGGACGGCCGGAACGGGCGAGTCCGGCCGAGGGTTACCCGGCGGCCCACACGGCCGAGCAGGGGCGCATCATCCGCGAGGCGCTGCAGAGCGAGGGCCGGCGAGGGCAGGAAGCACTGCCCACCACCGCCGCGGCTGGGGAGGCCAAGGGCTGAACGTGCTAGAGGGCGGCTCGAAGGCCGCCCTCTCTCTCATCCGCTCCATCCCTGTCCGTTCCGTCGCCGATCTACTCCTTGGCGAGAATCGGCCGCTCCGAGGCCTGCCGGGCGAGCTCCCGAAGGGGCTCCGAGAGATGCTCCCCGTAATGCAGGAGGAACACCCCGCGCGACCGGCGCTGCATGAGAAACGCCACCAGCGGCGTGTCGGCCTTGGCCGCGTTGCAGTCCCGGCAGGCGAGCACCAGATTGTCCGCCCGGTCGTACGCGGTCTGGCCGCGACGGGGACGAACATGATCCAGCGTGATCGCTTCGGGGGTCGTCTCGACGCCGCAATACGCGCAGACCGGGCCATGCTGGGCCAGGAGCCAATCGCGATGCGACTGCATGGAACGGCCGGGAGAGCGGCGGAACGTGGGGACAGAGACTGCGGAATGTCTACGTGATCTGCGTGCCACAAATATCCAGGTTGTGGGTGAACGTGCGGTACCGGTCAGAGCCGGCACAATGTGAACACCGCGAATTCTAGCAAGAACGGCGCCAAAATGACAGTCAGCCGCCGATTTCGGCCTTTGATCGGAGCCCTGGCGGCAGTCCTGGGCGCCTGCACCGGGAAGGCCTCCGAGGCCGATGCCGCCTCCCGCGGCGCCATCGAGGCCACCGTGGATCAGTACGTCGCCGCGAGCAACGAGGGGGACGCGGCGGCGCTCACCGAGCTCTATGCCGAGGACGCGCTGCTCCTCCCTCCGGATCACGAGCCGGTCCGCGGCCGGGAAGCCATCGGTCAGTTCTGGGAGCAGGGTACCGACACCGGGCTGGAGATCAGTACCCTGCGCCTGGAAGTGAATGGGGACGTGGCCTATCTGGTGGGACGCTACCGGCTCCCCCCGACCGAGCAGGAGGACGCCGACTCCGGGCAGTACGTTCTCTGCCTCAAGCGCCAGGCCGACGGGGCCTGGAAGCTCACCGCGGACATATGGAACGGGAGCGGGGCCTCCGACGAGCGTGGTGCCGAGGGGGAGACGGGAACGCCGAAGACCGCCATCAGCTGAGAGCGTCTGGCCGGCGCTCGGCGTCAGGGCGCCGCCGATCTCTTCTCCACCGGCGGGGCGTCGATCCTGTACTCCGACTCGAGCAGCAGCCCCCAGGTGGGATCGTAGGGATGCACTTCCGCCACAGGGCGGCCCTGGCGGAACACGGGGCGTCCCGCGTTGGCCCACCGGAACTGCCCGCCGTCCAGATTGAACACCTCCGTGTATCCCTGCCCGGCGAGGAAGTTCGCGACCCGCGCTCCCCGGTAGCCTACGGTCGAGTACACCACGATGGCTGTGTCCTTCGGAAAGCCGCGGAGCGGGCGGAGGCTCGGCCGGTAGGGGTCGATGCGGACCGCGCCCTGGAGGTGGCTGACCGCGTACTCGTCCTGGGTTCGAGCGTCGAGCAGCACGGGCTGTGCGCGCGCCGGGTCCGCGCGCCACCGCTCCAGCTCGCCCACGGTCACCCACCTGCCCTCGGGGAACTTGCGGTCGGTGATGCGGCGGATCACGTCGAATGCGACCGGGCGACCGGCAAACAGCGTGATCGCGGCCCCTATCAGCAGCGGCACGACCAACAGGATGAGGACGACGCGAAGCCATCGGCGGCCGCGACCGGAGCGTCCGCGGGCCCAGCGGCTCGTCGACTCCTCCTCGCTCTCGTACTCGTTCTCGTACTCGTAGTCGTCGGGCGCGTGGCGGCGTCTCAACGGCGCGCCTCCGGTGGGGGTCATCCTCAAGCTAACCCCGGGGATCCGGCGCTCAACCCTTCGTTACCATCGCCCAGAGGCCGTAGAAGAGGATCAGGGTCGCGGCCCATCCGACCACGCTCCAGCGGAGGAAGAGCCGGCTGAGCTCGCGCTCGTCGTGCGGCGCCAGCCGCTCCAGCCGGAGTTGGATCGGGAGCAGCACCACGAGCCACAGCAGCGTGGATACCGCGAGCGCCACCACCCCCTTGAGCAGCCACGGCGTCTCCGCGATGCGGTAGCCCTGACGCAGGACCAGCAGGATGCCGCTCACGGTGAGCAGGGTGCCGCCCGCCAGCGTGAACACGAGATCGGCCCACATGATTCCCCGCGCCACGGGGCGGAAGGGCACCCGTTGCCGCGCGCGGTAGAGGTAGGTCGCCCAGAAGCCGGTGATGGTGACGTTGCCGACGAGGAGAACCGCGCCGACCACGTGGAGCGCGCGGAGGGCCGGCAGCTCACCCATTGCGGGCCTCGAAGCGCCCGCCCAGGAGACCGGCGAGATGCCGGAACCGGTCGAGTCGCTTGTTGACCGAGAGGCGGCCCGACGCGAGCGGCTGGAAGACATTCAGCTGCTCACCGCCGACGAGCCGATCGAGCGATTCCACCGTCGCGGCGAGTCGCGCCTCGACCGCGGCCATGATCGCGACGCGCCCCTCCCGACCGGTTTCTCCCGCCTGGTGCATCCAGGACTCGCCCACGAGGACGAAGGCCTCGGGGAGCTGCTCGCCCAGGAAGCCGTAGCGAAACGCGACCGGGCAGAAGCGGATCGGTGCACCGTACCGCTGGGCGAGGTGCGCGGCGCCACGCTCGCAACGTCCCAGCGGCTCGGCCGCGGGCCGCCGCCGGCCCTGGGGGAAGACCCACAGGCCCACGCCTGGACGGAGGTACCCGACCGCCGCGGCGAGATCGCCATACGCCTCGCGGGGGCGGCCCCGCCGGAGCGGCAGCGCGCCCAGTCGGAGGAAGGCACGGTACCGCTGGAGGTGGCGTGCCTCCATCAGGACCTGGAAGCCGAGGCCGAGCGATCGGCTCACGAGGAACGCGAGAAACCCGTCCCACCAGTTGGTGTGGTTCGCGACGAAGATCGTCGGCGTGTCCGGGGATCGACGCTCCGCGGCGCCGGCGTGCGCCCAGTGCACGCCCGCGAAATGCCGCCCGGCCTGTCGCCGGACGTAGGTCTCGAACAGCCGAGTGGCGACCGGCGAAGGAGGCGGGGGATAGCCCGGGGGAGGAAAGGTGGCGGCGCTCACGCCGAAGACAGGACCGCTCGTCCGAGGATCATCAGCTTGCGCGGGCCGGAGACGTACGCCCGGCTCCGGAACACATCATAGCCCTGCTGCTCGATGCGGTCGAGGATGCCGGCGTAGGTCCGCTGCATGAGCCGGACGGTGAGCCGCGAGCCGTCCCGCGGAAACAGGTCCACCACCGGCTCGGCCGCGTCGAAGAGGGACCGGGCCCGGGCGATCTGGAATTGCATCAGCGCGATGAACTCGGGCGTCACTCGCCTGAGCTCGAGAGCTCCCCGGTCCACGCCATATCGCGCCAGCTCGTCCGCCGGGAGGTAAATCCGGCCACCGTCGAGGTCCTCCGCCACGTCGCGGAGCAGGTTGGTGAGCTGCATCGCGATCCCCAGCCCGATTCCCGGCTCGGGGAAGCGGCTGGACGTGGCGCCGAGGACGGGGCCGAGCATGAGCCCGACTCCGCCGGCCACGAGCCGGCAGTAGCGGTGCAGCGACGCGTAGTCGGGGACCTGCACGTGCCCGAGGTCCATCGCGACGCCATCCAGCAGATCGAGCAACGGGGCGAGGGGCACCGGCTGGCGCCGCAGGGTATCCGCGAGGGCGAGCCATCGCTCCGAGCGCGGCGGCTCGCCCGCGTGAAGCGCACGCACCTCGTCGCCGAGATCCCGCAGCTGTTCGCGCACCTCGCGCCGCGACCGGGAGCCGCGGCAGTCCACCAGGTTGTCGGCGTGGCGGCAGTAGTCGTACAGCGCGAAGACCGCACGGCGCTTGGCGGTGGGCAGGAACCGGCTGGCGAAATGGAAGCTCCGCGCCCAGGCCGCCGTGACCTGCTCGGCGCGTGCGTAGCTCTGCGCCAGCGCCGTGGAATCGAGTCGCCTCATCGGAGCACCGGCTGCTCGTCGGCGATGCGTTGCGCGACCAGTCTCGAGGAAATCAGCACCATGGGGATGCCGCAGCCGGGGTGAGTGCTCTGGCCCACGAAGTACAGGTTGCGGTAGACGGGATGGCGGTTGTGAGGCCGGAAATACCCCACCTGATCGATCCCGTGTGCGAGGCCGAACGCCTCCAGCCGGGTGGCGGAGAACCTGGCGCCGAAGTCCGCCGGCGTAAATGTCCGACGGGTGACGAGATGGCGCCGCAGGTCGGTGAGCCCGAAGCGCTCCAGCCGCGTGAGCATCGCGGACTCCAGCGCCGGCCCCTCGACCGACCAGTCGATCTCCCGGTCAGGGCGCCGGCTCGGCACCGGCACCAGCACGTAGATGTTCTCACTGCCCGCAGGAGCGAGCGACGGATCGGTCTTGCTGGGATTGCAGACATAGAAGGGCGGGTCCGCCGGGATGCGGCCGTGCCGGAAGATGTCGTCGCATGCTGCGCGGAGGTCCGCGGGGACGACCAGCGTGTGGTGCGGGAGATTGGGATACCGGCGCCCTGCCCCGAGGAACATGAGAAACGCCGAGCAGCTGAAGGCGAGCCGGTCGATGCCGGGGTAGGGCTCGCCCAGCAGTGTCTCGTACACGTAGGGCAGGTCCGCGTTCGCGAGGACGAGATCGGCGGCGATGCGAGTGCCGTCCGCGAGCGAGACGCCGGTTACCTCGCGGCCCTCCCGCTCGAGCGCCACCACGTCGGCGCCGTAGCGGATGGTGACGCCCATCTCCTCGGCGAGCCGGGCCAGTGCCCGCGGCAGTGCGTGCATGCCGCCGAGCGGGAAGTAGAGGCCGCCGGCGACTTCAGTATAGGCCAGCAGGCTGTAGATCGCGGGCGAGTCGAAGGGCGAGAGCCCCAGGTAAAGCGATTGGAAGCTGAAGGTGTGCCTGAGCTTCTCGCTGCGGAAATAGCGCGCCACCATCCGCTGGAGCCGCTCCATCGCGCGAGCGCGGAGCATCAGCGTGGCGTTCCTGAGGCTGAAGAAGTCACCCCGCCGGTGCACGTTGCGGTCGACGAACCCGTCGAGGCCGATCCGGTACAGGCGGCCCGCGTCGGAGAGGAACCGCAGGAACCTCGGGCCGGCGCCGGGCTCCACCCGCTCGACGCCCTCCAGCATCGCGTTGATGCGGCTGGTGACGTCGAGCGTCGTGCCGTCGGCGTAGTGGATGCGGTAGTTGGGGTCGAGCTGCACCATGGAGAGGTACGCCTCCATCGGCCGCTCGACCTCCTCGAACAACGCGCGGAGGTACTCGACCATCAGGAGCAGGGTGGGGCCGGTGTCGAATCGAAACCCTTCCGACTCCCAGACGCCGCAGCGTCCGCCTGGCTCGGTGTGCCGCTCGACGAGCGTCACCGTGAACCCGCGGTGGCGGAGTCGGACCGCGGCCGCGAGCCCGCCGAGGCCCGCGCCGACGACGATGGCGTGCGCACTGGAGCTCATCGAGGGACGCTATCAGGCACGGGGGCGCGGGTCCACCCCGCTGGCGCGGAGACCGGCGTCCGATCAACATACGGGACTGAAACGGGGCCCACTGTACCACTTCCGGAAAAGGAGCCACGCATGCGTCGCCTGCTGCCGTACAATCTCGACGCCGCGCTGCTCATCCTGCGCGTCGTGCTCGGCATCATCATGCTGTATCACGGCTGGCCCAAGCTGACGAACCTGGGGGGGACGATCCAGGGCTTCACCGGGATGGGCATTCCGCTCCCCGCGCTGGCCGCCGTCTTCGCGACGGTCGCGGAGGTCGGCGGCGGGCTGCTGCTCCTGCTCGGTGTGTTTACCGATATCGCGGGCCTGTTGATCGCGATCGACATGCTCGGCGCGATCACCTTCGTGCACGCGAAGAACGGCTTCGCGGTCGACAAAGGCGGCTTCGAGTGGCCGCTCGCCCTGCTTGCGATGGCCCTCGCGCTGGCGCTCGCGGGTCCGGGCCGGTACTCGGTGGACGAGCGCGGCCAGCGGCGAACCGGATAGAGCGGCCGCTGACCTCCCGCGCTCGACCTATTGATGGCGCCGCCCGCCCGCAGGATCGGGCGGCGAACCGTGCTGCCCGGTGCCCGACCGCCTGTCCCGCGGTTAGCTTTCCGCCGTCCCTTCCCCTTCCCCGGCTCACTCGCAGCCAAGGAGCCCAGGTCTGACCCCCGAGAGCACACGAACCCGGACCTCGCGCTCCCAAGGCGGCCTCTCCCTCCGCGACTCCGACACAGCCGACGCCGAGCTGACCTGGCGCAGCATCAACGCGATCCGAGCGTTGGCCATGGACGCCGTCGAGGCGGCCCAGTCCGGCCACCCCGGAACGCCGATGGCGCTCGCACCGGCCGCGTACGTCCTCTGGAACCGGTTCCTCCGGCACAATCCCGCCGACCCCGACTGGCCCGACCGTGATCGCTTCGTGCTCTCCTGCGGGCACGCTTCCATGCTCCTGTACGCCCTGCTCCACCTCAGCGGGTACGACCTGTCGCTGGAGGAGATCCGGGCCTTCCGGCAGTGGGGCTCGCGGACGCCGGGCCATCCGGAGCGCGGCCACACGCCGGGCGTCGAGACCACCACCGGGCCGCTGGGCCAGGGCTTCGCGAACGCAGTCGGCATGGCGATCGCCGAACGGCTCCTCGCGGAGCATTTTAACCGGCCGGAGCATCGCGTGGTGGACCACCGGGTGTGGGTCTTCGCCAGCGACGGCGATCTCATGGAGGGGGTCGCGAGCGAGGCAGCGTCCTTGGCCGGGCACCTCCGGCTCGGCAAGCTCGCGGTGATCTACGACGACAACCACATCACCATCGACGGTGACACCGCCCTCACCTTCTCCGAAGACGTGCAGCGGCGGTTCGAGGCCTACGGCTGGCATGTGGTCCGGGTGGGTGACGGAAACGACCTCGCCGGCATCGACGCGGCGCTCGAGGCCGCCCGGGCGGAGACCAGCCGCCCCACGCTGGTGATCCTGCGGACCTACATCGCCGATCCCGCGCCGACCAAGCGGAACTCGCCGGAGGCGCACGGTGCCCCACTGGGCGCGGAGGAAGTGCGGCGGACGAAGGAGATCATGGGTTGGCCTCCCGAGCCTGCATTCTTCCTGCCGGAGGATGCGCTGGCCCACTGGCGCACCGCGCTCGAGCGGGGCGCCGCGCTGCAGTCCGAGTGGGAGGAGCGCTGGAGCGCGTACGCGGCGGACCACCGGGAGCTCGCGGCCGAGCTCCAGCGGTGGCTGGCGGGCGATCTGCCGGAGGGGTGGGACCGTGGCCTGCCGAGCCTCACGGCGGGCGGGGGACCGCTCGCCACCCGGCAGGCGTCGGGGCTCGCGCTTCAGGCGATCGCCGCCTCGGTGCCCGACCTGGTCGGCGGCTCCGCCGACCTGGGCGGCAGCACCGGCACCACACTGAAGCAGGGCGGGAGCTTCGGCCCCATGTCCTCGGGACGGCAGTTCCACTGGGGCGTGCGCGAGCACGGCATGGCCGCCATCCTGAACGGCATGGCCGCGCACGGTGGGCTGCGGCCGTTCGGCAGCACCTTCCTCGTCTTCTCCGACTACATGAAGCCGGCGATCCGCCTCTCGGCGATCATGCGGCTCCCCGTCATCTACATCGGCACCCATGACTCCATCGGCGTGGGTGAGGACGGGCCGACTCACCAGCCGGTCGAGCATCTGGCCATGCTGCGGGCCATACCGAACCTGGTCGTGATCCGGCCGGCGGACGCCGCCGAGACGGTCGAGGCGTGGCGGGCGGCCATGGTGCGGCACACCGGCCCCACGCTGCTCGTGCTCTCGCGCCAGAAGCTCCCGGTGCTCGAGCGTCCGCCCCTGGGATCAGCCGAGGGCGTCAGCCGCGGCGCCTACACCCTGCTGGACGCGCCGGGCGGCGCACCGCAGGCGATCCTCATCGCCACCGGTTCCGAGCTGCACGTGGCGGTGGCCGCGGCGCGGCTGCTTCAGACGGACCGGGTGCGGGTGCGCGTCGTGTCCATGCCTTCGTGGGAGCTGTTCGAGGAGCAGCCGGAGGCCTATCGGAACGAGGTCCTGCCGCCCAGCGTCCGGGTGCGCCTCGGCATCGAGGCGGCGTCGCCCTTCGGGTGGGAGCGTTGGGTCGGTCAGGACGGCGCGATGCTCGCCATGGAGGGGTTCGGCGCCTCGGCACCGGGCGACCGGCTCTTCCAGGAGTTCAAGTTCACCCCGGAGCGCGCCGCGGAGATGGTCCGCCAGCTGTTGGCGCGCCGTCACGCCCCCGGAAGGAGCGAGGCACCGTGAACCCGCTGGTACGACTCGGTGAGCTGGGGCAGAGCCCCTGGTACGACTACATCACCCGCGACCTCGTCGCCTCCGGCGAGCTGGCGCGGCTGATCAGGGAGGACGGCCTCCGGGGCATGACCTCGAACCCGACCATCTTCGAGAAAGCGGTCTCGGGCAGCGGCTCGTACGACGAGGACATCCGCCGCCTGGGACAGGAGGGGCGGACCGTCGCCGAGATCTTCGAAGCGCTCGCGGTCGCGGACGTCCGGGCCGCCTGTGACGTCTTCGCCGACCTGCACCGCCGCACGGGCGGTCTCGACGGTCAGGTCTCGCTCGAGGTGTCGCCCGAGCTGGCGAACGACACCGCGGCCACGATTCACGAGGCGCAGCGGCTCTGGCAGGCGCTGGAGCGGCCCAATGCCATGATCAAAATCCCGGGTACCGAGGCCGGCCTCCCGGCGATCACCCGGTGCATCGCCGACGGGATCAGCGTGAACGTCACCCTGCTGTTCTCCGTCGAGCGCTACGCCGCCGTGATCGAGGCCTGGCTGACGGGTATGGAGCGGAGGCTGGAGGCCGGGCTGCCGCTGGCACCGGTGGCTTCCGTCGCGAGCTTCTTCGTGAGCCGGGTCGACGGCAAGGTGGACGCCCTGCTCGACCGTGCGTCGCCCGGCGTCCCCTCACCGCTCCGAGGCCGGATCGCGATCGCCAACGCGGCCTCGGCGTACCAGCTCTTCGAGTGGTCGCTCGGCACCCCTCGGTGGGACCGGCTCGCGAAGGCCGGGGCGCGGCCGCAGCGGCCGCTCTGGGCCTCCACCAGCACCAAGGACCCGCGGTACTCCGACACCTACTACGTCGAGGCCCTGGTCGCTCCCCGCACGGTGAACACCCTGCCCCCCGAGACCTTCGCGGCCTATCGCGATCACGGCAGCCCCGCCGTCCGAATCCGCGAGAGCATCGCCACCGCGCCGGCGGAGCTGAAGGCGCTGGCCGCCGCCGGCATCGACCTCGCGGCGGTCACCCGGGAGCTGGAAGAGGACGGGGTCGCGAAGTTCGCCGCTTCCTACCGGTCGCTGCTCGGCGGCATCGAGGCGAAGGCCGGAGCGCTGGCGGTCGGCTCGGGCTGAGGAGTCCCGGGCCGGGTGTCAGGCGGCGTTCTCCTGGCGGGCGGGGACCACAAGGGGCAGGCGCTCGCTCTTCGCCACCAGGAGCGACGTGAGCAGGTCGGCGGTCACGTTGGGCACGGTCCGGGCCATGTCCAGGATGCGGTCCACCCCCAGAATCAGCGCAATGCCCTCCCCCGGCACTCCCACCATCCCCAGCACCATCACCAGCAGGGGAATCGAGCCGCTCGGCACCCCGGCGACGCCGACCGCCGTGATGACGCACATGATGATCACGATCAGCTGGGTGAACAGGTCCAGCTGCACGCCGAACACCTGCGCCAGGAAGAGCACGGTCACGCCTTCGAACATGGCGGTGCCGTTCATGTTCATGGTCGCACCCAGCGGGAGGACGAACCCGGCGATCTCTCGCGGCACGCCGAAGTTCTCTTCCGCGGTGCGGATGGTCGTCGGCAGGGTGGCGTTGGAGCTGGACGTCGAGAACGCCGTGATCATGAGGGCTTTGGCCCGGGAGTAGAACGAGCGAATGTCGATGCCAGCGACGAACCGCGCGATGGCCCCGAGCACCCCGAACTGGTGCAGCGCGAGGGCGAGGAGCACCGTGACGACGTAGAGGCCGAGCGACTTGAGGATGTCGAAGCCGAACTTCGCCGTCACCGAGAAGATGAGCCCGGCCACGCCGAGCGGGGCGAGGCGCATCGCGAAGCCGATGATCACCATCACCGCCTGAGCCACGCCCTCGAGGACCCGCATGACCGGCGCGGCGGACTCCTTCGCGATCAGCGTCAGGGCAATCCCGAAGATCAGACTGAAGAAGATGAGGCCGAGCATGTCCCCGTTGGCGGCCGCGGCCACCGGGTTGCGCGGGACGATGTTGACCAGGGTGTTGATGCCGAACCGGTTCTCCTCGGAGAGCACCACCTTCTCGCCGGCCTCCGACGAGTACTCGGCCATGAGCGCCGTGCGGATTGCCGGGTCCAGCGACTCGCCGGGCCGGATCAGGTTCACCAGCAGCAGGCCCACGACGACTGCCACCGCCGTCGTCGCGAGGAAGATGAGCAGGGTCTTGGTGCCGACCCTTCCGATGCGGCGGAGATCGCCCAGGGAGGCCACCCCGAGGGTGACCGAGGCGAAGACCAGCGGCACGACCACCATGAAGAGCAGCCGCAGGAAGATCTGACCCACCGGCTGTGCCACGTTGTCGGTCACCCAGCTCAGCGTCGCCGAATCGCCCGCGTAGATGTTGCTGGCCACGCCGGCCGCCGCGCCGAGCACTAGCGCGAGCAGGATCTTGGTGTGCAGCGCCACTCTGCGACGCGGTTCGTTACCTGCCATGGGGTGAGTTTCCGAGGTGGGAGATGCCGCCAATTTACCAGCCCCTTGCCCCTTGTATCCACCCGGCACCAGGTCCACCCTTCACGGCCGCGAGACCGGTCCGTACCTCCGTGAACCGGCGCCACGCACCGGCGCGGCTGCCGCACCGCGACCGCCCACCCAGCCTTGCACGAGGCCCTGGTATGCGCCCCAAGTTCTTGCCCGGTCTGCTGTTCGCAATTAGCGCCACGTTCCCGCTGGCGGCTCAGACGCCGCGCGCTGCGCCGGGTGTCTCGGCGCCTGTCGCCAACCTGCGGTACGAGGTGACCTTCGACTCGGCTTCCGCGGCCCGGCGCGCGCTCGAGGTCTCCCTGACCGCGGACGTTCGCGGACCCGGTCCCATGCTGCTCTCGTTTCCGACGTGGACCCCGGGGTCGTACGAGATCGCCAACTTCGCCCGCTTCGTGACCGACTTCTCCGCGGTCGCGGGCGGAAAGGCCCTCGACTGGGACAAGCTGGATCACGACACCTGGCGAATCGACCCTGCCGGCGCGCGCACGGTCACCGTGCGCTTCGACTACCGAGCCGCCGTGCTCGACAATGCGGCGGCGTGGAGCCGGCCGGACTTCGCCTTCGTGAACGGGACCAACATCTTCCCGTACCCGGAGGGACGGGGCTTCGACTTCCCGGCGACGGTGACGGTGAAGACGCAGCCGGGGTGGCAGGTTGCCACCGGCATGCAGTCCGCGGGTGGCGCAGGGTCCTACCGCGAGACGAACTACCACGACCTGGTAGACAAGCCGATGTTCATCGGCCGCTTCGACCTGGACAGCATGCAGGTGGACGGCCGCTGGAACCGGCTTGCGACCTATCCCGCCGGCGCGATGAGCGGGCCGGGCCGGTCGCTGCTGTGGGACCAGATCGCCAGGACGGTGCCGCCGATGGCCGCCGTGTTCCAGGAGACCCCCTGGCGGACCTACACCACCCTGCTCGTGTTCACCCGCGAGGTGGGCGGGGGGAGCGCCCTCGAGCACGCCAACTCCCACATCGGGATCTACAACCCCGGCTTCATCGGAAACCCGCTCCTCGCCTCGATCACCGATCACGAGATCTTCCACGCCTGGAACGTGAAGCGGCTCCGGCCCGCGGACCTCTGGCCCTACGTGTACGCGCGGCCGCAGCCGACACCCTGGCTCTGGGTCAGCGAGGGCATCACCGACTACTACGCCGATCTCGCCCTCGTGCGTGGCGGCGTGGTGGACTCGGCCGGCTTCCTCGGGCTCACCGGCGAGAAAATGGAGCGGGTGGCGGCGGAGCCCGTGGCCGCGCTGGAGGATGCCTCCCTCTCCACCTGGATCCAGCCGGTGGACGGGAGCCATTACCAGTACTACCCGAAGGGTTCGCTCGCCGGCTTCATGCTGGACGTGCTGATCCGCGACGGAAGCGACAACCGCCGCTCGCTGGACCACGTGCTGCGCGAACTCTACCAGGCCACCTACAAGAAGGGGCGCGGATTCACCGGAGCCGACTGGTGGGCCGCGGTGAGCCGCGCGGCCGGCGGCCGATCGTTCGACGAGTTCAACGCCCGCTACATCGACGGGCGGGAGCCGTTCCCCTGGGAAGAGATTCTACCTCGCGCGGGGCTCCGAATGGTCTCGGACACGCTCCGCGAGCCGCAGGTGGGGCTGGCCACCATCCAGGACAGCGCCGGCGGGATCCTGGTGGAGCGGGTGCTGCCCGGCGGAGTTGCCGAAGCGGCCGGCGTGAAGGAGGGTGACCAACTCATCGCCCTCGGCGATGTCGAGATCATGGACCCGGGCTTCGCCGCAGCGTTCCGCGAGCGATTCGGGATGAGCGAGGGGGACAGCCTGTCGATCCGGGTGCGCCGAGGAGCGGACACGCTCACCCTGAACGGCGTCGTCCGACTGATCACCAGGGTCGAGACCCGACTCGACGTGGACCCGAACGCCAGCGAGAAGGCGACCAGGATTCGGAGCGGCATTTTCAAGGGAACGGTAAGCGGCGCGCCCGGGAGCCGAGCGCGGTAGCGGAGCGTCCTCGTGCGCCGTGTCGAGCGCCGTGGTGCGATGATCGGTCGAGCCGCGTTGCCGTGCCGGACCGTCACTGGTCGGAGAAGAGCACACCGAGGTCCGCCGCCACCAGGGGCACGGGTCGCTCGAGTAGCCCCGTGCGCCAGGCCGCTTCCCCCAGCACCGCCTCGGGCGTCGCTCCCGCCGCACGAAGGTCCCTGACCCCGGTATCGCCGCTCGACTTGCTGAGCTTGGCACCGCCGGACTTCCGGATGAGCGGATGGTGGAGAAACACGGGCGGGCGCTCCCGGCCGAGCAGGCGGGCCAGGCGAATCTGCCGGCCGGTGGACGACAGGAGATCTTCCCCGCGGACCACCAGATCCACACCCTGCCTCATGTCGTCCACCACGACCGCGTACTGATACGTCCAGTTCCCCAGCCGGTCCCGCAACAGCAGATCGCCGCACTGCTGCGCGGGGGTCTGGGTCACCCGGCCGAGCCGCGCGTCGGTGAACGTCTCCTGGCCCTCGCTCATGACGACTCGAATGCCGCGCCCTTCCGCCGGCGCGAGCCCCCGGTCCCGGCAGCGCCCGGGATACCGGGTCTCCTCGTTCAACGGGTCTCCGGCTTCGGCCGCGATCTCCCTTCGGGAGCACTCGCAGGCGTACACCTGTGCAGCTCGGCTCAGCTGCTCGAGGGCCGCGGCATAGGTCTCGCCGCAGTCGCTCTGCCGGTAGGGCGAGGCGTCCCGGCCCAGCCCGCCCGGGTCCCCGATGTCAGGGGTGAGGCCCAGCCAGTCCAGATCCTCGATCGCGGCCCGCTCGTACTCGGGACGAGAGCGGCCGCGGTCGTGGTCCTCCACCCGCAGCAACACCCGTCCGCCCAAGGCTCGGGCGATGCCCCAGACCCAGACGGCGTTCGCCACATGGCCGAGGTGGAGAAAGCCGGTTGGACTGGGAGCGAAGCGGGTGAGCGGAGCGGGAGGCAGTCGTTGGCGCAGGGCGGCGAGGTCGAGCCGTGACATGCGGCAAAGATCGCCTGGCTGGCGCCCTTGCGCGACGTTCGGCGGACGTCCTACTTGAGTCTCACGCGTCCTCGACACGCGAGAGCACGCCGGCCCACGTCGAGTCCCTCGGTCGGCCGCCGCGGAACTCGAAATGCTCGTCGACCAGGATGCGGCGAGTGAACTCCCACCTCTGCTCGCCCCGGAGCCGGTGACGGAGCACGTGCGGCACCAGCTCCGCCGCGACGTACCACACGTCCGGCCGAATATCCGGGTAGAGATCCGCCCACTCGGGCCGGAGCCGCGCCTCTCGAACCGCCATCGTCACCACCTCGAGCCCTCGCCGTTCCGGGCACGTTCGCCCGGGCGGGAAGCCCCGGCTAGGGCGCAGGTCACAGGAAGCCGAATGCCATGCCGGTGAACACCGTCACGATCGACAGCCTCGCCGACCTGATCGCGAAGGTCACCCCCGCCAGCCCGGATCCCGAGACCGGCCGGCGCCGCGACAGCGGCGTGTACCGCGGCGCCGCCAGTGCCGAGTGGCCGCTCCTCACCAGCCTCGATACCCTCGGCGGCGTGCGCCCTCCGCACAGCAAAGCGGACCTCGAGGAGCACATCCTCCGAAATTTCATCCGGTACTCGCGGCCGTTCTTCGCGGTGTCGCCGGTCAACGAGTGGGAGGTGCTGATCGCCGCGCAGCACCACGGTCTGCCGACCCGGCTGCTCGACTGGACCTACTCACCGATGGTGGCGGCACACTTCGCCACCGTGGAGACGGACCGCGACACCGACCGGGCCGTCTGGCGACTCGACTGGAAGGCCGTGCACCGGCACTTCCGGATGCCCGAGCGCGCGCTGCTGATTCAGGATCTGGAGGGGATCTTCGGACAGGAGCGGGCGTTCACACCCTGGGCGCTCTTCGGCCCACGCAGCGACCAACACGAGTTCGCCTGCATGATCGAGCCGCCCTCGCTCGACGCGCGCATCGCGACCCAGGCGGCCACGTTCACGCTCTGCTCGGACAACCGGCGCTCCTTCGATGCGTTCCTGCAGGCCAACGATCTCAGCTCGGCACTGACGCGATTCGTGATTCCCCGCCGGGAGGTGGGCCGCCTGCGCGACCAGCTCGACCTGGTGAGCGTGGACGAGCGGCGGCTCTTTCCCGACCTGGACGGCCTGGCGGCCTACCTGCGGCGCTACTACTCCTGATCCAGCGGCTCGCTGCCGTCCGGCCCCGGCCGGCGGCCGGCCAGCCGCACGGCGGCCCGCTGCTCCCGGTCGCCCACCCGGCTCAGTAGGTACGCGAAGTCTTCCCTCGGCGCCGCAATCCAGCTGACGTTCACGAAGTCGTCCGGCTGCCACGAGGCGGTCGTGGCGCGGTCCGAGATCTCGACCTCCCACAGGGAGCCGTCCTCCAGGGTCAGGTAGCGGCCACTCTCCTCGACGCCGCTGATGTAGAGGCCGACAGGCTGAGGGAACGGGGCGAGGCCCACCGGCGCGGCGACCTGGGCGGCGGCGGGAGAGGCGAAGAGCGACAGCGCGAGCACGGCGGCGAGTGACAGGATGGGGGTGCGCATGGGTTTCTCCTCGGTCAGGATCCTCCCGATACTATACACCCGATCCGGGCGGTCCGCCGCTCAGCTCGCCGGCCGCGGCTTCCGGCCCAGCCACGCCTCCCGGAGAACCCGCTGAGCCGGGGTGGGGGCGGAATCCACCTCGAACCGGACGGGCGTCCCGTCCGGGTCCTCCACCAGCCGGATGCCCAGCTTCCGGTAGTACTCGGCGATCGGCAGCCGCTCCGACTCCCAGACGTACTGATCGAAGAAGTGCCGGACCTCCGGGTGGGTCATCGCCACCAAGGTGTCGACGAAGGTGGATTCCGGAAAGGCACGCTGCTTCCCGAACTTCCGGGTCAGATCCGCGATCAGATCCTGGAGCCCGCGCCGGCCTTCCGAGAGCTCCAGCAGGCGGATGTCGAGGAGCCCCGCGGTGAGCGCTCCGCGCATGTAGATGTTGACGTACTGCGCCTGGCCCGAGTCGCTGTACGATGCCATGGCCAGCTCGCGAAGGCTCCAGGTCGAGTCGAAACGCGTCCGGTCGATCTGCATCTTCCGGATCACCCCGTCGAGGTACTGGTCCACGCTCTTGAGTCCGGAGCGGAGCTGCATCGCGTGGGCGGCCCACTCGGTGGTGCCCTCGTAGAGCCAGAGGTGCCGGGAGGGCACGGGGGTCACGAAGTTGAAGTGCTCGATGATCTCGCTGTGGATGTTGAGCGGCGTGACGATGTGGAAGAACTCGTGGGCGGCGATGTCGGTGACGTAGCGACCCACCGAGTCGGTGTACTCGCTCTCCTGGAGCACGTATTCCGAGCTGAGCGAGTGCTCCCAGGCGCCTGCGGGGCGCTCGTCGAAGTGGTAGAGAAAGGTGTAGCGGTTCACCGGCAGCTTGCCCAGAAACCGGCCCGCGGCCTGGAGCATCCCGTCCATGGCGCCCAGCAGCTGCGACGACTCGATCTTGCCGGTGCGCGAGTAGGTGTAGATCTCGACCGGCACTCCGGTGACCCGGGTCCGCGCCTCGCTCAGCCGGCCCAGCAGAATGGGCGAGTCCACCAGATGGTCGAAGTCCTCGGCCACCCAGGCACCGGACCGGTCGCGCTCGAGCGCGGTGCCCACCTTCCAGGCGGCGGGATAGGCGATCCGAAGCCGGATCGGCCTGGCCTGCATGCCTGTCGGGTAGCCGATTACGGCGTGCGGGTTGATCAGCACGTGATCGCGCTCGATGGAGGTGCCGCACATCGGGTAGACCTCGTGCCGGTCCACCGGCGTGTCCCAGGTCTCCGCGATGCTGTACCGCAGGGTCCGCACCCGCTCCGGGTCGCTCAGCTTCCACTGGTTCACCGAGACTCGCTGCACGGGCAGGGGCCGACCAGCGGCGTCGTACGCCTCGAAGCTCCGCACGAATCGCCCGATGTCCATCACCTGGTAGGTTCCGGGCGCGGTGGCGGCGAATTGGTAGACGGCGTTGGCATCGGTGAGCCCACCCACCCAGGCGGTGACCTTGAACCGGTCGTCTGCCCGGTCGTTGAGGTCGATCGCGTAGCCCAGCGGTGACTGCTGGGCCGGTGCGGCGGCAGCGAGGGTGGCGAGGAGCGCCAGAGCGAGTCGGGTCGGCATGTCTAGGAGACGCTGGGCAGGCGCG
>DATABZ010000207.1:0-4554 GCA_036259315.1 Gemmatimonadales bacterium | reverse complement strand
GGTTGGGCGACTTCATCGCGGTCGAGGCGGCGCGGCGCATGACGCTGGACGTGATCCCGCTCGCCGAGCGGATCGGCGACGCGTCGAGGACCGCGCCGGCGGCGGCGGTCGCCTGGCTCCTCGCCGAGAGCACCGTGCGCGCATGAGACCGACGGTGATCAAGATCGGCGGCGGGCTGCTTGCGGTACCCGGCGCGCTGGAGCAGGTGTGCGCGACGGCAGCCGCCCTCGGCCGGCAGGGGCCGACGGTAGTCGTGCCGGGCGGCGGACCGCTCGCGGATGCGGTGCGGGCGCTGGACGGCCGGCTCGGCCTGTCGGACGACACGGCGCACTGGATGGCGGTCCTGGCGATGGACCAGTACGCCCACGTCCTGGTGGAGCGGATCGAGGGCGGCCGGCTGGTGGAGGAATCAGGCGCGCTCGCCGGCGTGCTCGGGGCGAGGGCGGTCGCCGTGCTGGCGCCCTCCCGATGGCTCCGCGCGGCCGACCCGCTGCCTCACACGTGGGACGCCACCAGCGACAGCGTGGCCGCCTTCGTCGCGGGCGCGCTCGACGCCGAGCGGCTCGTGTTGGTGAAGCCGGGCGAGGTGGGCAACGAAGGCGTGGATCCCTGTTTCGCGATGGTCGTGCCGGCGGGGTTGGAGGTGACCGTGGTCGGGTGGCAACGGTTCGTGGCCGCTATGCCTCCTTCGCCGGACTCAGCGTGACGCTCCGTACGGTGGCGTTTCCGGAGCGCCGTCCGCTCCGCCGGGTCGGCCGCCCGACGCTCCGCCTTTCCCGCAGCAGGTCCCCCATCTGATCAGCCGGTAGCGGCCGGCTGAAGAAGTAGCCCTGGATGTCGTCGCAGCCCTGCTCCCGCAGCAGGGCGACCTGGTCCTCGGTCTCCACGCCTTCCGCCGTGACCGTAAGACCCAGCGCGTGGCCCAGCGCGATGATGGCGGTGGAGATGGCCGCATCGTCGGGGTCGATGGTGATATCCCGGATGAAGGCGCGATCGATCTTGAGGGTGTCCAGCGGAAAGTGCTTCAGGTAGCTGAACGACGAGTAGCCGGTCCCGAAGTCGTCCACCGACAAGTGCAGACCCATGGCGCGCAGCGCGTGGAGGATGTCGGAGCCTTCCTTCTGGTGGTTCACCAGCACGGACTCGGTCAGCTCCAGGCCCAGCCAGCGTGACTCCAGACCGGTCTCGCGCAGGATGCGTCCCACGCTGTCGATCATCGAGCGGGTGAGCTGCCGACTCGACAGGTTGACGTCCATCCGGATCGGACCGAGTCCCAGCCGCTGCCACTCGAGGTTCTGCAGGCACGCCCGGCGGATCACCCACTCTCCCAGCGGCACGATCGAGCCGTTCTCCTCGGCCAGCCCGATGAACTCCGAGGGCAGCAGCAGGCCGAGGTCGGGGTGACGCCAGCGGACCAGCGCCTCGAGGGCCACCGGCGCGCCCGCGCGGGCGTCCACGATGGGCTGATAGTGGACCTCGAACTCCTCCCGCTCCAGCGCGCGCCGCAGCGAGTTCTCCAGCGTGAGCCGCTGCAGGGCGGTGGCGTTCATGGAGCGCGAGTACGACTGGTAGCTGTTCCCGCCCTGCTCCTTCGCCTTGTACATGGCCGTGTCCGCATGCATCAGCAGGGTCTCGATGTCTTTCCCGTCGTAGGGATAGACCGCGATACCGATGCTGCCGTTCACGAAGATCTCCCGCCCCGCCAGGCGGAAGGGGTGCGCCAGGCTCGAGAGGATCCGGCGCGCCAGCTTGCTCGCGTCATCGGGGTCCTCGAGACCGGGCATGATGATGGTGAACTCGTCTCCACCCAGGCGCGCGACCTCCGGGTCCACCGCTTCGCGCGCCCGTGCGACCTCGTCCTCGCGCTCACGGCAGGAGGCGCGGAGCCGGGCCGCCACCTGCTGCAGGAGATGATCTCCCGCCTCGTGGCCCAGCGTGTCGTTGATCCGGCTGAAGTGGTCCAGGTCGATGAAGAAGGCCGCGACCAGAGCGCCGGTCCGGTTCGCCTCCTCCAGGGCGGCCGCCAGGCGCTCCTTGTAGGAGAGCCGGTTGGGCAGACCGGTGAGGCTGTCGTAGTAGGCGAGGGTGCGGACCTGCTCCAGCATCCCGGCGTTCGCCAGGGCCACCGCGGCCTGGTCCGCGAGCCGGCCAACCTGTAGCCTGGCGTCCGCGTCGGGCGTCTCGCCCGGGCGCTCGGCCAGCGCGATCACGCCGACGAGCTGATGCTGGAAGCGAAGCGGAAGAACGAAGAACGCCTCCCGTTCGACGTCTGCGAGCGGAGCCAGGTACGGCGGGAGCGGCCCCACTCCGGCCGCTGGAACGACGCTCGCATGGGCCTTGTCGAGGAGCTCCTGCACGTCGTCGGAGCGGAGGTCCACCCGCACCTGGGCGCGACGTCCGCGGGCGAAGTCGTGCACCCAAGTGGGCAGTGCCTTGGCACCGTCGGGGGTCATCAGCGTCACGCTGACCGCCGCACAGGGATACACGTCGGGCAGGCGAGCGAGCAGCGTGTCCACGATCTCCCCCGCGTTCGTGGCCGAGAGCACCGCGCGATCGATCTCCGCGGCCGTGGCCAGCGCCTGGAACTGGCGGTCCAGCTGCGAGGCCATCGCGTTGAACGAGGCCCCGAGCTCTTCGAACTCGTCGCGACTGCGTATCGCGACCCGGCTGCCGAAATCCCGGCCCGCAATCCGCCGGGTGCCCTCCTGAAGCTCCCGCAGGGGAGCGAGGCTCCGCTGGATGCGGTGCACACTCAGGATGAGCACCACCCCGGTGGATACGAGCACTACGATCAGCAGCGCGTCGGTGAAGCGGGACACCGGACCCAGCACGTGGCGCCGGGAATGGCCGAGCACGAGTGTCCAGGTCGGGGCGGAGAACACCTCGTCGAGCAGGATCGGCCACTCGGCGGAGACGTAGGCCTCGTGGTCGAGGCGAGCCAGGGAGTCGGCGTCGGGCCGGGCGTCGAGCCCCAGCGTCTGAAACGTGGATCGCAGGCCCGCGACCGAGCTCATGAGCACGTGGCCGCTGTCGTCCTCGACCGTGAGGATCGTTCCGGCGGAGATCAGACTCTGGTCGAAGGTCGCCCAGAGGTAGTCGGCGTTGATCTCCCCCACGAGCAGGCCCTCGACCCGGCGCGCGCCGCTGCCGCCACGGGTTACGCGCCGCAGCATGTAGGTGCGCGTCGGCTCGCCTTCGCGATGTCGCGCGGTGAGGAGCGGGAGGCCGTCGGCGAGGTCGGCGCTGTCGCGCGCGCCGAGCCGCGGCAGCTCGCTCAGCTTGCCCGCGATCTCCAGCCGTCGCCCATCATCTCCGACGAACTCGAGGCCGGAGAAGCGGCGGCCGGCGGAAAAATCGGCCGTGAGCGTCGGGCTGGCCGCGATGGTCTTGAGGGTGGCGTCCAGCATGAGGAGGCGCTCGAAGATCGCGGCGCCGAACGCCTTGCTGGCCCGATGGAGACTGGTCTCGCTGTGATCGACGAGATACTGGATGGCCTGGCGATACGAGAGCGTCGCCACCACGGCCGTCGGGAGGACGGTGGAGCCGATGAAGAGGAGCAGAAGGCGGCGGCCGAACCTGCTCCTCAGCGGCCCCGGGTGGCGCGACAGAATCATTGAGATCAGAGGTTAGGGCATCCCTCCCCCGGGCAATACCTATGCCCCATGTCGCCGAGATTCAGCCCGTTCGCTGGCAAGCAGTTAGCCGCGCTGAGAAGGCGACGGTGGGCAGGCGATGCCTCGCGTTCTGCCAATCGCCGGCAGGCCCATCGACGCATGTCCCGGCGGCCGATGGTCGCGACACCGTGGCGAGCAGGTGCTCATCCGGCCGGCTACCGCGCCGGCTGGCAATCCTCCAGGCGCGCTCGGAGCTCCCGCACGCGCGCGGGATCGACGATCCCCCCTCGACCACCCCGGCAGGCGGCCCCACGGACCCCGATCACGTCGGCGAGTCCGGCCACGCGTTCGATGGCTGAGGCATCGAGGCTTCCGGCGAGCGCGAACACCAGTCCAGCCCCGCGGGCCGCCTCGGAGAGCGCGGCCACCCGCGCGTACGGGATGTGATCGAGCAGCCGGCGGCCGTCTTTCGTCCACGTGTCCACCAGCAGGGCACCGACGCCGGTCTCGATGGCGGAGCGCAGGACCTCTTCCGGTTCCGGTGCACCCGCGGACTCGTGATCGGCATACGCGACGGGTACCAGGAACGGCGCGCCCGAAACCATGGCCCGGCCTCCCTGTGCGGCCGAGAGCAACAGGCTCACCTTGCCCTTCGACCGCTCGCCGGCAAACCCGAGCTTCAGGTAGACCGGCGCGCGGCGGGCAGGAACGCCCGCGCCCGCCACCGCGGCGCGAGCGTCGTCGCGGGCGGTGAAGTCGCCCAGCGCCGCGCTCAGCGGGACCGAGTCCGGCACCCGCGCGGCGATGCTCCGGAACACGTCCGCACCGACCGGACCGAGCGAGCCACGGGCCGGCTCCTTCGCGTCGATGATGTCCGCGCCGCCCACCAGTGCGGCCCCGGCCTCGACCGCGTCGCGTACGCTCACCAGCAGCTGCATGC
>DATABZ010000206.1:0-6726 GCA_036259315.1 Gemmatimonadales bacterium | reverse complement strand
GTGACCAGCGCGGTCGGCAGGCGCTCGCGCTGACGGGCACGCACCCGAGCCGGCGTGTCGCCGGTGCGCGACTCGACCGTCCAGGGGATGCCCAGGTCCTCGACCGGAGCGCGGAGGGCTGCCTCGGTATCGCCCGCGAGGGCCCGGAGGGGGGTGATCCAGAGCACGCTGAGCGGCGCGGCAGGGCGAGGTCGGGCGGCAGGATAATCACGAAGCCACTCGAGCACCGGCCCCATCCAGGCGGCATACGTCTTTCCAGTGCCGGTCGCCGCATGGATGAGCCCGCTCTCTCCCGAGAGATAGGCCGACCACACGTCCTCCTGGAACGGAAACGGCTCCCACTCGTGCCGGGCGAACCACTCGCGCACGCAATCGATCGGCTCGCGATTCGCGCATTCGACCACCCGTGGCGGGCGGCGGCGGACCTTCGGTGCCGGCGCCGGCTCGGCCCGGCGCGCCTCGCGCCGCCGTGCCGCCCGGGCTCGCCGCAGGTCTACCGCGAGCGCTGAGCCGCCCCGGCGCCCGCTAGTGTCGGTCACCGTGTCCGATGGCGCGGAGATACCGCCGCGCCGAGTAGCGGACGGCGGTCTTGCCGGTCTCGCGCACGTTCTTCCCGCTCCACCCGCCGTAGATCTGCTCGAACTCGAAAGGCTCCAGCGCGGCCACGATCCGCTCCACGGCCGCAGCGCCGAGAGGAATCAGATTGGGATAGCTGTACATGAAGCTGACGGTGCGGCGGTCCTGCGCCACCATGACGGTGTCGCCGGTGAACAGTGCCCCGAGCCCGTCGGCGCCGTCCGCCCAGTGGAGCACCGTGCTGCCGGCGAAATGCCCGCCGCAGTGGATGAGGGTGAGGCCGGGTTCCACCTCCAGCGCCTCACCGCCCCAATGGACGATCGCCGGGTCCTCCCGCATGACCCACGCCCGGTCGGCCTCGTGCAGGTAGACCTGGATGCCGCCCAGTGCGCGGCTCCAATCGACCATGGCGGCGTAGAAGTGGGGATGGGAGATCGCCATCGTCCGAACTCCGCCGAGCCTATGAAGCCGCGAGACCAGCGCGTCGTCCACCAGGCTGGTGCAGTCCCACAGAAATCCTCCGCCCGCGGTGCGCAGGTGGAGTGCCCGCTGTCCAATCGCGAAGGAGGGCTCGATGCCGATGCCGGTGACGCCGCTCCCCTCCGGCTCGATCCGGCTCCTGTGGTCGCGGCGCAGGTCGTCGAGCGTGGTCCACTGCTGGCCATGCCAGCCGATGTACTGCCGTTCCTCGGAGCAGATCACGCAGGAGTCGGGCGGGGAGTCCGACTCGCCGTATTGCACGCCGCAGGTCGTGCAGATGAAGTTCGGCATGTTGGAAGGTAAACTTCCTACACGGGCCGCACCGGAGCGCCCGGAGGAGGACACCATGGCCGTCTGCGAAGTCTGCGGTAACGACTACCATCTCGCCTTCCAGGTCGTCGCCGCGGGACATACCCACACGTTCGACAGTTTCGAGTGCGCGATCCACAAGCTCGCCCCGATCTGCGAGCATTGCCATTGCAAGATCATCGGGCACGGCATCGAGGCGAACGGCACGTTCTACTGCTGCGCCCACTGCGCCCGGAAGCACGGCGTGACCGCGGTGGCGGATCACGCCTGACCCGCTCAGGACGGGTCGAGCATTCCGCGGACGGTCGCGAGGGAATCGGCCTCCTCGGGCCGCTTGTCCGTCCGCCAGCGCGTGATCCGAGGGAACCGTACGGCGAGGCCCGACTTGTGCCTCGGTGAGGGCTGGATGCCCTCGAACGCGAGCTCGAACACCAGCTCGGGACGGACTACGCGGACCGGCCCGTGCTTCTCGAGGGTGTTCCGCCGCACGAAGGCGTCCACCTTCCGGATCTCCTGGTCGGTGAGCCCGGTGTATGCCTTGGCGAACGCCACCAGGCGGTCGCCGTCCCACACCCCGAAGGTGTAGTCGGTGAACAGCCCGGCGCGGCGACCGCTGCCGGACTGGGCGTACATCAGCACGGCGTCAACGGCGTAGGGCTCGACCTTCCACTTCCACCAGTCGCCTTTGCGCCGCCCGACGCCGTACGTGCCGGCGAGGCGCTTGAGCATGAGCCCCTCGGCGCCGGCTTCTCTGGCGCGGTGCCGAGCGGCCGCGGCGGCGCTCCAGCTCGGGATGTCGATCGCCTCCGACAGGACCAGCCGTCCCGCGGACGCGGTGCCCGCCAGCAGCACGCCGAGCCGCCGCCGCCGTTCCGACAGCGGCTGGGGGCGCAGGTCCTCGCCGCCCGCCTCGAGCAGGTCGTACGCGATCATCACCACGGGCACCTCGTCCAGAATCTTCCGGCTCAGCACCTTGCGGCCGATGCGGCGCTGGAGTCGGGCGAATGGGAGGGGGCGGCCGTCCACCCAGGGGAGGAGCTCGCCGTCCAGCACCGTCCCCTCGGGAAGGAGCGCGGCCGCGTCTTCCACCTCGGGGAACCTGCCGCTGAGGAGCTCGTCCCCACGCGACCAGAGGAAGGTCCTGCCGGCGCGCCGGATCAGCTGCGACCGGATGCCGTCCCATTTCCACTCCGCGATCCATTGCGCCGGATCGCCCAGGGCCTCCGGCGGGCCCTCCAGCGGATACGCCAGATAGAATGGGTAGGGCCGGCTCACGTCGGTGTCGCGGACGTCCTCGGCGCAGAGCCGCGCGAAGAACTCCGGCGTCGGTTCCCACCCGCCCGTCAGGCGATGCGCGATCGCTCCCTCCGGCACACCGGTGGCGAGTGAGAGCGCCCGTTCCACCAGTCGCACGGAGGCGCCCACCCGGAAGGCACCGGTGATCAGCTTGTTCCACACGAAGCGCTCGCGCCGGTCGAGCTCGCGCCAGGCGCGCAGCATCTCCTCACGCTGGACCGACTCGTCCTGTCCCTTGAGCGGGAGCAGGCGCTGCTCCACCCAGTGCGCCAGCCCCGGATCGTCCGCGCCGCCGCCCTCGGGCAACAGCAGGGTGATCGTCTCCGCGAGGTCGCCCACGGCAGCATGGCTCTCCTCGAACAGCCACTGCGGGATGCCGGCCGCATCGGCGGCCCACGCGGCGAGCCTGGGCGCCGCGATTACCCGCTTGGGCCGCCGGCCGATGAGAAAGTGCACTGCCCATGCCGCGTCTGCCGCCGGCGCGTTGCGGAAGTACGCGGTGAGCGCCGCCACCTTCTCGCCGGTGGCCGTGGTCTCGTCCAGCGCCGTGTACAGTCGGGCGAACTCCTTCACCCGTCGGCCCCGTCCTCATGACCGGCCGCGTCGTCGTCCACCTCCCCCTCGAATCTGGTCTGCACCGCGTGCGCATCGAGTCCGCGCTCCCGCAGCCAGCGCACTACGGGCGCCGTATAGCCGTGCGTCACCCAGATCCGCTCGGCGCCGGTGGCGTCCACGGCGGCCATCAGGGCGGGCCAGTCCACGTGGTCGGAGAGCGGAAAGCCGCGGTCCAGCGAGCGGCGCCGGCGGGCGCCGCGCACCAGCATCCACCCCGAGGCGAATGCCGTGGATTGCGCGCCGAAGCGGCGAGTCCAGACCGAGCCGTCCGCGGAGGGTGGTGCGACGATGATGGCCCGCGACCAGTCCGCGCGGCGGTCCATCGTCCCCGCGTGGATCGTCCGCGGCAGCGGCACGCCGGCGGTGCGGTAGACCGCGGTCATGCGCTCCACCGCGCCATGGGTGTAGATGGGACCGATGGCGGGGTCGAGCCCCGCGATGAGCCGCTGTGCCTTGCCGAGCGCGTAGCCGTACAGGAGGCTGGCCTTGCCGGAGACCTGGTTGGCGCGCCACCACCGGTTGATGTCGCCCAGGACCTCCTGCTGCGAAGGCCAACGGTAGATCGGGAGGCCGAACGTCGACTCGGTGACGAAGGTGTGGCAGCGCACCGGCTCGAACGCCGTGGTGGTCGGGTCGGGGTCGGTCTTGTAGTCGCCCGAGACGACCCACACCTCCCCGCCGTGCTCGAGCCGGATCTGGGCGGAGCCGAGGATGTGCCCGGCCGGGTGGAGCGAGACGCGCACGCCTCCAACGGAGGTCGCCGAGCCCCAGCCGAGACCGCCGACCGGCGCTTCGGGCGGCAGGCGGCTCCGCAACACGCCGACACCCTCCGCCGACGTGAGATAGGCGCGGCAGCCCCATGCGACGTGGTCACCGTGGGCATGGGTGACGACCGCCCGGTCCACAGGACCCCAGGGATCCACGTGGAAACCGCCAGCCTCGCAGTAGAGGCCGCGCTCCGTCAGGCGAAGGAGCGTCATCCGGCCGCGCGGGGCCGGATCAGCCCCGCTCGATCACCCCGCAGACGACCCGGGCACCCGAGTTGCCGCTGGGGTCGGTCTTCATGTCGTCGGGATCCGCGTGGATCACCAGCGCGCGCTGCTCCGTGCCGAGCATCGTGGCCGGCCCGTCCGCCAGCAGGGTTCCAGGCACCGTGATGGTCGTGTCCGCGCTGCCGTCTGCCTCGACCGCGAGGTTGGGCAGGTCGCCCGCGTGGGGTCCCTCCGGGTTGAGCGTGCCGTGCTCGTTGGACCCCGGATTGAAGTGGCCGCCCGCCGACTCGAACTTAGGCGGGGTGCACGCGCCGGTCTCGTGGATGTGCATGCCATGCTCGCCCGGCGAGAGCCCGCTGACGCTCACCGCCAGCTGCGCGCTCTCCCCGGAGCCCGAGAAGGTCGCCACGCCGACCCGTGCTCCCGAGGTGTCGATCAGGTTCGCGGTGGCGGTGGGCTGGTCGAGCGCCGCACCTCCGGGCCCGCGGGGCTGGCCACCGCAGGCGGCCAGGGTGATCGCGGCCAGCAGGGCCGCGGCGTCGTGCGTGTGCATGTTCGCCTCCTGTTCGCGGAGCGGCAGGATCAACGACTCTGCCGTCCGTAGGTTCCCATGATGGTCGCGTGTGCCAGCACGTGGCCTTCCATTGCCAGCTCGAGCTCCGGCCGGTTCGCACCCGGCGGAAGGTTGAGCGAGGTGTCCAGCGCATGCAGCCGGAAGAAATAGCGGTGCGGCGCGCCCGGCGGGGGGCACGGGCCACCATACCCCAGGTCACCGCTGTCGTTGAGTCCCTGACGGGCCCCGGAGGGGAGCTCGGGCCTGGGCTGCACGCCCTCGCCGAGCTCCACCGCGTCCGACGGGAGGTTCCAGAGAAGCCAATGGACCCACGTCCTCCGGGGAGCGTCGGGGTCATCGCAGATGAGGGCGAAGGTGCGGGTGCCGACCGGCACCCCGGCCCAGGCGAGCGGCGGCGACAGATCCTCGCCGTCACAGGTATGCCGGATCGGCATCGGCTCGCCGTCTCGGAACGCGGTGCTCGCGAGCGTCAGCGTGGAGGTCGGCGAATCGTCGCGTGGAGCGGTCATGTCAGTGACCCCCGGCCCTGAGCCAGAGCCTCGCCGCGGCGATCACCATGAACACCGCAAACGCGCGCTGCAGCGTAGCGGCGGGCATCACTTGGGCGAGCCGCGCCCCCGCCCAGGCTCCGAAGAAGATGCCCAGCCCGACCAGGAGAGACGCCTTGAGGTCGAGGTTCCCGTTCTGGTAGTAGGTGTACACCCCTAGGATGCCGAACGGCAGCAGGAGCGCGCCGAGCGAGGTGCCCAGCGCCAGCTTCAGGTGAAAGTGGGCGAACAGGATCAGGGCCGGGACGATGACGATGCCGCCGCCGACGCCGAAGAGCCCCGAGAGAATACCCGCCACGAGACCGATCGATACGAAGGTCACTCCCATGAGCCGGACTCCTCGAAAGGTGCGCGCATCGCGTAAGCTAGCACGCGCAAGGACGCGTGCCAGTTCGTCGCGCGCGCCGGGCGCATGCAGGTGATGCGTGTGAGCGGGCTCACGGAATGGTTCGGACAAATCGGCAGCATTTCCGCATCCGGCCGGATCGCGGAGCGCTTCCCAACACGAGGAGTGAGCATGCGAAAGGGCGGACTGCTGGTCGGCATGGCGATCGGTGCGGGTATGGCGTACCTCCTCGATCCCGCATCCGGCGAGCGGCGGAGAGCGCGGCTGCGCGCCCGCATCGAGGACCGGCTGAGCGAGGGCCCGGCCGGCCATGCCCTGACCGGAAGGCGGCCGCTGGAGGTGCCGGTCGCCCGATACGGGTCGAGGCGGGGCGACATCCAGGGCCTGGAGTCCGCCACGCTCGGCACGACGGGAGGCCGCACGGGCGGCGACCGCGCACTGGCATTGCTCGGCGGCGCGCTCGCTCTCTTCGGCGTCGCGCGGCGGGGGACCCTGGGCCTTGCCGCCCAGACCATCGGCAGCGGCATGGTGTGGAACGAGCTGCGCGGCTCGCGGGCGCCGGAAGCACCTGCGGGCCGGGAGCGGCGCCGCACCGTGGACATCCAGAAGACGCTTTTCATCGACGTGCCGGTGCAGCGGGTGTACGAGTTCTGGACCGATTACGAGAACTTCCCGCTCTTCATGTCGAACGTGCGGGAAGTGCGGGACCTGGGCGGGGGGCGGTCGCACTGGGTGGTAAGGGGTCCCGGCGGTGTCCCCATCGAGTGGGATGCGGTGCTCACCGAGCAGACGCCCGGCGAGGTGCTCGCGTGGCGCAGTCGCCCGGGCTCGATGCTGGAGAACGCCGGGGTGGTGCGATTCCGGCCGGAGGGCAACGGAACCCGGGTCGATCTCCGCCTCTGCTACAACCCGCCGGTGGGTGGCGCGGGACAAGCCGTGGCGGAGCTGCTGGGCGCGGACCCGCGAGCGAAGCTGAACGAGGACCTGGGG
>DATABZ010000205.1:0-9810 GCA_036259315.1 Gemmatimonadales bacterium | reverse complement strand
GGTCGGCTTCGCGCCCACCGCCTTTTCCAGCTCGCCGGCGATTTCGTCGAGCGACTCGGCCACGATCGTATTGAGGACTGTATTGGGCCAGGCGATGCTGGCGCTGGAGCCCACCGCGCGGAACTCGAACTTGTTGCCGGTGAAGGCGAACGGGGAGGTGCGGTTGCGGTCGCCCGAGTGCCGCGGCAGCTGGGGCAGCGTCTTGGCGCCCAGGTCCAGCGTGCCGCCCCGGATAGTGCGCTCAGGCAGCCCCTTCTCCACCTGCTCCAGGATGTCGGTCAGCATCTTCCCGAGGAACACGGAGATGATCGCCGGGGGAGCCTCGTTCGCGCCGAGCCGGTGGTCGTTGGCTGCGGAGGCGATGGAGGCCCGGAGGAGATCGGCGTGGACGTCCACCGCCCGAATCGTCGCCACCAGGAACACCAGGAACTGCATGTTGGTGTGGGTCTCGTCCTGGGGATCGAGGAGATTGACCCCCGTGTCGGTGGACATGGACCAGTTGTTGTGCTTGCCCGATCCGTTCACGCCCGCGAACGGCTTCTCGTGGAGCAGCGCCTGGAGGCCGAACCGCGGCGCGACCCGTTTCAGCGTCTCCATGATGATCATCTGGTGATCGCTCGCGATATGGCTCGGCTCGAACAGCGGCGCGATCTCGTACTGGCCGGGCGCCACTTCGTTGTGCCGTGTCTTGACCGGCACGCCCAGGCGGTAGAGCTCGCGCTCGGACTCGGCCATGAAGGCCAGCACCCGCGGCGGGATCGTGCCGAAGTAATGGTCCTCGAGCTGCTGCCCCTTGGGCGGCCGGGCGCCGTAGAGCGTCCGCTCGCAGATGAGCAGGTCGGGCCGCTCGAAATACAGCTCGCGGTCCACCAGGAAGTACTCCTGCTCCGGGCCCACGGTGGTGTACACCCGGGAAACGCCCTGGTCGGTGCCGAATACCTTCAGGATCCGGAGCGCGTGCTTCGAGAGCGCCTCCACCGAGCGGAGGAGCGGGATCTTGGTGTCCAGCGCCTCGCCGGTCCAGGAGACGAATGCCGTAGGGATGCAGAGGGTGACGTTGTTGTCGCCGCGCATGAGGAACGCGGGACTGGTGGCGTCCCAGGCGGTGTAGCCCCGTGCCTCGAAGGTGGCCCGAATGCCTCCGGACGGAAAGCTGGAGGCGTCGGGCTCGCCCTGGACCAGCTCCGAGCCGGAGAAGTTGAACACCACGCCGCCGTTGCCATCGGGGGCCGCGAGAGAGTCGTGCTTCTCCGCGGTGAGGCCCGTGAGCGGCTGGAACCAGTGGGTGTAGTGACTCGCGCCGTTCTCGATGGCCCAGTCCTTCATGGACGCGGCGACGACATCGGCCACCGCGGGATCCAGCGGCTCGCCCAGGTCGATCGTGCGAAGGAGGCTGCGGTAGACCTCCTTCGGGAGTCGCTGTCGCATGACGCTTCGGGAGAAGACATCGATGCCGAAAATCGAGTCGACCCGCTCGACCGGCGCGTAGCCGGCCTCGGGCGAGCGCGCGGAGGTGGTCACTGTAAGCTTCGCCTCGCTGATGGGGTGGTGCCGGAAAGGAGACAACATAGCGGCGTGATCGACCGTTCGCGACAACCGCGCGCTCAGCCTCGGACCAGCAGTGCCGCGCGGTGCGCCAGGTCGGCCAGTTCAGCAGCTCCCCACCGGCCCCGGTCGGTGAGCTGGGCGACGAGGTCCCACGGCAGCGCCTGAGCACCGAGTCGTGCGCCGGCAATCGCCCCGGTGATGGCGGCCATGGTATCGGTGTCTCCGCCGGCCTCGATCGCGGTGCACACCGCGCCCCAATAGTCGTCGGGATCGTGCAGAAACGCGTAGAGGCTCCACACGATGCTCGGTGTGACGAACGCCGAGACGCCCTGCCACTCGTCCGCGTAGGCGGGGTCCAGACCTTCCTCGTGGAGCCGGCGCGCGGCCGCTTCGGACGGCAGGCGCACCCACCGGCGCAGGCCAAGGATCGCGCTCGCCACCGACTCGTCCGAGTGGGCGGCCATGGCGGCGACGCCACCGAGAAACTCGTCCGGCCCGATCGGTCCCGCATCGGCTGCCGCCGCGACCGCGCCGGCGACCGCCAGAGCCCCCGCCGCGCAGCGGGGATCGAGGTGGGTGACGAGGCTCTGCTCGAGCGCCGCGGTGGCCAGCGCTCGGCTGTCCCCGGCGAAGAGCACGCCGAGCGGCCCGGCTCGCATGGCGCTGCCGTTGCCGGCATAGGGCGGCGGCGTGCCGGAGAGGCTCCAGTGGGTGCCGCCGAGCAGGCGCGCGGCGGCCGCGCGGGTACCGGGACCGGCTCCGACGTCCCTGCCCTCGGCGAACAGCGCCGCCACCCGCCGGGCGAACGCGTCGGGGCTCCAGCCACCAGCGTCTGCGAAGCTCAGCAGCAGCTCGCGCGCGAGCTGGGTATCGTCACTGTACTGGCCGAAGGGGAAGTGCGGGTGGGCCAACTCCCCCGCCCTGCCGGCGCGGAGGTACTCGCTCACGTAGCGCCGGGCCACGTCGTGCGGCCGGGCCTCCACGACAAAACCCAGGGCGTCTCCCAGTGCCTGACCGAGCAGGCACCCGACCAGCGCTGCGGGCGTATCTTTCACCGCAACGAAGTCGTGATGAATCTCACGGCTGTTCTTCCCATCTGTGTGCCTATCTTAACACGCCAACATCAGCGGTACGACCCGGTTGACCCCAGACCGAGGCTGGAGGCGAGAGCGCTCCAGGCATGGTCACCGGCGGAGCCGCGGGATTAGGATGGACATGTCATGGAGACGACATGAGTGGCGGTGCCTCGACTGTAGCAGCAGCCGGCCAACTCCTCCCGACAGGGATCCAGGGACTCGACCACGTGCTCGGGGGAGGTCTACCGGCGCACCACGTCTTCCTGATCGAGGGCGCCCCTGGCACAGGCAAGACGACCCTCGCCCTGCAGTTCCTTCTCGAGGGCGCCGCGCGCGGCGAGGCCACGCTGTACGTGACGCTCGCCGAGACCCGGAGCGAGCTGGACAAGGTCGCGCGCAGCCACGGGTGGTCACTGGATGGGCTCGAGGTGCTCGAGCTCACCCCGCCTGACGAGGTGCTCCAGCCCGAGACCCAGTACACCGTCTTCCATCCCTCGGAGGTCGAGACCGGTCAGACCATGCGCGCCATCTACGAGGCCGCGGAGCGACTCCGCCCTCAGCGCCTGGTGCTGGACTCGCTCTCCGAGATGCGGCTCATCACGCAGGAGCCGCTGCGCCTTCGCCGCCAGGTACTGGCGCTGAAGCAGTTCTTCCTCGGCCGGGGCTGCTCGGTCCTCCTGCTCGACGACATGCGGAGCGCCGATCACGACCTCCAGTTCGCGAGCATCGCGCACGGTGTGATTCTGCTGGAGCAGCTCGCCCTGGAGTACGGTGCCGAGCGCCGTCGCCTGCGCATTACGAAGATGCGGGGGCAGCGCTATCGCGGCGGGTTTCACGATTGCGTCATCCGCACCGGTGGGTTCGACGTCTATCCGCGGCTGGCCGCCGCCGACTACCCCCCGCGCGCCGCCGGTGCGCCGCTCCGGAGCGGCAACGACCGGATGGACCGGCTGATCGGCGGGGGCCTGGACCGCGGCTCCAGCACGCTGTTCGTGGGCCCTGCCGGAGTGGGTAAGTCAGTGCTCGCCACGCAATTCGCGGTCGCCGCGGCGGAGGCGGGCGAGCGGGTCGCGGTCTATCTGTTCGACGAGCGTCTTCGAACCTTCATGAGCCGGGCCGAAGGCCTGCGCATGGATGTGGCCGGGCACGCCGCGGCCGGCCGCCTGATGATCCAGCAGATCGATCCCGCGGAAGTGTCGCCTGGGCAGTTCGCGCACATGGTGGTGCGCGCGGTGGAGGAGAGCGGCGTAGGACTGGTCGTGATCGACAGCCTGAGCGGGTACCTCAATGCAATGCCGGAGGACCGGTTGCTGGTCATCCACCTGCACGAGCTGTTCAGCTACCTCACTCAGCGGGGCGCCACCTCCATCATGACCCTGGCGCAGCACGGGCCGTTCGCCCACGCGCCGGGCCAGGCGGCCGATGTGAGCTACCTGGCCGACTCGATCCTGCTCATGCGGTACTTCGAGGCGGGCGGCGCCGTGCGCCAGGCGGTCTCGATGATCAAGAAGCGGAGCGGCGAGCACGAGCAGACCATCCGGGAGTTCCGCATCCTCGCCGGAGGCGTGCAGCTCGGGGAGCCGCTGGCGGCCTTCCAGGGCGTGCTGACCGGCCTGCCTCGCTACGTCGGCCCGGCCGAGACGTTGCTGCACCGCCGGTCGGATGCGGCTCCCGGGGTGTGACGGCCATGCGTTCGGAGGAGGGGAGCGCCCGGCCGCACCTGGGTGAGGTCGTACTCATCCACGCCCCTACCGGGCGTGACGCGGGCTTGATCCGCGCGGTCCTGGAGCATGCAGGCCACGAAGCGGTGGTGGTGCCGGGCATCGAGGTGTTGTGTGAGCGCCTGGCGGACGACTGCGGCGTGGCCATCCTGGCGGAAGAGGCTCTGACGCGGGAGAGCGCGGCGCGTCTGCTGGAGGCGCTCACTCACCAGCCTTCCTGGGCCGACCTCCCCCTGGTCGTGTTGACCACCGTACTCGCCATGCAGCACACCGAGCAGCCGGAGCTCAGGGCGCTGCGGCGCCACGGCAACGTCACCTTGCTGGAGCGCCCGGTCCATCCCGTCACCGTGCTCAGCGCCGTTCAGGCCGGGCTGCGCGCGCGCCGCCGGCAGTACGAGGTGCGGGATTACCTGCTGGAGCGCGCCCGCACGGAGGAGCGGGTCCGGGAGGCGCAGAAGATGGAGGCGGTCGGCCAGCTCGCCGGTGGAGTGGCGCACGAGGTGAACAACATGATGACCGTAGTCCTCGGCTTCGGGGAGTTCGCGCTCCGACGCCTGCACCAGGTCGTTCGCCCCGGCGCATCACCCTCGCTGGACGGCCTCCAGGCGGACATCGAGGAGATCGTGAAGGCCGGCAAGCGTGCGGCGGCCATCACCGAGCAGCTCCTCGCGTTCAGCCGCCGGCAGCAGCGCAAGGCCGTGCTGCTGCGGGTCCAGCGGGTGCTGCCGGAGCTCGAGCAACTGCTTCGCCAGCTGGCAGGGGCTTCCATCGATATCGTGCTCCGGCTCCCCGATGACCTCCCGCCGATCGTCGCGGACCGCACGCAGCTCGAGCGGGCGATCATCAACCTGGTGATCAACGCCCGGGACGCCATCGCCGGCTTCGGCACCGTCACCATCTCCGCGGAATGTGTCGAGCTGGGGGAGGAGTTCACCCGCCGGCATGGGGTCACGCTGGAGCGCGATTGCCGCTGGGTAGAACTCACCGTCACCGACACCGGGTCGGGCATGGATGCGCCGACCCGGGCACGCGCGTTCGAGCCCTTCTTCACGACCAAGCCGGTCGGCCAGGGGACCGGGCTCGGCCTTTCGACGGTGTACGGAATCGTGAAGCAGAACGGGGGTTACGTCTGGCTGGAAAGCGAGCCTGGGCGCGGCACGACCGTCCGGGTCCAGCTCCCGGAGGCCGCCGGCGCGGCCGAGGAGGAGCCGGCCAGGTCGAGGTTTCTTCCGCAAGGCGGTGGGACCGTCCTGGTAGTGGAGGACGAACCCGTGGTGCGGCGGCTGGCCCGAGTGGCCCTCGAGGATTCCGGCTACCGGGTGCTGGAGGCCGCGGACGGGGCCGAGGCGCTCGCGCTGCTGGCGCGGGCGAACGGCCAAGTAAGCCTGGTCCTCAGCGACGTCGTCATGCCGCGAATGGGAGGTCGGGAGCTCCACGAGGTGCTGCGACGCGAACGGCCCGAGCTGCCGCTGCTCTTCATGTCGGGGTACCCCGGACAGGAAGTCGCCGACCGCGGACTCCTCGATGCGTCCGCCTCGTTCATCCAGAAGCCATTTTCGCCGCAGGACCTGATCCAGCAGGTGAGGAGCCAGCTCGACCGGAGCGCCACACACGACGGGAGCGCCACAAAGGATCGCTAGCGCTGCTTGGGGGACGAACCGCTGCTTGGGGAGGGAACGGACAGGGTGGGATTCGAACCCACGATACCCTTGCGGGTATACCGGTTTTCGAGACCGGCTCCTTCAGCCACTCGGACACCTGTCCTGGACCAACTCAACCGCTTTCGGGCCGGAAGTTTACCTTCCCACCTTCACCTTTTCCAGTAGGCGATCCCCACTCCGGGAGGACACGGCCGCGGGGCACGCGCATTCGGAGCGGGTGAGCCCAGTCACCGAATCCACGTGTGTCCGGAGCGACACTCTTGGCGCTGGCTCACACCCGAGCAGGGGAGAGGGACGATGCAGCGCCTCCGGATCTACCCGTTTATTGCCCTCGGCCTCTTGGCTGCGGCACCCGTCGCCGTGGCCCAGGGCACGGGCGCCCCCATCAGTGTTCGGCTGGAGACGGTGGGCGGCTCCGGCATCAGTGGCACCGCGGAGCTCCGCCAACGCGACCGCGAAACCGAGTTCGCCATCACGCTCAACTCCGCCGATCGCGCTCGCGGCGATGACGAGTTCGACGTTTGGCTGCGTGCCGGCACCTGTACCGCCCCTGGGCGCACCGTCGAGGACATCGACGACGTGGAAGCCGACGGGGAGACCGAGACCGAGGACGAGGACGTGGTCCTCGCTGAACTGCTCCGCAGCCCTCACGTACTGGAGGTCAGGGTCGAAGACAGCGACGACGTCGTCGCCTGCGGCGCGATTCGCGGATAAGGGCCGAGGTGCGACCACACGACCCCGATCGTGCGCCGACGGGCGCCGCAGCCGGCTACACTGCCCCTCCAGCCGGGTACCGCTTGCCGGCAGACATCGCGCTCGGCCCTGTGCTGCTGCAGGTGGCCGATCTGAGTCGTTCAATCGCCTATTACGACCGCGTGCTCGGGCTGCGTGTGCTGCAAACGAGCGCCGGAGCGGCGACGCTCGGCGCCGATGATGGCGGGACGCCGCTGGTCGAGCTCCGCGAGCTCCGCGGGGCGGCGCCGGTGCCGAGGCGCGGCCGGCTGGGTCTCTACCACTTCGCCCTGCTGCTTCCCGACCGGGCGTCGCTCGGCCGTTTCGCCGCCCACCTCGCTTCACTCCCCCACTACGCGGGCTCCGCCGACCATCTCGTCAGCGAGGCGCTCTACCTTACCGACCCGGACGGCCTCGGCATCGAGGTCTACGCCGATCGGCCGAGATCGAGCTGGCGCACGCAAGGGGGCGCGCTGGCCATGGCCACGGATCCGCTGGACCTCGACGACCTGGTCAGAGCAGGAGGCGGACAGCCGTGGAGCGGCGTTCCGGCCGGCACCCGAGTCGGGCATATCCACCTCTACGTAGCCGATCTCCGGCTCGCCGCCGCGTTCTACCATGAAGCGCTTGGGCTCGACAGGGTCGTCCTGGACTTTCCCGGGGCGCTCTTTCTATCGGCCGGGGGGTACCACCACCACCTGGGCACCAACACCTGGGCGGCAGGCGCTCCGCCCGCGCGGGAGAACGACGCGCGGCTCCTCGAGTGGAGAGTCCACGTGCCGCACGCCGAGGACGTTGGCGCGGTGTCGGCTTCACTCGAGTCAGCGGGATACCCCGTAGGGCGCGGCCCCGATGGCGTCACCGCCAGGGACCCCTGGGGCACCCAGATCAGAATCAGCGCTCGGTAGGGTGTCGCGAATCACGGTGAAGGTGCGCTCACGGACCTACCCTCGCACCCTCACTCAATCAGGAGCACAGATGAGCAGCAGTCGGGCCACCACTCAGACACTCGCGGGCGCAGCAGGCACCCTCACCCTGGGCGACGAGCTGACGGTGAACCGGATGGGCTTCGGCGCCATGCGGCTCACGGGCAAGGGAATCTGGGGGCCACCGGCCGACTGGGCCGAAGCCGTCAGCGTGCTGCGCCGCGCGGTCGAGCTCGGAGTGGACTTCATCGACACTGCGGACTCGTACGGGCCCAGCGTGTCCGAGGAGATCATCGCCGAGGCGCTCTTCCCCTACCCCGAGGGCCTCGTCATCGCCACCAAGGGCGGCCTCGAGCGGCCGGGTCCCGATCAGTGGGAGCCCAACGGCAGACCGGAGTACCTCCGCCGTCAGCTGGAGAGCAGTCTCCGGCGCCTCCGTCTGGAGCGCATCGATCTGTGGCAGCTCCACCGCATCGACGACAAGGTGCCGGCCGACGAGCAGTTCGGCGCCATGCGGGAGTTCCAGCAGCAGGGCCTGGTGCGTCATCTCGGCCTTTCGGAAGTCACCGTGGCGGAGATCGCCGCGGCCCGGCGGTCCGTGCCCATCGTCTCGGTGCAGAACCGGTACAACCTGACCGATCGCCAGTGGGAAGCCGAGCTGGACTACTGCGAGCTGGAAGGTTTCGCGTTCATCCCCTGGTTCCCGCTTTCGGCGGGAGCATTGGACGAGGCGGGCCCACTGGCCCGGGTGGCCGCACGCCACGGCGCGACTCCGTACCAGATCGCGCTGGCCTGGCTGCTGGCGCGCTCGCCGGCGATGCTGGTGATCCCGGGCACATCATCGGTCCGTCACCTGGAGGAGAACGTCAAGGCCGCGGAGATCCGGCTCGGCACGGAGGACTTGGAGGAGCTGGAGAGCCAGTCGCGGTAAGACATCGGGGGCCCTACCTTTCTGCACCTCTCCCAGGAGCAGACATGGGTTCCCTGATGCTCGGCGGCGCGATCCTAGCCGCCGCGTTTCTGCTGTTCACCGCCGCCGCCGGGCGGCGCGCCGCGTCGGCCGGCGGCGGGGCCGCGAGTGCCAGGCTGCTCCGCGTCGGCGGGTGGCTGCTCACCGCCCTTGGTGCGGTCATCCTCGTCTCTTCCAGCGTCATCGTCATCGATGCGGGCCAGGTCGGGGTTCGTCACGCTTTTGGCGAGGTGGACCCCGACCCGCTCCTGCCCGGTGTGCGCTTCGTGACCCCCTGGTCGAGCATCGAGCGATTCTCCACCCGTGAAGAGCAGTTCCCTCCGCGGGGCGACCAGTCGGAGCAGATCAGCGCGCTCTCGAGCGAGCAGATGGGCATGCAGGTGGACGTGGCGGTGCGCTGGCAGATCGATCCCCTGCAGGCACCCCACATCTTCCGTGAGCTCGGGGGCCAGCAGCAGATCGAGAACGTCGTGGTGAACGCGATCCGCAACGGTGTACGGGACGGCATGGTGCAGTACTCGATCAACGACATCGCCCAGCGGAACCGGATCGCCGGGACGATGGCCGGTGAGGTGGACTCGGCCCTGGTGACCCAGCCGCGGGCCGGCGGGAAGCAGTTCCGCATCGCCACCGTCACGGCCTTCTTCCTGCGGGATCTACAGCCGCCGCCCCAGGTGGTGCAGGCCATCAACAACAAGATCGCCCAGGAGCAGCAGATCGCGACCGAACGCCACCGGGTGGAGGTCGCGCGGCTCCAGGCCGAGCAGCAGCGGCTGCTGAATCAGACGCTGACGGCCGAGGCGCTCACCAAGCAGTACCTCGAGGTGCTCCACGACATCCGCACCTCGAACAACGTGGTGTTGATCGTGCCGACGGAGGGCGGGATGCCGGTGCTCGACGTGGGCGCGTTGCGGAGGAACCTGACCGCGAAGTAGCGGCGCGCGTCCGCGTTTGGCAGGGATCGCTGGCCCGCCACTCTCCGCAGTGTGCGACGCGGGCCGGACGCGCTCGGGCACAATCCTCGCCGGCCTGCGCCGCGCGAGCGCGCGCCTAGAGCGTCGCCCGCTTGCTCTGGAAGAACCGCTTCAGCAGGTCGCCGCACTCCTCGGCCATCAGTCCGCCGACCACCTTGGGACGGTGATTGAGCCGGGGGTGCCGCAGCAGGTCATACACCGA
>DATABZ010000204.1:0-20393 GCA_036259315.1 Gemmatimonadales bacterium | reverse complement strand
CGTCAACAAGGCGGCTGTCGCCCATCAAACTGAGCGAAGGCGACCGTCCGACGTCGCGCTTCGACTATCCGCCAGCTACCGTCGATCTCGCATGCACGGCTGCAGGTAGCGTAGTGCAGCGCGCCTTGCTGGAAGTGGTAGTATGCCACGCGGGCCCGGCCCGGGCATCCACCTGGAGGGACGGGGAGCGCCCGACGTCGCCGGCGGCCTCGACGATGGCGGTGAGCCAACCCTGCGAGGTGGTGCACTCCTGGCGGCAAGTGGAGACCCGCAGGTCGCGAGCGGTCTCGTCGTAGTAGGCGATCAGGAGTGCCGTCGGAGCCCCGGGCGATCGAGGGAGCACGGCCCGCCGGATCGACTGCGGCGGTGCTCCAGTTGGCCGCACTGCTGCAAGCGGCGGCGCAGGTGGCGTACGCCAGATGCTGGGCGGTGAAGTCCAGATAGGCGACGTGGAGCTGTCCGTCTGCACCCAGGGTCAGCGTGGCCTCGAGCCCGACAGTGGCCTGGACGACCGTGTCGAAGTTCCAGCTCGCCTCCGCAAGCACCGTTCGCCGGGGCAGAACTCAGGGCGACAGCACGAGTCGCACGTAGTTCCGCTTCCCCTTCCGCAGGATCACGAACGGCTCCTCCGCGGGCCCGTGCAGGTCTTCAGGGCTCAGCGTCGCGTCCACCCGCTCGATCGCTTGGCCGTTGAGGTAGAACCCCCGTCCCTCGATCCCCCGCCGCGCGTCGGCCTTCGAGCTCGCGAGACCGCTGGCCAACAACGCCTCGAGGATCGGCCGCTCGAGCACCTCGACCCGCGCGACCGATCGCGTCGGCATGTCGGGCAGCGCGTCGAGATCGAGCTTGCCCCCGAACAGCGCCTCGCTCGACCGCACAGCCTCCTCCGCGGCGGCCATCCCGTGCACCGTGGCCGTCACCTCCCGCGCCAGGAGCCGCTGCGCCGACCGCCGACCCGGATCCCGGGCGTGCTCCTGCATCGCGGCGGCGATCTGCTCCAGCCTGAGGAAGGTGAAGAGCTTCAGGTACCGCTCCACGTCCCGGTCGTCGGCATTGACCCAGAACTGGTAGAACCGGTACGGGCTGGTGCGCTCCGGATCGAGCCACACGTTGCCGCTCTCGCTCTTGCCGAACTTGGCCCCCGAGGCCGTGGTGATCAGCGGAAAGACGAGCCCGTGGACCTGCTTCCCCTCGCGGCGGCCGATCAGCTCGATGCCGGCGGTGATGTTGCCCCACTGGTCGCTCCCGCCCATCTGGAGCTCGCAGTGCTCGGTGCGATGCAGGTGCCAGAAGTCGTACGCCTGGATCAGCATGTAGCTGAACTCGGTGTAGGTGATCCCCACCTCCATCCGGCTCCGCACCGACTCCTTCTGCAGCATGTAGCCGAGGGTGAAGTGCTTGCCCGTGCCGCGGAGAAAGTCCATCAGCAGGACGTCTCGGAGCCAGTCGGCGTTGTTGCGCATCCGGGCCGCGTTGGAGCCCTCGAACGAGAGGAACCGCGCCAGCTGTCGGGCCAGACCGCGGGCGTTCCGGTCGATCTGCTCCAGGCTCAGGACCGGGCGCTCCTCCCGCTTCCCGCTGGGGTCGCCCACCATGCCGGTGCCCCCGCCGATCAGCGCGATCGGCGTGTGCCCGAACCGCTGGAGCCAGGCGAGCCCCATCACCGGCACGAGGCTGCCGACGTGGAGGGAGTCCGCCGTGGGGTCGAACCCCACGTAGGCGGTGACGGCGCCCTTGGACAGGCGTTCCGCCAGCCCTGGCGTCGCGTCCTGCACGAAGCCGCGGGCGGTCAACGTGCTCAGCAGATCGGTCATAGCGGCGTATCGTACCCGCTGGAAACGGGCCTCGCAACAGGCTAGTTTGCGCCCATGGCCCGCCGGCAAAACTCACTTGGCGCGCGCGTCAGGCTCTCGCCCCGCGCGCGTCGCAATATCGTGGTCTCGCTCCTCGCGGTGGCCGCGTTCGGCATTGCCGTCCTGGTGGCGGCGTGGACCCAGGCCTGCGCCGGCAACAGTTGCCCCTCCATCGCCGAGCTCGGCGCCTACGACCCCAACCAGGCCTCCAAGGTCTACGCCGCCGACGGGCGACTCATCACCGATCTCGGCCTGGAGCGCCGAACGGTGGTGCCGCTGGGGGAGATGTCGCCCGTGGTCAAGGCGGCCTTCGTCACCACCGAGGACAAGCGGTTCTACGAGCACGACGGGATCGACTGGTACCGCGTGCTGGGCGCGATCAGGACCAACCTGTTCGAGATGCGGGTCGCCGAGGGCTTCTCGACGATTACGATGCAGCTGGCGCGGAACATCTGGACCGAAGACATCAGCGGCCGGGACAAGTCCCTGCGGCGCAAGCTGCGCGAGGCCAAGGTGGCGCGCGAGATCGAGGAGAAGTACCCCAAGGACCGGATCCTCGAGCTGTACCTCAACCAGATCGATCTGGGCAACCGCGCCTTCGGCGTGGAGGCCGCCTCCCAGCGCTACTTCGGGAAGTCGGTGCGTGACCTGAACGTCGCCGAGGCGGCCACGCTGGCCGCGATCCCGAAAGCGCCCTCCCGCTACAATCCCCGGAAGAACCCGAACCTCAGCATCCAGCGCCGGAACACGGTGCTGAACCTGCTGCGCGACAACGGACTGCTGAGCCCCGATGAGACCGAGCGGTGGAAGGCCTACCCGCTGCTCCTCTCGTCCAGCTCGGATTACAGCGGCACCGCGGAATACTTCGTCGAGTTCGTCCGCCAGCAGCTGGACGCCCGCTTCGGCTCCGACCTGTACCGCTCGGGCTACCGCATCTACACCACGCTCGACCTGGACACCCAGCTGGCGGCGGAGCGCGCGCTCGAGGCGCGGCTGGAGGCGATCGAGAGCGGTTCCGACGGAAAATTCGAGCACCCCACCTACCAGGAGTACCTGAACTCCCGGGCGGACGAGGGCGACGACCAGGAGAGCCGGACGACGCCGTATCTCCAGGGCCTGGCGGTCACCATCGAGGCGAAGACCGGGCACATCCGCGCGATGGTGGGCGGGCGTGACTTCGCCGACAGCAAGTTCAACCGCGCCACCCAGGCGCTCCGCCAACCGGGTTCCACCTTCAAGCCGATCACCTTCTCGGCCGCGGTCGAGGCGGGCTACCCGCTGTCGCACGTGATGGTGGACGACTCGCTCAGCCTGCTCGTCAAGCCGGACGAGCCGCCCTGGACCCCGCAGAACTACGATCTGCAGTTCGACGGACCGATGACCCTGCGCCGGGCGCTCTACCTGTCGCGGAACATCATCGCCATCAAGCTCGGCATGGAGCTCGGCGAGCAGGCCGTGGTGAGCGAGGCCGCCAAGTTCGGCCTCAGCACGCGGATCCCGCGGGTGCCGTCGATCCATATCGGGTCCGCCGACGTGATCCCGTTGGAGATGATCGCGGCCTACACGACCTTCGCCAACCTGGGCACCCGGACGGTGCCGAACTCGATCCTCCGGGTCGAGGATCGCAGCGGCAAGATCGTTTGGCAGCCCACCACCCGGACGGTGGCGGTGCTCGACAGTGCCCACGCGTGGCTCATGACCGACGTGCTCCGGGACGTGGTGCGGCACGGCACGGCGGTCGGCTCGGTCGGCGCGAGGATCAACTTCCCGGCCGGGGGCAAGACCGGCACCACCAACGACGGCTTCGACGTCTGGTTCATCGGCTTCACGCCCGACCTCGTCACCGGCATCTGGATCGGGTTCGATCAGCCCCGGAAGATCAAGTCGAACGCGCAAGGCGGGATACTCGCCGCCCCGGCGTGGACCGCGATGATGCGGGAGATCTACGAGCGGCGCGCCATCCCGCCGGCCTGGCCCCGCCCCTCGGGGCTCTCCGCCCTCGACATCGACAAGACCACCGGCTACAAGGCGACGCCGTTCTGCCCGAAGGACGTCCACTACATCGAGTCGTTCATTCCCGGCACCGAACCGAGCGGGTTCTGCCCGATCCACTCGCCGTTCGGCAGCGTCGGCGGGGTGATGGGCGGCACCGGCCCCTCGCCGGTGAGCGGGCAGCCGCCGTCCACAGCGCCGGCGATCGGGGTGCCGCAGGACGACACGGTGGGAGCGCCGCTGACGCCCGCCCGCTCCGCGCCCGGGAGCGGCGCCGGCGTGATGGGGGGCAGCGGCCCCGCGTCCGGCTCGTCCCGATAGCATGGCGGCACGCCGCCTGGCGGCGCGGTGGGTCCTCCCCGTTGCCGGGCCGGCGATCGATCAAGGGGCGGTGCTGATCCGCCGTGACGGGCGGATCGACGCAGTAGGGCCGGATGCGCTGGTGCCGCGCCCGCCCGACGTACCTGAGGAGCGATTCCCCGACGGCGTCCTGCTCCCGGGCCTCGTCAACACCCACACGCATCTGGAGCTCACCGGGTTCGACCTCGGCCCGCCGGAGCCCGACTTCCGCTCCTGGATCGGGCGGGTGCGCGCCGCCAAGGATGCCAGGACCGCGGAGGCCTTCCTCGCTGCCGCGCACCGTGGCCTGGCGGACTGCTACGCGACCGGGGTCACCACCGTCGCGGATACGGGCGACAGCGGCTCGGTCATCGAGGCGCTCGCCGAGGCGGGCGGGTCCGGCATCGCGTACCAGGAGGTGTTCGGCCCTCACCCGGCGCAGGCCGCGGAGTCGCTCGCGGGTCTGCGGCGCACGGTGGGCGAGCTGTGCCGGTTCGCCGGCGGACGTGTGCGGCTCGGACTCTCGCCCCACGCGCCCTACACGGTCAGCGGTCCCCTCTACGCCGCGGTGGCGGCCTGGGCGAGAGACGACGACCTGCCGCTGGCCGTGCACCTGGCCGAATCGCCAGCGGAGTCGGAGCTGTTCGAGCGGGGTAGCGGCCGGTTCGCGGACGCCTGGCGCGAGCGCGGTATTCCGCTGCCGCACGGGCCGGGATGCTCGCCGGTCGAATGGCTCGATCGGCACGGGGTCCTGGGGGACCGCACCCTCTGCATCCACGTGGTTCAGGCCGGCCCTGAAGACCTCGCCCGACTGGCTCGACGGGGGTGCGCCGTCGCCCACTGTCCGCTCAGCAACGCCGCCCACCGCCACGGAGCCGCGCCCCTGGCCGGCTTCCTGGAGCACGGGCTCAGGGTGGGCCTCGGAACCGACTCGGTGCTCAGCGTAGGGCGGCTCGACCTGCTCGCCGAGGCGCGCGCGGCGCAGAGGCTGGCGGGGCTCGACGCCGCCACTACGCTCGGGCTCTGCACGCTGGCGGGGGCCGCAGCGCTCGGCCTCGCGAGCGAGATCGGCAGTCTGGAGCCCGGGAAGTGGGGGGACTGCGTGGTACTCCGCTCCCCGGCCGACGCGGGCGGCTCGCCGGCGGAGCGGGCGCTGCAGGCGCGGCGGGAGGACGTGATCGCCACCTTCGTGGGAGGTAGGGACGTGTACCGAGCCGAGCCGGTGCGGGCATGAAGATCCAGCGGCATGCCGCGATCCTCCGCGTGGTCCGGGAGCGGCGGATCGAGAGTCAGGACGAGCTGCGCGAGGCGCTGGCGGCGGAGGGCTTCGTCGTCACCCAGGCGACGCTCTCGCGCGACATCCGGGAGCTGGGTCTGGCCAAGCTGGCCGATCCTCAGGGAGGGGCCTACTACGCGCATCCGCATCGCGCGGCTCTTCGACCGGACCTGGCGCAGATTCTTCCGACGCTGCTGGTGAGCGTGGACGGCGTCGGCCCGCTGCTCGTCCTGAAGACCGCGAGCGGCTCCGCCGGGGCGGTAACCGAGGCCCTCGACCAGGCCGGCTGGAACGAAGTGATGGGAACAATCGCGGGCGACGATACCGTGCTGGTCATCGCCCGCAGTCCCAAGCTCCGCGCGGCGATCGCCTCGCGGATCCAGTCGCTGGTCAGGAAATAGTCGCGCACCTCGTGAAACGGCTTCACCACGACCGAGATCATCATCGCGTTCAGAGATGGGTCCCAGCTCCGCCGAGACGTAGACGTCCAGGGGTGCGGCGCCGAACGCCTCTTCCGCCAGCTCGCGCCCGCGGTCGCTGAGCGGCATCGCGGCGCTGAACACGACGCGGCCGGATGTCGGTGATGCCTCGCTCCAGCACCGCTTCGGCGATCATCTCGAGGCTGATCGCGTACGCGCTGAACGTGTGGGCCGGTGCCGGCGCAGAAGCTCGATCTGCCGTTCCACCGGCTCGAAGCTGGAGACGTGGCGGATCTCCGGGAGCACGCCAAGGCGCCGCAGCATCACGACCGGTCCGTCGCGCGCCACGGCCCGGCCGGTGTTGATGTTGACCTGGCTGGCGAGAAACTGGGTCGGCGAAGGCGTGCGCTGATTCCCTTGCCGGGGCTCGGGGCCCCCGTTACGATTTCAAGCTACGTGGCTCGGCCCTTGCAGGATCGTGCCCCGGCCGGCGTATCCAAGCTCGATACTCGCTGCGGAGAAGCAACGTGCGGTGCCTGGCGTTGAACGCCTCATTCGAACCGCTGACCATGGTCCCCGTGCGCCGCGCGCTGCGGCTGGTGATCGAGGGCAAGGCGGAGATCGTCGAAGCGGACAGCGGTGACGTGGTCCGCAGCGAGCGACTCATACTGCCCAAACCGGCGATCATCCGCCTCATGAAGTTCGTGCACGTCCCCCGCCGCTTCCGTCGCCAGGTCACCAACACATTCCTCTTCGCCCGTGATGGATACCGGTGCCAGTACTGTCACCGCGGCAACGGGGACCTGCGCCACCGGGAATGCCTGACCCGCGATCACCTGATCCCGCTGTCACGCGGAGGGGACAACGAGTGGACCAACGTCGTGACCGCCTGCAGCAGCTGTAACACCAGGAAGGGGAATCACCTGCCGGAGGAGTGCGGGATGCACCCGCTGGCAGTGCCTCGCGAGCCGCATTTCGTCCATCTCTCCTGGGCGGTACGCCGGCTCTCCTCGCAGCAGGCGAAGTACATCAAGCTCTTCTACGGCGAGGAGGCACTGAAGGCGCTCGGCGGTACGGTCTAGCCGCTCACCGCACGCTGAATCGTCCGGTCCTCGCCTCCAGTCGCAGACTCGGCAGCCCCGCCAGCCGCAGCAGGAATCTCGTCGCCCCCCGCTCCAGCGCGTTGCCCAATCCCTCGTCCCCCGACTCCTCGGCGATCTCGCCTTCGAGGAACCGCTCCAGCTCGTCCAGATCGGCGTCCGAGAGCGTCGATATCTCCAGCGTCGCGGTGTAGTAGTAGCGGCCCGGCTCGCCCGGGCTGACGTTGATCTGGTAGGCGAACGCGAGCGCGGCCGTGAGCGCGTCCAGTGTGGCATAGCGCCGCTCCTGCACCCGCGTGCCGAAGATGGTGAGCATGGTGTACTCGTCGAGCAGCGGCTCGTGCCTCACCACCACGTCCCAGTACACCTGGCGGGTCAGTTGATCGAGCCAGCCGTCCCTTGAGCGCCAGACCTCGATCCGGTAGTGGAGGCGGATCGGCAGTCCCGATCGCAGGGTCGAGAGCCAGCGGCCATCCCCGAGCAGGTTGTCCGAGCGCACCACCGGGGCCCGTGCGCCGCTCGCCGCGGTGTCCGGGGTGAGGCGCACCTGCAGCCGGACGCTGTTCCCGGCCTGTGCCTCGACCTCGCAGGGAACGGCGAAGGCGAGCAGCGCCAGAAGCAGGAAGACGGCCACTAGAAGCGGCGCTGGAGCCGGACCAGGAACTTGACCGGCTCGTCCTCGGAAATCCCTTTGGCGATGTAGGCGCCGAACTCCCCGGCGTCGAGCCCGATTCCCACGTCCACCTTCCACTCGTCGAACGACGGGATGCGGTCGACCGGCACCTGGCCCGGTCCGCTGCCGGCGAGCCAGCCTTTGCCGGCATCGGCGAGGAGCACGAGGTCGGCTTCCTGGATGCCGATGAAGCGCCGACTGCCGCTCCCCGGCTTTCCGGTCCGGAAGCCGAGATCGAGGTCCAACCTGGTGCGGACCTCCATCTGCGCCGTGATGACCCGGTCGCAGAGCGCGAGGTCGGTGGGGTCATCGAAGCCGGGCGGCGCGCAGTCGAACGCGCGGAAGTCGTAGCCCGGGAGCAGGTCCGGTCCGCCGAGGGAGACCCGTCGCTGCACGGGCAGCCGGTCGCCGTCCACCCAGCCTTCGGCCCGGAGCCGGCCGTTCACCCGGAGCCTGGGCGTGATCCGCGAGTAGCGCCGGACGTCGAGGAGCACCCGGTCGAACGCGTATCGGCGGCCCAGCGGTACCTCTGGGCGCACCAGTCTGGGCAGGTCCACCGGGGCCACGTCGCCGGTGCTCGAGTGTTCGAAGCGGGCGCGGACGAGCCAGCCGGTGCTGGGCAGGTAACGCTCGTTCCGCGTGTCGTAGTCGAGCTGGATCCCGGTGGTGATGTAGTGCCCGTCGTCGATCGGCGGGTTGCGTCGCCAGCGGTCGCTGTTCCGGAACAGCGACCACGGATCGGTGGCCCGCACCGAGCGCTCTTCGTCCCGCCGCCGCGAGATCTCCAGGCGAAGGGGGCGCCAGGGCTGGAACCAGATCAGTCCGCCGTAGCCGCGGCGGTCGTAGTAGTCGCGGTAGTCCCGCTGGAGCAGGAAAGACGACCAGCCCACCTCGTTCAGCGAGAGCGGGTGGTCCTCGATGGCCGCCAGCTCGCTGTATACCCGACCCTCGATCCCGAGCCGGCCGAAGCGGAACTCGCCTCGCGCCTCGTAGCCGAAATCAGCCAGCCGCGACTCGCTGCCCGCGGTCCGCAGAATGCCGCGGAGATCCAGCTCGAGCGCCGAGCGCCGGCCGGTGCGCAGATCGAAGGTAGGGCCGAAGACGATCGGCAGTCCCTCGATCCGATTGTAGGTGCCTCCGGTGCCGAGGAGCAGGGTCGTCCGCACCTTGCCGGTCTGGAAGGTGGTGCGGGCCGCCGCGAGGTCGCCGATGGGTCGCCAGCGCTCGCGCAGGGCGAGGAGCCCCTGCTCGTTCCGGACCACGGGCGCAGCGTCCCAGTAGACCCGCTGCCGCCCATAGTGGCTCGCTCCCGCCTCGCGGATGAGCCGGCCCCCGATCACGAGGATGTCGCCCCGTACGTCCGCTCCCTCCATCAGGTGCAGCGTGCCGTTCGCGACCGCGATCGGTCCGTCCACCCGGCCGCCGATCCGCAGGCTGCCGCGGTGCAGCGCCAGGCGGCCGTCGAAGAGGCTCCCGGCCGGCAGGGTGACGTCGCCTTCGATCCGCGTCGTGGTCGAGTCGTTGTAGAACGCGATGAGCTCGGCGACCACGTCCGCTGGCGGCCCCGCGCGCACCAGCGTGTCGGCCGGCGGCGCGTCGGGGTCGATGACGATGACGCTGTCCTGGGCCCCCGCGGCGGTGGGCAGCAGCAGCAGGACAAGCAGGGCGGCGAGCCGCCTCACGAGTCGGCCTCGGTGGCCTTCTCGATGCCGAGCCGACGCATGCGGCGGTAGAGGTTGGCCCGGTCGGTCTGGAGCACGCGTGCGGCCTCCGCCACGTTGCCTTCCGCCTGCGCCATCGCCGCGGTGATCAGGGTCCGCTCGTACTCGTCCAGCGCGTCCGACAGCGGCAGCCCCAGTGCATTGGAGGGGACCGGCGGCGCGGGGCCTCCCCGGAGCACACCCCGGACCGCAGCCGCGTCCACGGTGGGGCCGCAGAGGATGCTGAGCCGCTCGACCAAATTCGCCAGCTCGCGCACGTTGCCGGGCCAGGAGTAGTCGCGCATCGCGTCCAGTGCCGCGGGGGTGAAGGTCACCGCCTGCCTTGGGCGCACCCGTTCCGCGAGGTGGGCGACGAGGGCCGGGAGGTCCTCCCGACGCTCGCGCAGCGGAGGGATCGTGATGGGAAAGACGTTGAGGCGAAAGAAGAGATCCTCCCTGAAATGGCCGGCGGCGACCTCGTCCTCCAGGCGCCGGTTGGTGGCCGAGACCACACGCACCTCGACCCGGACCGTCATCTCGGCGCCGATCCGCTGCAGCTCGCCGGTCTCCAGCGTCCGCAGCAGCTTCGCCTGCGCCTCGGCGCTCAGGTCGCCGATCTCGTCGAGGAACAGTGTCCCCTCGTGCGCCAGCTCGAAGCGACCGAGCCGGCGCTCCGTCGCCCCGGTGAAGGCGCCGCGCTCGTGCCCGAACATCTCCGACTCGACGAGGTCACGCGGTATCGCCGCGCAGTTCACCGTGACGAACGCGCGTCTGGCCCGGCGGCTGGCGGTATGCACCGCGGCGGCGACCAGCTCCTTGCCGGTGCCCGATTCCCAGGTGATGAGAACGCGCGCGTCGGTGGGTCCCACCCGCTCGATCAGGGCCCGCACCTGCTGCATCGCCGGGCTATCCCCCACCAGATGGGACCGCCGCGCCAGCTCGGCGTGGAGCGCACGATTCTGCGCCCGGGTGCGGTCCAGCTCCAGCGCGGCGCGCACAGTCACCAGCACGGCCTCGGGCGTGAGCGGCTTTTCGAGGAACTGAAAGGCGCCGAGCTTCACGGACCGCACCGCGTCGGTGAGCTGGGCCTTCCCGCTCATCATGATCACCGGCGTGAGCCGCCCTCGCTCTCGCAGCCGTGCCAGCGTCTCCAGTCCGTCGGGTCCGGGCGGCATCAGCAGGTCCAGCAGGATGACGTCCGGATCGGCCTGATCCACCATGAGGAGCGCGGCGTTGCCGTTGCCCGCTTCGGCCACGCTGAACCCCTCCTCCCGGAGCAGTGCGCCCAGCATCCGGCGGATGTTGGCCTCGTCGTCCACCAGCAGGACCCGCCCGGCGACCGAACTCACAGTCCGCGCAGCCTCACCACGAATGTGGCGCCGCCTCCCCGGGTCGGCTCCACCGCGATGGTGCCCTGGTGGAGCTCGATCGTCTGCTTGGCCAGCGCGAGCCCGAGCCCGGTGCCGCCTTCCTTGCCGGTGCAATAGGGGTCGAAGATGCGACCCTCGAGCTCGGGCGGGATCCCGGGACCGTGATCCCGGATCGTGACCCTGGCACCGCCGTCCACCCGCGCGGCGAAGATCTCGAGCGCGCCCTCGCCGTTGCAGGCCTCGACCGCGTTCCGCAGGATGTTGCTGAACGCGCGGCGGAGCGGATCGTAGTGCCCCTGCAGGGTGGGCGTCTCGGGATCCAGGCTGAGCCGGGTGGCCATCGTGGGTGGCACCGACGTGCGCACCAGCTCGTCGAGCAGCTCGCAGAGATCCACTGCGGCCGGCGGCCCTTCCGGGAGCCGCCCGAACTCGGTGAACTCCCGGGCCAGCTGCTCCAGTCGTTCGGTTTCGGCGGTGAGCACGTCGACGGCCTCCCGGGTCTGGGGTGACGGCGAGCGGGCCAGCTGCGCCACCGCCAGGCGGATGGGCGTCAGCGGGTTCTTCATCTCGTGCGCGACGCGGCGGGCGGTCTCCCGGAACGCGCGCAGGCGCTCGGCCTCGATCTCCTGCGCGCGACCGTGCTCGATGGCGACCGCCATCTCGCGCAGCGCCGTCCGCAGCGCGGCGAACTCGGGCGCGCCGCGGCGCGGCTGGTCGGGCGGAAGCGGCTCCATCGCCGGATATGTCCCGTCCAACCGATCAGCTCCTCGATCGGCCGGCTCAGCTGCCTGGAGAGATGTCCCCCGAGGCGGATCGAAGCGTACAGCGCCGCCGCGCCGAGCAGGAAGACGGCGATCGCGAGGCCGGCGTAGTAGTAGCGCCCGTAGGTCTCCGCGCGCTGGAACTGCCCGATGGCGCTGTTTAGCGTGACGGCATGGGCCGCGAGGGCGGCGCGCTCCTCGGGCGACAGGTCGGTGGTATCGAGCGTTCGGAGGAGCGCGCGGCCGGTGGCGCCGACCTCTTCCAGCGCCTCACGCGGGCCCGCCACCGGCGACGCCGCGCGGATCGTGAGCCCCCAGCCGACGATCGCCACGGCGGTCGGGACCGCGCCGAGACAGATCAGGATGAGGAGTATGCGCTGGTGGAAGGAGAGCCGCATCGGCTCTGAAGATAAGCCGCGAAACGGTGGAGGGCCCACCCGAGCGCGATGCCGCCGGAGACGCCCAGCCACTCCGACCAGTGCGCCGGCGCATACCCGGTGAGCAGCGGCACCAGGCCGAGTCCGGCGAGGCCGGCGAGGGCGACCACGCTCAATGCACGGCCGGGACGCTCGGCCCGAGCCGCCCAGTAGGCCGCCGGGAACAGGAGGCCGCCGAGCCACAGCGCGCCGGCCAACCGGAGACGTACGCCCGGCTCGATGCCGCCGGGCAGAACCATGGTCCAGCCGTAGGCCGGGCTGAGCGCGAGCTCCGTCGCGCGGCGCTCGCCACCGTACATGGCGGACAGCTGCACGCGCCGCCCGTGCACCTCGGCGCGAAGCTCGACCGGCACGCCTCCGCGGTCGGGAAGTGCGTGCGACAGTCGGACGGCGGGCGCGAGCAGCCGCAGCGCCTGCGCGGCGATCGGAGCGCTGAACAGAACCGAGCGGCCGTGCTGCGCCAGGACGACCAGCGACGCATGAGGTGCGCGAACCACGTGGACCGCGCGCCGCCCGGCCTCGGGGTCGCTCGAGGCGGCACTGACGTCGAGCGCCAGCTCGCCCTTGCGGAGGCGCTCCGCGATCGGCCGGCTCAAGGCGATCACGCCGTCACAGGGCAGCGGCACACCGTTGAGCGTCACCGATCGCGCGGTGCCGGCGAAGACTTCGCTGGTGGGATATGCCGCGGTGCAGTAGTTCCGCAGCGGCTCCCTCGGAGCCCAGGGCCTCAGGGCGAAGGCGGAGAACAGGAGGACGCCGAGCCATGCGGCCGCCGCACCGGCCGAGAGCTTGCGCGCCAGGTGCAGGCCCGGTGCGAGCAATCGCCGGGCCCGCGAGGCGAGGGCGGCACCGACGGCGCCTCCGGTGGTATTCGTCAGGAGGTCGCTCAGCGAGGCGTCGCGCCCCTCGACTACGAAGTACTGCAGCGATTCCACCCCGAGCGAGAGCGCCGCGGACACCGCAACTACCCGGAGGCTCGGCCAATCCAGCAGCCGAAGCCCGGCCGCCATGGGAACGAACAGGAGAAGGTTGAGGAAGACATCGGCCCCACCGGACTCTCCGCAGACCAGGCAGTAGAGCGGAGTGAGCGCCGCCGATTTCGCCTGCTTCGGACTGGGGTACAGGGTGAGGCCCAGGATCGCGAGCAGCCCCGAGCCCGCGAGAGCCATGCCGAGGAGTCGTTTCGCGGCCGGCGTGCGGAGGCCGGTCACGCGCCGCACTCAGGGAGCCGAGCCACCAGCCGACGGGGGAACGGTATCGCCACGCGTCAGCGCGCCAGGCGCGCCCGCACGATCAGCTTGTAGCCCGGCTGCAGCCAGAGGAGTGCGTCGAGCTTGGCGATGCTCCACAGAAAGGGGTACAGCGCGGACAGGAGCAGGAACTGCTTTCGGCGCTTGCGGATGTCCGAGCTGGTGACGACGGTGCCCTTGGAGGAGCCGCGCGCCTCCCCGGCGCCACGCTGCATCGCCAGGTAGAGTCCGTTGAGGCCGGTGTCGACCAGCTCCGAGAAGCTCTTCGAGTATGTGACCGCCCGTTCGATCTCGAACCGCGGTCCGAGGAGCGTGCGAATCCCATCGAGGCTGTACCCGGGCCGGAGATGCCCGTGCCACTCGTCGGTGAGCCCGATCGCGTGGCGGAAGCGGTTGAGCAGCGAGCGCGGCTTCAGGTGCGGCACGTTGATGATGACGCGGCCTCCGGGCTTGAGAATCCGGGCGAGCTCCGCGGCGAACGCCCCGTCGTCTGGGATGTGCTCGAGGTAATCCACTACGACGACCTGGTCGAACGTCTGGTCGGGAAAGGGCGAGTGCGCCCCGGCGAGCTGGTGCACATCGTCGCCGACGAGCTCGCGGATGGACGCCACGGTGTGCTCGTCGAGGTCCGCGCTCGCCCACTGTCCGCCGAGTCGCCGGAGCAGCAGACTGATCACGCCGTTGTCCGCCCCGATGTCGAGACAGCGGCGGCCTACGGGATCCTCCAGCAGGTCGGTGATGCGGCGGTACTTGGCCTGCTTGAGCACCGACTTGCGGAACAGCGAGAGCGCCCACTCGTCGCTCACGAGGTCACCCGCCACGCTGGGCTCACGAGGTCACCGCCCGCGCCGCCGCCGGCAGGCGCAGGTGACGCGAGGCCAGGTACAGGCCGGTGGAGGCCCGCACCAGCCAGCCGATTCCCACGCCGTAGATGACGCCGGGCAATCCCCAGCGGGCGCCCGCGACCGCGCCAAGGACCGCTATGGCCACCGCCACCCAGCCGAGCAGGCTTACCGTGGACAGCTCTCGGGCGTCCGCCAGTGCCGCCACGGCGGACTCGGCGAAGCCGTTCAGGATCTTCGCCACGCCGGTGACCACGGCGGCCAGCACCAGCGCACCCGAGAGATGGTATTTCCCCTCCAGGAACCAGCGCTCGATCTGCGGCGTGGCCAGCCACACTACCGCCGAGCCGAGGATCGCCATGACCACGACGAGCCGGGCCTCCTTGCGGAGCAACCGCCGGCGCTCCGGCACGCCGTGCGCCGCGCGAAGGCGGGGCAGCAGCGAGTATCCCACTCCCGTCTGGAGCACACGGAAGAGCGAGCCCACGATCGCCGCGAGCACACCGTAGGTGGCGAGAGCCTCGAGCGGCAGCAGGTGGGGGAGCAGGAGGCGCTCCAGCTGGATCAGCAGCAGGCCCGCGGTATTGAGCCCGGCGATGGCCAGGGCCTCGCTCCAGGGGAAGTCCACGGAGCGGTGCGGCTTCGCGTGGCGCTCGCGAAACAGCACCCACCAACCCAGCACCGCCGCCACCACGAAGCCGACCGTCCAGAGCGCGAGCGGCGTCTCGGCACGCTGCGAGCCCGCCAGCAGGACCCACCCGGCGGCCAGCAGCAGGACGAGATTGGGGCTCTGGTTCAGGGCGAGGGAGGGCCCGAAACGCTGCTCACTCTGGAACTGGCCGCCGGCCACCAGCAGCGCGCCGCCAGCCATGGTGCAGAGGAGGAGCATCAGCGTCACCGCCGGGGAGGTGCCGTAGATCGCCAGGCCCGTGACCGTGAACGTGAGGCCGACCGGTACGATAGAGCGGAGAATCCGGCGCAGGAACCGCGGGCTCGCCTCGATCGGGCGCCGGTTGACCACCCCGTCCACGCCGGCCGCGGCCAGGGGGTAGCCCACGTTCACCAGCGCCACCACGAGCGTGAGGAGGGCGTACTCCCGCGTGGGCAGCGCCCGGGCCAGCAGCAGGTTGGCCACGGCGAAGCCCAGCCCGGAGAACCCCAGCACCGCGACGCTCCGGAGCGTGGCCGAGCGCCACAGGCGCTTCACGCCTGCATCCGCTGGACGCGCGATTCCATGGTCGAGTAGAAGGCCTCCAGCTTGCGGCGCGCGGCCTCCGGCGTGTGCTCCCGCTGCACGTAGGCCTTGGCGCTGCTCGCGAGTCGCGCGCGGAGCTCGGGATCCGCCATCAACTCCGCGAGCCCCCGACCGAATGCCACCGGCTCCGGCTCGACCAGGTACGCCATGCCGTCGTTCAGCACCTGGGTGTGCGTGCGGAGCCTCGTCGCCAGCACCGCCGACCCCGAGTCGAGGTAGGAGTAGATCTTCATCGGCGTGTTGAGGCCCTTGAGCCGCGGCGAGACCAGCACGTCGGCCTGACGCAGCAGCTCCGACAGCATGCCGATCGGCTGCGGCCCGGTGAAGACCACGGAGCCGACGATGCCGAGACGCTCGGCCCGCCGGCGATAGCGGGCGATGTCCGGCCCCTGACCCCCGACGATCACGAGCTTGGCCGCGGGCACCCGAGTCAGCGCGTGGCGGAAGCCCTCGAGCAGGAGATCGATGCCCTGGTACGACTCCAGGTTGCCGACGTACATGGCCACCGGCCCTCCGTCGGTGCCCGGAAGGCGGCCGTTGCCCGTCATGGACTTGGGGTCGGAGAGGAGCGTCGTGTCTTCCACTCGCCCCACCAGCTGCCTGGGGTCGTGGGCCAACGCCACGTCCTGGAGCGCGGCGCAGACGGTCAGCACGCCGCTGCTCCGGCGGACCGCCAGCGCCTCCATCCGCCGCAGAACCGGCAACACGAACCGCAGGGCGGGGTAGGCGTCCACCAGCTGTTCCGCCAGCGACGAGTCCATGTCGTACACGTAGGGCACGCCGGCGAGCGCGCGCATCGCCGCCGCGATGAAAGCGGACTCCTCCACGGCGTGGATCAGATCGTAGCGGTTGCGCCGGACCAGCCGCAGGCAGGCGCCGACCATGAGGACGTCCGAAGCCACCTTCTTGAGCGAGAACCCCGGGCGGATGCCCCGCAGCCCCGGGATCCGAGGGACGCGGTGCACGGTGACGTTGGGGATGGCGACATCGGCCCCTTCCGCGTAGGTCAGGACATCCACGGTATCGCCACGGTCGCTCAGGAAATCGAGCACGGTCTTGACGGCGATGGGCGTGCCCCGCGCCTGGTAGAACGGATGGGGCGCGAGCAGGAGGATCCTCACACCGCCTCCGCGAACGGGAGGATCCTCACACCGCCTCCGCGCGCAGGACCATCGCCTCCTCCGCCATCCGCCGCTGCTCGTCCCATCCCCGGGCGTCCCCCACGATCCTGGCGGCGAGCCGCACGCCTCGCTCATCCGGTCTGGGGTCGCCCAGCTCGGTCCTTCGGAAGACCACGTCGCTCAAGGTTTCCGCCATCTCCTCGGTGGCCGCGCGCAGGATCCGCTGCGCCAGCGGCGCCGGCTCACCCTGCGGGAGCTCCCCTCCCACCAGCGGCGTCTCGGCCGTTCGGCAGGCGCGCGGCCGGAGTCCCATGGAAGCTAGCACGGCATCAACTACGTCTTCCGCCACGGCACGCGCTGTGGTGTACTTCACCGCCTCCACGGTCAGGAGATTGAGGGGTCCGGGCCGCTCGGCTCCCAGGACCCGTGGACGCTCGGCGAGGAGGGTGGGCGGCCCGCTCTCGAGACCGGCCTTCAGGGGAAGTCGCCCCCACTGCCGTGCCACCACATCCGTCCGGGAGAGGTCGAGACCGGGGCAGGTGCGGTTGCACTCGGCCAGCAGGAACTCCTCCCCGCGGTCGAGCGCGGCCTCGGGATCCTCGACGTCGGCGACCTCGTACCAGGTGCCGAGCAGCGTGCTCCGCGCCTGGGGCGCGAGGAACAGAAACCGCGCTCCGGAGCCTCCCGGATCCTCCCGCGAGGACGCACCCGCGCGCAGCCCCACGGCCGCCTCACCGAGTCGCCGGCCGATCACCAGATTCATGGCGAGGGCCTGGCGTGGGGGTCCTCCCGCCGGGCCGCCCTGTCTCCCCGCACGCCGTGCCAGGTCCTCGGTCCAGGGGCCGGCCGCGATCACTACCTGCCGCGCCGTTACCGTGAGCCGCGTCCCGCCGAGTCGGTCCACGACCGTCGCGGAGCGAATCGCGTCCGCCGCCACCTCGAACTCCTCGACTTCGGCATAGTTGGCCACAGCGGCACCGGCGGAGGCCGCGGAGGCCACGAACGCCAGGGTCAGCCGCTCGGGCCGAGCCATCCGGGCATCAAACCAGAGTGCGCCGCCGTCGATCGCAGTGGTCTCCAGGGCCGGGAGCATGCGCACGCATTCGGCGCGGGAAAGCACGCGTCCGGCGGGGATGCGGCGGCTCGGATGCAGGTGACGGTTGCGGCGGAGAGAAAGGAGGTGAGTAAGGGCGAGGGCGGCACCGAGCGCCGCCTTGGGCGGGATCCCTGGGGGGCCGGTCGGAATCAGCACCGGGAGGGGCTCGACCAGCCCGGGGGCCACTCGCAGCAGCGCGGAGCGCTCCCGGATGGATTCCCGCATCCGAGGGAAGTCGCCCCGCGCGAGATAGCGGAGGCCGCCATGGACGATCCTGAGACTGTTGGCTGAGGTCGCGGCCCCGAAGTCGTCCCGCTCCACCAGAGCCACGCGGAGCCCCCGAAGCGCCGCGTCCCAGGCGATGCAGGCGCCCTGGATGCCGCCGCCGATGACGAGAAGGTCGTGCTCCGTGCCTTCCAGCCGGCTCAGGTCCCTCCGCATCGGCTCCGCCGCCGCATGGGGCAGGCTCAGGCCTGCCCTGAGTCGGACGTATGGGTCCGCTCGCGCACGCGGTACGCCCGGCGGTGTGGTGCCCGCAGATGCACGATGATCTCCCCGACCAGGCCGAGGCCCATCAGCTGCACACCGAGCGCCAGGAGCAGGACCGCGAGCAGCAGGAGCGGCCGGTTGGCGATGCCCTGTCCCTGGAACCGACTGATCACCAGCACGAGCGAGGTGATCGCGCCGGCGGCGAAGAACCCCGAGCCCACCAATCCGAAGAACCGGAGCGGCTTCTCGGTGAACTTCGCGAGGAAGAAGAACGCCGCGATGTCCAGCAGCCGGCGCGCGTAGACACCGGGCCCGTAGAGCCGGGTGCGAGCGTTGCGAGGATGCTGGGGCACCGCGACTTCGGTGACCCGATAGCCCTCGCGCAGGGCCAGGGCCGGAATGAACCGGTGCAGGTCGCCGTAGAGCGGCAGACCCTCCGCCACTCCGCGCCGCATGACACGGACGCCGCAGGCGATGTCGTGGAACGGGCGGTCCGTCACGCCCGCGATCATGCGGTTGAAGGCCAGGGACTGCAGCCGGTTGAGCCAGCTGTCGATCCTCGGCCACCGATTGGCGACCACCAGATCGGTGTCCTCGGTCAGCGAGGCGAGCAGGGTGGTCACACCCTCGGGCGTCACCTGGAAATAGGCGGGCAGCGTGAGGATGACGTCGCCGCGGGCTCGCTCGATGCCGAGCCGCAGCGCGGCGGTCTCGCCGAAGGTCCGCGCGAAGCGGAGGAGCCGGAGATCGTCCCGTTCCTGACTCAGGGCCACCAGCTCCGCCGGCGGGGTGAACCCGCCGTCGAACACGAAGACGAACTCGTGTTCCTCGCCGCGGCCCTCGAGCTCGGCGGCGAAGCTCCGGTACAGCTCGACCACGTCGTCGGCCCGCTCGACGACGGGGACCACCACCGAGACGAAGCGTGCGTCGGCGCCGCGATCGGCGCGGGCCGGCTCGAGCGATGGCTCCATCAGCGCACCCTGGCCCATGTCAACGCACCTCCCAGGCGGTCGGAATCTCGTTCGCGCTCTCCCGCTCCGCATTGAGCGCCACCTCGGCCACCAGGCCGAGCATCAGGAGATAGAAGGCGGCCGCGGCGCAGATGAGCGCCGAGCCGGGGAACACCAGCGCCTCGGCCTTCGACGGTCGGAACTCCGCGGCCGCGATGACCGCCATGACCGCGAAGAGCAGCGTCCCGAGCACCATCGGGATGGCGAGCGTGCCGAAGCCCACCAGCGGTCGCGAGCGAAAGGTCGTGATCATCTTCAACGTGAGCAGGTCCACCAGCACCTTCACCGTCCGGGAGATGCCGTACTTGCTCTCGCCGAAGCGGCGGGCGTGGTGCCGAACCGGCATCTCGGTGATGCGGGCCCCCACGCTGGCGCTGAGCGCCGGGATGAACCGGTGCTGCTCGGCGTAAAGCGAGATCCGCTCGAGCAGGTCCCGGCGGTACGCCTTGAGCGAGCAGCCGTTGTCGGTGATCTGCACGCCGGTGAGTCGCCGGATGATCCGATTGGCCACCCAGGAGGGCACCTTCCGCAGGAGGAATTTGTCCTGCCGCCGCTGACGCCAGCCGCAGACCAGGTCGTAGCCCTCGTCGAGCTTCTCGATCAGCACCGGAATGTCCCGCGGGTCGTTCTGGAGGTCGCCGTCGAGCGACACCACCACCCCTCCCCGCGCATGGTCGAACCCGGCCATCATGGCCGCGGTCTGGCCGACGTTACGGCCGAGCGCGATGCCCCGGACCCGGGGGTCGGCCGCGGCCGCCGCGGCAACCCGGTCCCAGGTATCGTCCCGACTCCCGTCGTCCACCAGGATGATCTCGAAGGTCCCCGGGTACGAGGCGAGCGCCTCCAGGATCCATTCGACCAGCGGGGCGACGTTCTGGGACTCGTTGTACAGCGGCGCAACCACCGACAGGTCGAGCTGCGCCGCCGACCGTACCGCTTGAGGGTGTGAAACCATGGTGCGTCGATGTCCCGTCAGGTGATCGGTTCCAAGATATTCCCCTGGTCCGCGGCTTACCAGCAATCCGCGTTCCGCTCCGCCCGTCCGGCCACCGACCCTTACAAGTGCAAGGGGAGGTACCGCTTGTGCGGCAGCACAGGGCCCGCCCCGGGGGGGCGAGCCCTGCAGGAACCCACGGAAGTGGCTGGAGGAAAGGGCGAAGGCTCGATGGCCGCCGGAGCGCTCACCAGCCTCCGCGGCGGAGGAAGACGACCGGGATGGTCTGCAGCATGATCCGGAGGTCTTCCCCCAGACTGCGGCGCCGGATGTACTCGAGGTCGAAGCGCACCTTGGTGCGCACGTCGTCCAGCGAGCGGTCGTAGTGGTGGTGGATCTGGGCCAGCCCCGTGATCCCCGGCTTGGCCCGCTGGCGCAACGGGTACTCGGCGATGTGCTCCCGCAGCTCGGCGAAG
>DATABZ010000203.1:0-2337 GCA_036259315.1 Gemmatimonadales bacterium | reverse complement strand
GTCGGCGAGGCGGGTCCACTCGTCGCCGACGATCCGGCCACTGGTGTCGCGGGCAACCCACGCGTTGCGTTCAACTTGCACCGCTCCACCGGGAACCGCCAGAGCGACCGCGGCCTCGAACCGGCCCTTCAGATCCCAGAGGTCGAACCGCCCTTCGCCGGTACCCGTCCAGTGGCGCGGCTCCCGACGGCCGGTCAGCACCGCGGCAAGTCGGCGCTCCTCCTGTGGACGCTCCCCCGGCCTGCCCGCCGCGAATGCGACGCCGATCTCGAAGAGGCGCACGTCCTCCACGTGGTTGGCCCAGTTGTCCTCGACCAGACGCACCAGCCCCGGAAGCAGGCGCCGCCGGAGCCACGCGTCTTCGGCGGACAGCGGGTTCAGGAGGCGGACGCTCTCGTGGCCGTCGGCCGGCCCCAGCGGCAGGCGGGAGACCTCGTAGAGCCCCTGCTCCACCATGCCCCGGCGTACCCGCGCGGCCGCGATCTCCTCGCGGGCCTCCGGCAGCGTGCCCATGCGGAACGGCCGCAGGTCCGAGGGGAAGCTGTCGTAGCCGTGGAGCCGGGCGATCTCCTCGACGAGATCGATCTCCCGCACCAGATCGGGGCGCCATCCGGGCACGTCCACCGCGATGCGGCCGTCGTCCGGCTTCGAGACGACCGTGGCCCCGATCGCGACCAGGTAGCGCTCGATCGCGTTCCATGGCACGTCCACGCCGAGCACCTGGGCGACGCGCGCGGGCCGGAGGAAAATGCGCGGCGGATGCGACGGCTCGGGCCAGAGATCGAGCGGTGGCTCGGCCAGCTCGCCGCCACCGGTCGCAAGGACGAGCTCGATGCAACGGCGCATCGCGTCAGCACCGCCCCAGCGGTCGACCGTGCGCTCGAAGCGGTAGCCCGCCTCCGTGCTCATGCCGAGCGCGCGGCGGGTGCGGCGGATCCGGGGCGGATCCCAGTAGGCCGCCTCGAGCAGCACGTCACGCGTCTCCACGCTCACTTCCGTGGACGCGCCGCCCATGACGCCGGCCAGGCCGATCACGCCCTCGGCGTCGGCGATGGCGATCATCTCGCCGTCCAGCGTCCGCTCCTCATCGTCGAGGGTGACGAGACGCTCGCCCGCGCGAGCCCGGCGCACGACCAGTGCGGAGCCGCGGAGCCTGGCCGCGTCGTAGGCGTGCATCGGCTGGTTGAGCTCGAGCATGACGTAGTTGGTGGCGTCCACCACGTTGTTGATCGAGCGGACCCCCACCGCCTCCAGCCTGGAGCGGAGCCATGCCGGCGACGGGCCCACCGTCGTGCCGCGGATCAGTGCGGCGTGGAACCTCGGGCAGGCTGCCGTGTCCTCGACCGTGACGGCGATCGCCCCGGCCTGTGCCGTCTTCGCGGCCCGCCGCGCGGGCGGGACGTCGAGCGACTCGGCGCCGGGAATCGAGGGCAGCCGGAACGGAGCGTCGAGCGACGCGCTCAGCTCCCGCGCGATGCCCTTGTGACAGAGGAGATCCGGCCGGTTGGGCGTGACGTCCACCACGAGGCGGTGATCGGCGAGCGGCACGGCCTCGAGCAGCGGCGTGCCCGGCGCGGCGTCGGTGTCGAGCTCCAGGATCCCGTCGTGCTCCTGCCCCAGGCCCACCTCGCGCGCGGAGCAGAGCATGCCCTCGGAGACCTCGCCGCGCAGCTTGGCACGCTCGATCTTCATCGGCGCACCGCCCTTGCCGTGGGGCACGGTCGTGCCGATGCGCGCGAAGGGATAGCGCTTCCCGGCGGTCACGTTCGGCGCCCCGCACACGACATTGCGGCGCTCGGCGGTGCCGTCGTTCACCAGACACACCCGGAGCCGGTCGGCGTTGGGGTGCTGGCGCACCTCCTCCACCAGTCCGACCACCAGCTCGCCGAGGTCGGCGTGCAGCGGCTCGATCGCGTCCACCGGCGCGCCCAGCATCGTCAGCCGCTCGGCGGCGTCGCGCGGGTCGAGTGGACGGCGGAGGAAGGCCTCGAGCCAGCGGAGCGAGACGTTCATGACCGCCCCACCTGCTCCAGAAACCGCATGTCGCCCTCCAGCAGCAGCCGAATGTCGGGGATGCCGTAGCGCAGCATCGCGATCCGATGCGGCCCCATCCCGAAGGCCCAGCCCGTGTAGCGCTCCGGGTCCAGGTCGCAGTTCTCCAGCACCGCCGGATGCACCATCCCGCAGCCCAGGATCTCCATCCATCCCGTGCCCTTGCAGGCGGGACACCCGCTCCCGTGGCAGAGCTGGCACTCGACGTCCATCTCCGCCGACGGCTCGGTGAAGGGGAAGAACGAGGGGCGGAAGCGCGTCCTCGTGGCCGGGCCGAAGAACCGA
>DATABZ010000202.1:0-14804 GCA_036259315.1 Gemmatimonadales bacterium | reverse complement strand
ACCTGGCCACGATGGACATGGTGGACATGGGCGAGGCGGTCGGCATCCTCGCGGCGCAGTCCATCGGCGAGCCGGGCACCCAGCTCACGCTGCGCACCTTCCACATCGGCGGCACCTCGAGCCGGATCGCGGAGGAGGCGGAGCGCCGGGCCCGCTCGGACGGCAAGGTGCAGTACACCGAGGGGCTGGAGTGGGCCGACGTGCCGGTCGAGTTCGAGGACGGCACCCAGGGCAACATCCGCGTCGTGCTCACCCGCGAGGACGAGTCGGCGTCGGACGAGGCCAAGGAAGGCATCCTGGTGGTGGACCCGAAGGACCCCAAGCGGGTGCTGAACCGCTACCCGGTGCCCGAGGGGGCGCTCCTCGCGGTCAAGGAGGGCGACCTGGTCACCAAGGGCGACAACGAGCGCCGGGCGACCATCCTCTACACCTGGGACCCGTACAACGACCCCAGCATCATCAAGGCCGACGGCGAGCTCCGCTGGAAGGACCTGGTGCCGGGCGTCACGCTCCGCGAGGAGCTGGACGAGGGGACCGGCCTGCGATCGCTCGTCGTGATGGCCGACCCCGACCGCGAGCTCCATCCCAGCGTGCTGGTGTACACCGGCAACCGGAAGGACCCGCAGGAGTACACCCTGGCCGAGGGGAGCCGCGTGATCCTGGGCTCGCCCACCGACCAGGTGAGCCGGGCAATGGAGATCCCGGACGCGGCCAACCCGTGGAGCACCAGGTTCCACGTGGAGGAGCGGCCGATCAACGAGGCGTGGCCGAGCAAGACCAAGAAGGAGTCGAAGGACAAGACGGTCTTCCTCAGCGCGCCGGTCAAGGTGGCCAAGGGTATCACGGTCACCAAGATCCCGCGGCAGGCCTACAAGACCCGGGACATCACGGGTGGTCTGCCCCGGATCGCGGAGCTCTTCGAGGCCCGGCGGCCGAAGGATCCCGCCACCATCTCCGAGGTGGACGGCGTGGTGAAGTTCGGCGAGATCAAGCGCGGCAAGCGCGAGATCTACGTCTACCCCGAGGCCGAGGGGCAGGCGGTCGAGGCCGAGCCGCAGCTGTACGAGGTGCCGGCCGGCAAGCACCTCCGGGTGCACGAGGGCGACCGGGTGCGGGCGGGCGACCGTCTCACCGAGGGCCCGGTGAACCCGCACGACATCCTGCTCATCAAGGGTCCGAGAGCGGTGCAGGAATACCTGCTCAACGAGGTGCAGGAGGTCTACCGGCTGCAGGGCGTGCGCATCAGCGACAAGCACATCGGCGTCATCGTGCGCCAGATGCTGCAGAAGGTGCGCGTGACCGATCCGGGCGACACCGACTTCCTCGAAGGGGAGACGGTGGACCGCCAGACCTTCCGGGACGAGAACGACCGGGTGGTCAAGCGGAAGGGTACGGCGGCCCAGGCCGAGCCGGTGCTGCTGGGCATCACCAAGGCGAGTCTCACGACGCAGTCGTTCATCTCGGCGGCGTCGTTCCAAGAGACCACGCGGGTGCTGACCGACGCGGCGATCCGCGGGGCCAAGGACGACCTCCTGGGCCTCAAGGAGAACATCATCATCGGCCACCTGATCCCGGCGGGCAGCGGCATCTACCGCTACGCCGAGATCGACATCGAGCCGCCGGCGGGCTACGAGGCGCCGCCGCCGCGGGTGGAGGAGCCGGTGGCACCGCAGCTGGTGCCGGCAGGGATGGCCGACGACGACCTGTAGTAGCCGCTGTGCTCAGACACGATGCGCCCGGGAGGAATCCCGGGCGCTTCGTGTATTCGGCACCCCCCCCCCAGCAGGGCGGTGACTTCGGCGAGGACGGGATGGACCTACTCCGGGTCCTTGGTGAGCCTGCCGATCTCGGCTTCGTTCTCGCGCAACAACGCCAGGTTGTCCTGCAGGGCTCCCGGCGGGAGCGGCGCGGCGCGACCCCCGCTCAGCTTCGCGCTCTCCTCCTCCGCCATGCGGTAGCTGGCCAGCGTGAGCGCCTTGTACGCCCTGGCCAGCTCGCCGAGCGTCATGCCCTGGTTGGCGGCGGCGCGCCGCACTGCCGGGCACTTGGCCATGCGTCGTTCCATCTCGGCGACGCTCATGGAGCGCGGGTCGCCGGATCCGTCTTCAGGCTTGGCGCACTCCACCTCGGCTTCCGGCGCATAGAGCACCGCCAGTGCCTTGCGGAGAACCGGCATCGTGAGCCGATAGTCCTCTGCGTCGGCCGAGGCGGTGGAGGGCGGCCGTTGGGCGTCGGCATCGCAGGCCGTGATCGGCACGACCGTGAGGGCGAGAGAAACGAGCGCGCGCAGGGCAGTGCGCGGGGTGAGCGGCGACATCGGCGACATGCATACCTCCGGGTCCGTGGAGTGAGAGCGCGGCGACCCGTAGCCCGATCTGCTCAGTTACGCCCGGATAGGTGGCGGATTCCCTCAGCGATTCGGGGCTCCCGATGGAGCAGCCGGTGGCTGCCGGTGACTGCGCCCGGCATCGATCCCGGGCTGAGGGAACCTCGGCGGAAACCGGGCGTTGGTTCCTGTAAAGCGACAGGCGCTGCCCCCACGACGGAGATGACGCATGCGGTTGGCCAGCCAGGTGGATCTCCGCAGTCTCATGCCGGTGGCGCTGGCGGGTGTCCTCCTCCTGCGACCCTGTCTCGGGCTGGCCCAGGAGCCCACTGCCGAAGGCGTGAGCGAGGTTCCGATCTACGTCACGGTGGAGGCGCCGGAACCTGGGCCAGGGGCCGTGCCTCTGTCCGGTAGCGCCGACATCGTGAAGACGCTGCCCGGGGTGGCGGTCAGGATCCACGGTGTCGTGGACAAATCGCTCGCGGGCAAGAGGCTGGAGATCGTGGTCACGCCGCCACAGCAGCCCGAGGACGGCGTGGATCCGGAGGCCGAGGAGGAGTGTGCGGAGGCGGAGACGCCGGCGAAGCTCGTGGGCGGCACCGGCAAGCTCGGCCCCGAGCCGCCGGCCAGGCTGTCTGCGATGGTCCAGGCCTCCGGGACGTTCGAGGTGAGCTACACCCCCAACGCCTATGGGGAGCACGACGTCGAGGTTGGCAGCGAAGGCGGCCACTCCGGCGAGACCAGCTTCGAGGTCGTCGAGCCGCCCGAGGCCGGGTGCGCGGCCCACCTGCGGCCAAAGCTGGAGCCCGAGGCCCGGAGGCTCGCCGAGAACGTGGTCGAGCTGGCGGACGCCGTGTGCGACAAGCAGGCGGAGCTGCCGGCCTCGCCTGCCGTGGACGAAGCCCTTGCCAAGTGCGCGGCCTTCGAGAAGGCCCTGGCGGAGGCGGTTCCCGCCGGCACATCACCCCCCTGGGTTCATGCGCTCGACCATCTCGCCGACCTGCGGCGATTCGGACCCGAGATGCGGACCGCCACGGCCGGTCTGGTCGGCCAGTTGGAGGGCTGGGCACAGGCTGCGACCGAGGCCAACCAGAAGTTCGACGGGGCGCTCGCGAGCGTGACGCGCGGCAACGTGGTCTGCGACCAGATCGACATCATCATCAACGGGCTCAAGTTCTGCGACTTCTACCTCAGCATGGTGACGACACCGGGCAAGTTCTTCGTGGACTGGGCCAAGGAGAACGGTCCTACCAAGCTCGTGAGCATGATCCCCGCCGCGCGGAGGACGCCGGCCACACAGCAGGCGATCGAGAGCGCCTGGAAAGGCTTCGTGACCTTCGAGCCGTCCCGGGCGAAGCTCACCGGCATGCCGGGCGCGAGCGGGGCGGAGAAGTTCAGCGCGGGCTACGAGTTCGCCCGGGGCGCGCAGACGATGCTGTTCGACCTCAGCCAGTATGTGGCGAATCGCTTCTTCGAGAAGTACTGCCAGCAGTTCCAGGGGCCGGTGTCCGGCACGATGTCCGCGGAGTTCTACCACGAGGGGCAGCCCTGGTGGCGCTACACCATCGAGATCCAGGGCCAGCTGACGCTCCGCTATCCGAAGGACGCCGCCGGCGACGCCATCGCCCTCACCGGCGAGTTCACCGGCAACGCCGTCAAGTTCCGCTCCTGGGACGACATCCGGGTCAAGTTCCCGGAGGCGCGCGGCTCGATCTTCCAGTCGCTGCGGCGCGAGCCGCTGACGCTCGGCGACATGGCGGTGATGGGCGACAGCCGTTTCGCGGGAACCAAGGTGGCAGGGCAGGAGGTGCCCAGCTTCAACCCGCTGACGACTACCCTGGACAAGGGCGGGCCGATCGTGAAGGGACTGCTGACGCCGGCATTCTTCCGTATTCCCGTCCGTGGCGATCTCCGGGGGGAAAACCTCCGTCTCGAGGTGCAGAAGCCCGTCATGGACTTCAAGGACCCGCGCGTGAACGTCACCACCGTGCTCTTTTCCGTGCTCAGTCTTCGGCCGCACCTCGTCAAGTACTCGCTCCCCTACAAGGATGCGCACTGGATGATCACGTCGGCCATGGACGCGAGGACGGCACCGGTGGAGTTCAAGCTCTCCCGCGCGGGGGAGACGATGACCCTCGAGCGGAAGTTCCACATGGACAAGCCGAACGCGGCCACGCGCGGGGTCTATGACCTGTCCGTCAAGGCGTGCAATCCGGGCTGCTGATCGACCTCAGCCCGGCGGCCTCACCGCAGCACGCCGTGGGTCACCGTCAGCAGCGGCGCGAGGATCGGCAGGTCGATCATCAGTGCGACGCCGGAGAGCAGGAGCGCGCAGCCGATCACGGACCGGCGGAGACAACACGGCGACGCCGTCAGTCATCGCGCTCAGCCTCCCCGCCAGTGAGACGCCGCATGGCCAGTCGGGAGAGGTGGACCGCGCCATTCGCGTCGGTGGACGAGCCGAGATAGCCGACCTTCAGCAGCCGCTCGCCATGAAGGAAGTAGAGCTCCCCCGTGGTGGCGTCTGCGCCGACCTCCTCCCACTCCTCGTCGAGCGTGTCGGCAGGGCTTTCGAGGAGAGCGGGCGCGATCTGGCCGATGAGTCCACCCACCCCTCGTATCGCTTCGACCTCCATGCCACCGTACTCCCACGTCGGCGTGAGCACCATCGCCCGATGCCCCGGCGTGAAGTAGGCGCAGCTCGGGCCCTCCTCGTGCGCGAGGTACGTGCCCTCCTGTGCGCGGTACGGGGGCACCACCAGCTTCCCGAGGACCGCCTCGGCCTCGGCGGGCGTGAGTAGCGTGCATGGGTCGTGCGCCGTCCCGAGACCGTCCACCCGAAGCATCCCGGGCGGGACCTCGGAGCGGAAGGGCAGGTCGGGAATCGAACTGCGGATCCGGTTCGCGATCGCGAGCGCCTGCTCTCCTGAGACCGCCGGTGTCTGGAGCGCGACGCGCACGCCGAGATGTCCGACGCCCAGCGCGAGCTCGGGGTTCATGACGCTCACCTTGGGCAGGAACCGGTCCCACCCCTCCGGCGGCTGCCGCGGTGAAGGACTCGCCGTGTCGGTGGCGCTCCGCTCGCGGGTGGCGCGAGTGTCGAGCCAGCTGGCGGCGAGGTCGAAGCCCGCGGTCAGTCCCCGCTCCTGCGCCTGGTCGGCGACCGCCACATGCACGATGACCGCCGTTTGGGGTGGAGCCCGCTCGGGCAGTGTATCCGTCGGCGGTCCAAATCGCTTCTCCAGGTCGCGCGCCAGCTCGCCGAGCTTCTTCGCCGCCTCCCGTCGGCGCGCGGTCGCCGAGTCCATCGGCACCGGGTAGAGACATCCGTTCTCGACGGGTCGCGGCGGACCGGCGAGCGGCCCGACGATGGCTTCGACCTCGGCGGCCGCGATCCAGCCGCAGGCGTCGCGCGGCTTCGTCGCTGTGCGCACGGCGCTCGCCGACCCGGGTGAGGCGGAGGCGACGGCGTCGCCATCACTCCCCACACTAGCCGCGGAGCGCTCCGGGCGGTCGCAGCCCGCCAGTGCGGGCGTGGCCAGCGCCAGGAGGAGAAAGCCGGAGTGAGTGCGCATCGAGTCAGCTCCTTTCCGGACAGGCGCGCACCAGCTCGACTCGGCGGTTGCGGGCCCGGCCCTCGATCGTGGCGTTCGACTCCCGCGGCCGGCTCGCGCCGTGCCCGACCGCCTTCCAAGCCCGGGTGTCCACGCCGTGCTTCGCCGCGAGCCGCGCGCGTACCGCCTCGGCGCGACGCTCGGAGAGCGACTGGTTGGCTGCAGCCGTGCCGATGCTGTCCGTGTGACCCTCGACGACGAGGGCCCAGTCCGGATGGCGGGCGAGCATGGCGGCCAGCTGGGCGAGGGCGCGGTCGGAGCCCGGGTCGATCAGGGCGCTGTTGAAGGCGAAGTAGATGCCGGGCAGCTCGGCCCGACAGGTCGCCTCGAGCTTCTGCTCGAGCGCGCCGGCCGGTCTGTCGCCCGGGTGCTCCGGGCCGGGGGCCGTCACGGGAGAGTCCACCCGCACCACCTGGAACACATCCGCGCCCGTCGCCGCTCTCAGCAGCAGCGGGTGGGCACTGTCGGCGAGCACCCAGAGCTCCGTGGCGACGCTCCGCGGTCCGTCCGTGAAGTCGCCGCGCAGGTGGAGCGCGGGCACGCTCACGCGCCGACCGTCAACGAGCAGGGGAAATGGCGCCGGCCGGGCCGAGACCACGGTGAGCGTGCCCTTATAGCGCGACCGCCGCGCGGTGCCGCGTCCGGCCAGCGCACCGATGAGGCCCGAGGTCGTGTCGATCCGCGTCATCGTGAAGCGCATCCGGCCCTCGTCGCGCAGGGCCACGTACGCCGCCGAGGAGATAGAGAAGGCAGTGTAACCGGGACGCTCCAGCGCGTCCCCCGTCGCGAAGACCGGATCCAGACGAGGGGCCCCGAGGAGATCGTTCGCACGGACCCGGCGCTCGCGGATGTCGACGACCGTGTCGCCGTTGCTCCAGATCTCCACCAGCCGCCAGACATAGTGGATGCCCGTGCTGTCCACGCGCTTGAGCTCTACCACGTCGTCGCGCTCCCCATCGGGGTGACGGAAGGTGGAGACGAGCGTGAGGCCGGTGACGGGGACGACACGTGCTACGCTCTCCTGCGCCGCGGCCCCTGGAAGTGCGCTCCCGTATGCTGCCACCGAAGCGACCGCAAAGCGAAGGGTGAGCCGAGTGGCGAGACGGCCGAGCATGGTCGACCTCACTGACGTCAGCGGAGCCGCGGCAGCACCAGCCGGGCGAGTCGCTCGAGCCGCGGCCGAGTGGCGTCCACCGGTTCTTCTCCCTGCGCGTCCAGGGTGAGCTGCAGCGCGTGGGGCCCCGCGTAGGCGACCAGGAGTCCCAGGCGCTTGTACTTGTCGTCCGGGTAGGGAATCGTGAAGAATGCCTTGTCGCCGATCCCCGATACCGGCACCCTGGGCTCCTTGTCCGCGTTGAAGTTCTTGAGCGTCGATTCCAGGGCAGCCGCGGCGCTTTTCCCCTGGTACACCCGGATCGAGCCGCCGTCGTAGTCGCAGTGTGACCCGCCGAAGGAGGCCGTCGGCGCCGACCAGAACTTGGCGATCTCGGGCCGCTCCTCGGCGATCTGGCTGAACTCGGCGTTGGTGGCCAGCGTGCAGGCGTCCAGTGACGCTCCGTTCGTGGCCCCGCCGGCTGATGCGGTGCTCGCACCCGAAGGCGCGGTTCGCATGGCCAGCTCGATCACTCGGACCGCGGCATCCTCCGGAAGCTTCATGCTCTCGAAGAGAGCGAGGTCCATCTCGACGTGGTACAGCCTTCCGTCGGCGACCGCGGCGGCCTCCCTTCGGCTCCCACTGCTGTATCCCCAGCCGCCTTCACCGAGCTTCACACTGTCCGGCTTCGCGCTGTTGCCTTTGACCTTGACCCGGCGCGAAATATCCGCGAACACATCGTTGGCACGCGTGGCGGGCTGATACATGAGGGTGACGAACACGCCCCGATATCGACCTGTGAGCTCGTACATGCAACCATCGACCGGCGTCGAGACCTGGTTGACGGGGTAGCCCACCGCGGTCTCGATCTCCGCGGTGGAGGGGCAGGGAACGGCGGCCTCACGAGGCGTGCCCAGTGAGTCGTCCCCGGCAGCCTCGCCGCAGGCCGCGAGTGCCGCGGCCAGTGATAGGAGGAGTCCTGTTGAGGTGCTGTGCGATATGCGGTGCATGACGCCTACCTCCACGCTGTGGTTTCCTGACTGCGAATTGCATCACCCAGACTGCCGAAATGGGTCATCGAGCCGGACGCCTCATGCCGGGACGTTGGACCGTGCAGCGGAGCCCGCCCCCGATGTCGCCCTCGAGCGCCGCCGCCGGGAGCGGACTCCCCACGCGGCCAGCGTGCCTAGCGCGGGCACGCCGATCGCCACCGGCAGGAAGTGGTAGCGGTTCCGCTCGATGAACTGCCGGGTCCCCTGCGCGAGCCGCGCGTCCCGGGGTGCGTCCGGCTCGTAGCGGACGGGGAGCTCCGCGCCCACGGCGAGTCCGGCAACACTCCCCGAGTCCACCGCGTCCACGACGAGCACCGAATCGCCCCGGCCTGGCACCGGGAGCCGAAGCTGGACCACCTGATAGGGGAGCGCGAGGCGGCGGAGGGACCCGGAGCGGCTGGAGCGGGAGCGCCGTCTCGATCTGGCGCGCTCGGGAGACTTGGCGACGACCGTGACCACGCTGACGCGGGCGGTCCCCTCGGACGCGGTCGGGATGCGCGGGGCTGGGGCCCGGAGAAGCACGGGGACGCCGGCCACCATCCAGGCGGTCCCGGCGGCAAAGATGACCGGCGTGCCGATCCGCGCCGCGACCCAGAGCCCCGCGGCTCCGCCGGCCAGCCAGAGCAGGAGAGGAACGATGCCCGTCCGACCGGCGGCTTCGTGGAGAACGGTGGCGGTGGAGCGACTGGAGGCGCGGGCGTAGAGCGGGAGCTGCGGCAGATAGCGTACCTCGATCGAGTCGCCGAGCGCCACCGAGTCGTAGCGGTCCTCGGGCACCTCGATCGTGGCGACCCAGGGCCCGGCCCCGCTGTTGCCGACCGCGACTCCCAGCTCGTACCACCGGTACCAGGTGCCCTGGGGGTCGTGCCGCAGGGTGACGCGCTCGTGCTTGGCCGCCACCGGCGCGAGGACCTCGTCGCCGCGCCGATCCAGCCAGACCGAGGCGCCGAGCAGAGCCCCGCTCAGCACGAGCGCGAAGAAGAGCCCGAGGCGACTGGACCGTCGGCGGCGGCGCATCGCTCAGCTGCCCGAGACCGCGGCGGCGATCGCCTCGGAGGCGCTCTGCACCAGCGGTGTGAGCAAGTCCTCGCCGTCCGAGCCCGCCTTCTTCTTCGCCTTGCCCTTCTTCAGCTCGGCGCCAACCGGTCCCTCGAGGCGCCACCCGAGGGTGAGCTCGTCCTTGCTGCGGAACTGGTGTGCGTAGTCCCACGCTGCCGTTCTGGCCGCGCCGGCGGCGGCGCTGGCCGCGATGCGTCCCGCGGTCGAGCCCGCGCCGGCGGCCACCGACCAGGCGCCCTGCTCGGCTGCGCTGCCCGCGACGCGCCCGAGCAGGCCCCCGCCGGTCTTCCGCTGATGCTTGACCGTGGGGAGCAGCAGGTACGTGCAGCCTGCCAGCTTGGCCTCCTGGCGCACCTGGGACTCCAGCCTGGCCTCCAGAGGCTTGACGCCGAGGGTCGGCCCGGTGAGGAAGCTGGTGAAGGTCTCGCGGACCGCCGCGACGGGGTCAGATCCACTCGGCGCCGCCTCCACGGAAACGGGTGCGAGGCAGATCTCGCGGGCTTCGGCTGGGGCACCCTGCGCGGCGATCGGGGCCAGGGGGAGCACGAGGAGTGGGATCGGGAGGTATCGGCGACGCATGGTGGCCTCGGTGACGGAGTTGAAGCACGGCGGGGCGGCGGTCCTAGGCTGGGCGCCGCCCCGCGTGCTCATCACTGAACGCCCGGACCACCTGGCGACTCCCTCATCTCCGCTCGGGCGCCACCCAGAACGGCCTGATCCGGTGCCATTGAGAAAGGCCTGATCCAGGCGTACGTTCTCTCATCCATCCCGGATAACGACCAGCCGACTCGACTGCACCTGCCCGTGCCCGAAGATCCTGCCGCGCCCCCGGGCGCTATCACCCAGTGGCTGCTGGACTGGGGCCGTAACGACAAGCGGGGGCTCGACCAGATGCTCCCGGTGGTGTACGAGGAGCTGCATCGGCTCGCCTCGCGGTATCTCAGCCACGAGACTCCCGGCCATACCCTGCAACCCACCGCCCTGGTGCACGAGGCCTATCTGCGCCTGATCGATCAGCGTCGGGTGGACTGGCGCAACCGGGCACAGTTTCTCGGCGTGGCCGCCAGCATGATGCGCCGGATCCTGGTGAACCACGCCCGTGACCGGGCGGCTCATAAACGCGGCAGGAACGCCGAGCGGATCTCGCTGAGCCTGGTCGAGTCGCCGTCGGGTCGGCCGGATGTGGAGTTGATCGCGCTCGAGGAGGCCCTCGAGCGCCTGGGGGCGCTCGACGAGCGCAAGAGCCGGGTAGTGGAGCTCAAGTTCTTCGGCGGGCTCACGATCGACGAGATCGCGGAAGTGCTGCAGGTCTCCGTCGTCACCGTCGAGCGGGACTGGGCCTTCGCGCGCGTCTGGCTCTACGACGCGATCGAAGGCTCCGGGGCCACTTCGTGAGCGGACCGCCATGAGCAGCGAGCGCTTCCGGCGCTGCGAGGAGCTGTTCCATGCCGCGGCGCCGCTCGATCCCGCGGAGCGTGAAGCCTTCCTTCGGGAGCAGTGTGCGGAGGACGCCGAGCTCCGCGCGGACGTGGAGCGGCTGCTCGACGCCCGGACCCGGGCGGCGGACTTCATCTCCTCTCCCGCGCTCGCCGCCGCGGGCACGTGGCCCGGCGCCGAGGAGAGCCTGCTGGGGCGGCATGTCGGGCCTTACCGAGTGGTGCGCGAGATCGGCCGCGGCGGCATGGGCGCCGTGTACCTCGCCGAGCGTGCCGACGGCCAGTACGAGCAGCGGGTCGCCCTCAAGGTCATCAAGCGGGGCATGGACACCGAGCAGGTGCTCGCGCGCTTCCGGGCCGAGCGCCAGATCCTGGCCTCGCTGGATCACCCGAACATCGCGCGGCTGCTGGACGGCGGAAGCACCGAGCGAGGCGTGCCGTTCTTCGCGATGGAGTACATCGAGGGCGAGCCGATCGACGTTTGGGCCAAGCGGCGCGAGCTCTCGGTGGACGACCGGCTCCGGCTGTTCCTTCAGGTGTGCGGCGCGGTGGTGTACGCGCACCAGCACCTGGTCGTGCACCGGGACATCAAGCCGCTGAACATCCTGGTGACGCCGGGCGGCGTGCCCAAGCTGCTCGACTTCGGCATCGCCAAGGTGCTGCACGAGGGCGACGAGGCGACGTCCACGGTCACGGGTATGCGAATGCTGACGCCGGAGTACGCCAGCCCCGAGCAGGTCGAGGGCCGGCACGCCACCACGGCGAGCGACGTCTATGCCCTGGGTGTCGTGCTCTATGAGCTGCTCACCGGTAGGTCGCCGTATCGCCTCCGCAGCCGTTCGCCGCTCGACGTGGTCGAGGCCGTGCGCACGACGGACCCCGAGCGCCCAAGCGCCGTCGGCGGCACCGAAAAACTGCGGCGCAGGCTCCGGGGCGATCTAGACACCATCCTGCTCACCGCGCTTCGCAAGGAGCCCGCCCGCCGCTACCAGTCGGTCGAACAGTTCGCGGGCGACGTGCGGAGGCACCTGGAGGGCCTGCCGGTCCGCGCCAGGCCGGACACCTTCGGATACCGGGCCGGCAAGTTCGTGCGGCGGAACAAGGTTCCGGTCGCCGCGGCGGTGCTCGTCGCCCTGGCGCTGGTGGGGGGGACCGCCGCCACGGCGTACCAGGCCCGCGAGGCCCGAGCGGCCCAGGAGCGGGCGGAGCGCCGCTTCGCGGATGTCCGCAAGCTGGCCAACGCGCTCCTGTTCGACTATCACGACGCGATCCGCAATCTCCGGGGCGCACGGCCGGTCCGGGAGCGCATGGTCCGCGATGCGCTCGGGTATCTCGACGGGCTGGCGCGGGAGTCGAGCGAAGATCCGAGCCTCCAGCGCGAGCTGGCCGGCGCGTACCACCGGATCGGCGACCTGCAGGGCGGGGAACCCAACAGCCTTGGCGACAACGAGGGCGCCGCCCGGAGCTACGGCAGGGCGCTGGACATCCTCGAGTCGCTGCTCCGGGCCGACAGCGGCAATGCCCGCCTGCGGCAGGACGCGGCGCAATCCGCCATGGCGCTCGGCCGCGTCGTCTGGGGCCGGGGCGACCTCGCGGCGGGACTCGCCTACGCGCGCCGAGCCCGCGCTCTGCTCGATCCGCTCGTCGCCGCCGCGCCGGCCAACACCGAGCTGCGGCTGAAGCTCAGCTCCGCCAACAACCTCCTCGGTCAGATCTCGCTGGAAGAGGGCAAGATCGACAGCGCGCTCGCCTATCACCGGGCCGACCTCGAGCAATTCGAGGCCGCACCGGAGTCGGAGCGGCGGCGTCCCGAGGTGCGGCACGCCATCTCGGTGACCTACGGGTACCTGGCGGATGCCCAGAGTGAGGCCGGCTGCGCCGCGAGCTCAGCGCCGAGTTCCCGGAGAACGCCACCTATGCCGGGGACGCGTCCACCGCACGCTACTACGAGGCTGCGGTGTTGGGGCGCATGGGCCGATGGGAGGAATCGCTCGCCTTGTACCGTGAGGGCCTGGCCGAGGATTCCACAGCCTCCTTCTTCCTATGTCGCACCGGCGAGGCGCTGGCCGCGCTGGGCAAGGACGACGAGGCTCTCGGGTATCTCCGCCGCGCGCTTCGGCGGCACGATCAGGAGCTTCGGGCCGATACCGCCAGCCTGTTCACCCGCCTGGCGATCACCGAGGACCTGGCGCGGATCTGCAAGATCCTCGCACGCCGGGGCAGCCCCGACGCGCCGTCCGCCTGCGCCCGAACCACCGCGTTCGCCGACCCGATCACCGTGGAGCCGGGGCACGCATTCGCGCGGGCGTTTCTCGCCGCCGCCTGGACCGATGTAGGCGAGGCGTACGAGGCGCTGGCGAGTCGCCGCGGCCTGGCTGCCGAGGATCGCCGGCGGTATCATGCGGCCGCGCTGGAGCGCCATCGGCGGAGCCACGAGGTCTGGGCCGATCTGAGCGCGCGCGGCCTCGTCAGTCCAGTGGACACCGGCCGGGTCTCCGCCGCGGCGCGCGCAGTGACACGCGCCGAGCGGCTGACGGTGGCTGCGGACAGGTGACGGCGACCCGGCTGCGGTAGATATTCCGGCGAGTCCATCTCCCGGAGGATGCTGTGAACCTCGAGCGCCCGATCGCCCCGGATCCATATGAGCTGCTCCCGCGTGTGCCGTCCTTCACCGTGGAAAGCGCGGACGTCCGGCAGGGAGCCCGGATAGCGGAGGCGCACGTCTTCGACGGCGGCAACCGCTCCCCCCAGCTGTCGTGGAAGGACGCTCCGGCCGGCACGAAGAGCTTCGTGGTCACCTGCTTCGACCCCGATGCGCCGACGCCGTCGGGATTCTGGCACTGGGTGGCGGTGGACCTGCCCGCCTCCGTGACGTCCCTGCCGGCGGGCGCGGGGGCGGAGGACGGCTCCGCCCTTCCGAAGGGAGCCTTCCACTGCCGGAACGACTACGGGAGCATGGGCTACGGTGGCCCCGCCCCGCCAAAGGGAGACCGGCCGCACCGCTATTACTTCGTGGTGCACGCGCTCGACGTGAGCACGCTCGGCGTCGACCAGAAGACCTCCCCCGCCGCCGTGTCGTTCACCATGCTCGGGCATACACTGGGCAGGGCCATCCTGACGCCGGTGTACCAGGCGGAAGCCCATTAGCTTTCAGCCGTGACTCACACCGATCATTCGACCCCGCCCGGCACGGCCGGGGCGGCGACCCCCCGCCGGGATTTCCTCCGGGAGAAGGTCGCCGAGGACGCCGCCAGCGGCCGCTTCGGGCGGCCGATCCATACCCGATTCCCGCCCGAGCCCAACGGGTTCCTTCACATCGGGCATGCCAAGTCGATCTGCCTCAACTTCGGGGTCGCCCGCGAGTTCGGCGGCCGCTGCAACCTCCGGTTCGACGACACCAATCCCACGACCGAGGACATCCGGTACGTCGATGCCATTCGGGACGACGTCCGCTGGCTCGGCTTCCAATGGGACGAGGAGCGCTTCGCCAGCGACTACTTCGAGCGACTCTACGAGATCGCGGAGGCGCTGATCCGGGCGGGGAAGGCCTACGTGGACTCCCAGAGCGAGGAGGAGATCCGCGAGGGACGCGGCTCGGTCACCGTGCCGGGCACGCCCAGCCGGTACCGGGACCGCTCGGTCGAGGAGAACCTGGACCTCCTGCGCCGAATGCGAGCCGGCGAGTTCCCCGACGGCGCGCACGTGCTCCGGGCCCGGATCGACATGGCGCATCCCAACATGCTCATGCGGGATCCGCTGCTGCTCCGGATCAGGCACGCGGCGCACTACCGGCGCGGGACGGAGTGGTGCCTGTATCCGCTCTACGACTTCGCCCACGGCTTGTCGGACGCGTTCGAGGGGATCACCCACTCGTTCTGCACCCTCGAGTTCAAGGACAACCGGGAGCTGTACGACTGGCTGGTGCGGGAAGCCGGGTTCGAGCGCCCGCCGGAGCAGACGGAGTTCGCCCGCCTGGAGCTGGACTACACCGTGCTGAGCAAGCGGAAGCTGCTGCGCCTCGTGGCGGAGGGGCACGTGACCGGGTGGGACGACCCGCGCATGCCGACGATCGCCGGACTGCGGCGCCGCGGGGTGACGCCGGAGGCCATCAGGGCCTTCGCCGACCGGATCGGGGTGGCGCGTTCGGACGCCCGGATCGAGCTCGCCACCTTCGAGCACGCGGTGCGGGACGACCTGAACATGCGGGTACCCCGCGTCATGGCG
>DATABZ010000201.1:0-1999 GCA_036259315.1 Gemmatimonadales bacterium | reverse complement strand
GCGGGCTTGATGTACTCGCGGGGGATGACGCCGCCGACCACCTTGTCCTCGAACACGAAGCCCTGGCCGGGCTCGGCCGGCTCCATGTTGATGACCACGTGCCCGTACTGGCCCGAGCCGCCGGTCTGCCGGACGAACTTGCCCTCGACGTTGGTGACCGTCTTGCGGATGGTCTCGCGGTAGGCCACCTGCGGCCGGCCCACGTTGGCGTCCACCTTGAACTCGCGGAGCATGCGGTCCACGATGATCTCCAGGTGGAGCTCGCCCATCCCCGAGATGATGGTCTGGCCGGTCTCCTGGTCGGTGTGGACCCGGAAGGTGGGGTCCTCGTCGGCCAGGCGGCGCAGCGCCTCGCCCATCTTGTCCTGGTCGACCTTGGTCTTGGGCTCCACCGCCACGTCGATCACCGGCTCCGGGAAGGTCATCGACTCGAGGACGATGGGGGCCTTCTCGTCGCAGAGGGTGTTCCCGGTGGTGGTGTCCTTGAGGCCGATGGCCGCGGCGATGTCGCCGGCGCGGACCTCGGGGATCTCCTCGCGCTTGTTGGCGTGCATCTGCAGGATGCGGCCGAAGCGCTCGCGCTTCCCCTTGGTGCTGTTCAGCACGTGCGCGCCGGAGGCGATCACGCCGGAGTAGACCCGGAAGAAGGTCAGCTTCCCGACGAACGGGTCGGTGGCGATCTTGAACGCCAGCGCGGAGAACGGCTCGTCGTCCGACGGGTGGCGCTCCAGGACGGTCTCCTCGTCGCCCGGCTCGGTCCCGCGGATGGCGGGGACGTCGGTCGGCGCCGGGAGGAAGTCGATCACCGAGTCCAGGAGCTGCTGCACGCCCTTGTTCTTGAAGGCCGAGCCGCAGAGCACGGGGGTGATGGCGCTCGCCAGGGTGGCCGCGCGGATCGCGTGGCGGAGCTCCTGCTCCGTGATCTCCTCGCCCTCCAGGTAGCGCTCCATGAGGTGCTCGTCGTGCTCGACGGCGCCCTCGACCAGCGCCAGGCGGGCGGCCTCCAGCCCGTCCTGCAGCTCGGCGCGCACCGGCTGCTCGGTCCAGTTCTTCCCGAGCGTGGACTCGTCGTAGATCAGCTCGACCTGCCGGATCACGTCCACGATGCCGACGAAGTTCTCGCCGTCGCCGATGGGGAGGTGGATCGGGAGCGGGTTGGCGCCCAGGCGGTCGCGGATCATGCTCACGCAGCGCTCGAAGTTGGCGCCGACGCGGTCCATCTTGTTGACGAAGCACATGCGGGGCACGCCGTACTTGTCGGCCTGCCGCCACACCGTCTCGGACTGGGGCTCCACGCCGGCGACGGCGTCGAACACGGCGCAGGCGCCGTCCAGGACGCGCAGCGAACGCTCCACCTCGACGGTGAAGTCTACGTGCCCCGGGGTGTCGATGATGTTGATCCGGTACTCCTCGCCGAACCGGTTCCAGAAGCAGGTGGTCGCGGCGGAGGTGATGGTGATCCCCCGCTCCTGCTCCTGCTCCATCCAGTCCATGGTCGCCGCACCCTCGTGCACCTCGCCGATCTTGTGCGTGCGACCGGTATAGTACAGGATGCGCTCGGTCGTGGTGGTCTTACCGGCATCGATGTGCGCCATGATGCCGATGTTGCGCAGCTTGTCAAGCGGTGTGGTGCGGGCCATGATCTATTCCGGTGATGCAGAGAAGCAGGCGCACTGGAGGGCGGCGAACCACCCTCCGGGCGCCTGCAGTCCCCGGCCTGTTGTGTCTGTGACCAGCGACTACCAGCGATAGTGGGCGAAGGCCTTGTTGGCCTCGGCCATGCGGTGCGTGTCGTCCTTCTTCTTGATCGTCGCACCCTCGTTGCGGCTGGCCGCCAGCAGCTCCGCGGCGAGCCGGTCCGCCATGGTCTTCTCGCCGCGGGCGCGGGCGTAGCCCACCAGCCAGCGCATGGCGAGGGCCTGGCGGCGCTCCGGGCGGACCTCCACCGGCACCTGGTAGGTGGCGCCGCCGACGCGGCGGGACTTCACCTCGAGGACCG
>DATABZ010000200.1:0-6275 GCA_036259315.1 Gemmatimonadales bacterium | reverse complement strand
GGCAGCACCTCGGGGAACCGGGTGCCGTCGGACAGGGTGCAGTCGCTGGAGAGCCAGGTGAAGTCCGACGCCTCGATGCGGGCGATCATGGTATCGCGGGCCAGCTCGAACTCGTGGTTGCCGAACGTGGCGTAGTCCAGCTTGGCGGCGTTGAGGGCCTCGACCATCTGGCGGCCGCCGTAGTACTTGCTCAGCAGGCTGGGGCTCAGCACGTCACCGGCCAGCACGAAGAGGAGCGGTCCCTGGTCGGCAAGGCGGTTCCGCACGGTGGCCACGCGGGCGAGCCCGCCGCTACCGTCGGCCAGCGTGTCCGCCACGTAGACGTCGTTGATCAGCAGGAACCGCACCGGATTGAGCGGCTCGGGCGCCTTGGCGCCAGGCACACAGGCCGCGGCCAGCAGGAGCGGTAGTCCCCACCACTTCGACGTCACAACTCCTCCTCGCTGAGTCGCAGGCTGCGCACCAGGTCGGTGCTCAACAGCCGCAGCTCCGTCACCATCTCCCGGTGCGGCCAGTCCGCCCGGGTCTCGAGCACTTCCAGCATGGATCGGTACCACCAGATGGTCTGGTCCGACCCCGCCCGCGAGAGCGCGCGCAGGTACTCGACGCCGAGCCGCCGGAGCGCGGTGATCGTCGAGCCGCAGGCGTGAAGCTCGTCCGCCACGCAGATGTCGAGCGCGCGGGGCTCCACCGCGGCGAGCTGACCCAGATACTCCTGCTTGCAGGACTGCCAGGGGCGATCGGCGCCGCGCCGGTCGTATTTGGGCTCGATCGCGTCACGCGCGATCGCGAGGGCGATCGGCCCGAACTTGTCGGCGATCTTGCGCTCGAGCGCCGGGCGGCGGTCGGGCGCAGCCTCCTCCAGCACATGGTGGAGAATGCCGCCGACGATGGTGACCTGCTCACAGCCGTAGCGGGCCAGGATGATGGCGACGTTGGCCGGGTGGGCAAGATAATCCATCCCGGCGCCGGCCGGTGCAACTGCACCGTAGTGCTTGGCGGCGAAGGCGAGCGCGTGATTGATGCGGTCGGAATAACCGTGCATGAGTAGGCGGCGGAGGCGGGCAGGGGACTGCGGGGCCCGACGCCCCGCTTCACGGAATGCCGAGAAGCTTATGCGTTTGCAGGCTCAGTCGCCAGCGTGGGTTGGCCAGGCAGTAGCGGAGGGCGGCGGCGGTGTTCTCCTCGCGCTCGGGCCCGTCCATGGGCTGAAGGAAGAAATGCTCGAACTCCAACGCCTCGAAGCGCTCCGGCTCGGCGCCTACCTGAGGATAGACCAGCTTGAGCTCGTCGCCTCCGCGGACCGCGAGGGGAGCGCCCGCCTTGGGGCTGACGCAGAGCCAGTCCACACCGGCCGGCGGCTCGAGGGTGCCGTTGGTCTCCACCGCGACTTCGAATCCCTCGGCGTGCAGGGCCCGGAGCAGGGCGGTGTCGAGCTGGAGCAGCGGCTCTCCCCCGGTGCAGACGACGAACCGCCGGCCCGGGCCGAGCGTGTCGCCACCGAGGGCTTCGTCGGCGGCGCCCGCAACCGGCCAGGCCGCGGCGATCGCCCGGGCCAGTGCGCGGGCGTCCGGGAACTTCCCGCCGCCCGGCCCATCGGTGCCGACGAAATCGGTGTCGCAGAATCGGCAGACCGCCTCCGCGCGGTCGGCCTCCCGGCCGGTCCACAGATTGCAGCCCGCGAAGCGGCAGAACACCGCCGGCCTGCCGGTGTTGGCGCCTTCCCCCTGGAGGGTGTAGAAGATCTCCTTTACCGCGTAGGGCATGCGCCCTCCGCTGCGGGGTCCTCCATCCCCGCCTCCCGAAATCCCTTCCGCCTGAGGATGCAGGCCTCACAGCGCCCGCAGGGAGTGCCGCCGGGCGTGGGGTCGTAGCAGCTCCATGTGAGCCCGTAGTCCACGCCTAGCCGGGCGCCCAGCAGCACGATCTCCGCCTTGGTGAGCCGGAGGAGCGGTGTGTGGATGTGGAGGCGGCGGCCCTCGACGCCTGCGCGGGTGGCCAGATTGGCCATCCGCTCGAAGGCCTCGATGTACTCCGGCCGGCAGTCGGGGTACCCGCTGTAGTCCAGCGCGTTGGCACCGAGGAAGATGTCGGTGGCGTCCAGGGTCTCGGCCCAGCCCAGCGCGAACGAGAGGAAGATCGTGTTGCGGGCGGGGACGTACGTCGCCGGAATGCGGGCGCCGATCCGGTCCAGGGGGGTGTCCTTCGGCACCTCGAGGTCGCCGGTGAGCGCCGACCCGCCGAAGGCGCGCAGATCGATGTCCAGCACCACGTGGCGCCTGGCGCCCAGGCGCTCGGCGACCCGACGCGCCGCCTCCAGCTCGGCCGAGTGGCGCTGGCCGTAGCGGAAGCTGAGCGCATGGATCTCGAAGCCCTGGGCCAGGGCGACGGCGGCCGCGGTGGCCGAATCCATCCCGCCGCTGAGCAGGACGACCGCCTTCAGGTGGGTCATGCGGGAAAACTACAGCCGGCTAGGCCTCGCCGCGGCCCAGCACGTGCCGGAGCGCCTGCTCCAGGCGCGGATGGCGGAAGGTGTAGCCCGAGGCGAGGAGGCGCGCCGGCGAGAGGCGCTGGCTGGCGAGGAGTGCGGTGTCGGCCATCTCGCCGAAGAGGAGCTTCAGCGCCGGCGCCGGTGCGGGGAGGAGGGCAGGCCGGCGCAGCACCCGACCCAGGGTCGCGGCGAAGGTGCGGCTGGTCACCGGCTCCGGTGACGCGGTGTTCACGGGACCCGAGAGCTCCTCGGTCAGCAGCGCGTGGTGCATCGCGCCGATCGCGTCATCGATCGAGAGCCAGCTCACCCACTGCTTCCCGCTCCCCAACGGCCCGCCCGCTCCCAGGAGGAAGGGGGGGAGCATGCGGCCGAGGGCGCCGCCCGCGGGCGTGAGGACGAGGCCGAAGCGAAGGTTCACCACCCGGATACCGGCGGCGCGGGCGGGCTCGGATGCCGCCTCCCAGTCGCGGCCCAGCTCCGCGAGGAAGTCCCCCGGTGGGCCTTCCGGCACCGCATCTTCGGTCAGCACCTCGTCCTTGCGGTCGCCGTAGATGCCCATTCCCGAAGCCGACACGAGTACACGGGGCGGACGCCGCAGCCCGGCCAGCGCCTCGGCGAGGAGCATGGTCCCCTCCGTGCGGCTTTCCCGGATCCGCTGCTTTCGATACGCGTTCCAGCGTCCGCCGACGTTCTCGCCGGCCAGGTGGACCACGGCGTCGATGCCCTCGAACGCGGACTGGTCGATCAGGCCCCTGGCGGGGTCCCAATGGATCGTTTCGCCGCGCGCCCTTCGCCGCGTGACCGTCGTGACCCGGTGTCCCCCGGCGGTGAGAAAGGGAACGAGCGACGAGCCCAGGAGTCCGGTTGCCCCGGTGACGGCCACGTGCAGCTGCCCGGCGTCGCGGAACCGCGCGTGGGCGGCGAGATCGTCCCGCAGGGTCGCGTGCCGATAGGCCAGCATCCGCTCGGCGCGCGGTCGCGCGACCCACGGGCCCGCCGCGGCGCCGAGGGCGCCGAAGGGCGGGCCGAATTCGATTCGGTCGGTGTACTGGGAGGCGTCCGGGCCGGCGGGTTCGAAGCGGTGCTCGTGGATCCAGCGCGAGAACGGCCCCTCGACCTGCTCGTCCACGAATCGCCGGCCGGGCTCGTAGTCGCGATGGCGCGCCACCCAGCGGAAGCGGACCGGTCCAACCCGCACCCTCACGACCGTGCGGGCGCCCTCCCGGATGCCGCCCGAGCGCTCGATGATCTCGAGCCGCTCCCAGGGCGGAGCCAGGCGCTCGAACGCGCCGGCGCGCTCGTGCCACGCGAAGGCCTCCTCCGCGGAGGCGGGCAGGATGCTGGTGCGCTCGATTACCTGAAACGGCGGTGCCATCGTGCAACCCTTGTCCTAGATTCCCGTCCATGCGACGTCATGTGCTCGCCGGTCTCCTGCTGGGCGGGGTCGCGCTGCAGTCGTGCGGACCGCCGGCAGGATCCGCCGCACCTCCCCCGAATCCCTGCGTAGTGGCGCGGATCGCGGACGGGGACACCTTCAGCTGCCGGGACGGGCGGAAGGTCCGCCTCATCGGGATCGATACGCCCGAGCTCGGGCAGGGAGAGTCGGGGCGGCAAGCGCGCCGGGCGCTGGTTCGCCTGGTCCCGCCGGGCTCGTCGGTGCGGCTCGAGCGGGACGTGGCTCCGCGCGACCGCTACGGCCGCGAGCTGGCTCATGTCTGGAGCGGGTCACGGCTGGTCAACGAAGCGCTGGTTCTCGACGGGTGGGCGGTGCTCTACACCGTCCCGCCCAACGTCAAGTATGCCGAGCGCCTGGAGCGGGCGCAAAGGAAGGCCCGAGCGGCCGGCGCGGGGCTGTGGCAGAGTGGCGGGTTCGAGTGCTCACCGGCCGATTGGCGGCGGAGGAAATGCGAGTAGTGGTCACGCGCGTGCCCGCCGCACGAGGAGCAGGTCGGTGATGTTGTCGAGCGTGAGGAGCCCCACAAGCTGCCCACCCGCGTCCACCACGGGGAGCGCGGGGAGCCCGCTCGCGCGGAGCCGCTCCAGCGCCTCCTGAAATCCGAGCGTGGGCGCCACCGCCGGAGCCTGCGCGGCCATCGCCTCACCTACGGTAGATCCCTGGCCCCGCTGGCTGATCCCTTTGATGATGTGGTCGCGGGTCAGGATGCCCTCCACGCGCCCCAGGTTGTCCACGACCGGGAACTCGCGCTGCTCGCCGGAGAGGAGCAGGGCGACCGCGTCGGCCAGCGTGGCGTGCACCGGGATGGTGCGGAAGTGGGTGACCATCATGTGCGCGGCGTTGAGCCCCGCACCCGCCACGCGGGTTTCCACCGCGGACGCCTCCGCGCCCGCGCCCAGAAAGACGAAGAGCGCCACCAGCACCAGCACCGGCTCACCCGCGGTGAGCCCGTAGAACCCGGCGAGCACGGCGCTGGCCTGGCCGAGACGCGCGGCGATCCTGGTGCCCGGAACGAGCCCGAGCTTGCTGGCGAGAAGAGCTCGCAGCACCCGGCCGCCGTCCATGGGAAACGCCGGAAAGAGATTGAAGATGAGCAGGTAGAGATTCACCCGCATCAGGGTCTCGAGGAACGGGCCGTCCGGTCGAAGACCCCAGAGTCGCGGCTCCTGGCCCGAGAGCGCCAGCAGGGCGTAGAGGACGATGACGATGGCGAGCGTGACCGCCGGACCGGCCAGGGCGATCAGCAGCTCCTGCCTGGGCTCGTCGGGGATCCGCTCCAGGCGGGCGACGCCGCCGATGGGAAGGAGGATCACGTCCGGTGTCCGGACGCCGAAGCGCCCGGCCATCAGGATGTGACCGAACTCGTGGAACACCACGCAGGCGAAGAGCGCGAACAGCAGGAGACATGCGGCCAGCGCGCCCGCCGGCCCGCCGGCCTGGTACCCGGCCATCGCCCAGAACGCCACCAGAATGAAGAAGGTGAGGTGGACCTTGATCTCGGTCCCCACCACCCGTCCGATTGTAATGGTCCAACCCATCCGCCGACGCCTCCGCTCGATGCCCGGTCCCCGGGCTCACCCAAAGATAGGCGGAGCGGAGGCGCGGCGGGCTCAGCTGATCGCGCGGAGCCCGAGGCGGAAGCGCCCGCCGAAGTCGAGCTGCGGCGTGGCGCAGACCGTCAGCGTCGGGGTTACCGGCTCCACCCGGTCGAGGCCGAGGGGATCCCGCTCGGCCCAGCAGGCCATGGCCCGGCGGAAGATGAGCTGCGCGTCGATGGCGGGAATGTCGAATGACCGCACGTAGTGCATGATGGCCTCGTCGGGGGTGCACTCCTCCGCCAGCAGCTCGGCGATCTCCAGCGCCATCCGGACATGGGTCGCGGCCACCGCCTCGTCGGCGATCGAGGCCGCCAGGCGGCACTCGAGATTGGTCGTGTCCACGTAGCGGGCGCGACGCCGCAGGGCGCCGATCAGGCGATCGGGGCGGAGCGGGTTCCACTCCACTTCCGGGCTCTCCTCCGGCTGCTCCTCCGCGTCCTCCTCCACCATCGGCGCCAGGGCGATCAGGGCTCGGGCCCGCACGGTCTCCGCCATCGCGGCCGGCACGCCCACCTCACGGAAGAAGCGCTCGAGCGCTTCCTCCAGCGGGAGCTGGCTGCGGAGCCGACGGACGAACTCGGCCGCCTGTGTCTGATAGGTATCGGCGAGCGCCTCCCGGGCGCGGGCGAACAGCACCTGGAGACGGAGACGGGTCGTGGCCGAGAAGCGGCGGGTCGAGATCAAGCCTGGCGCTGCCATGGGGCCTCCCAATCTTCGGTACGGTGGTGCA
>DATABZ010000199.1:0-13942 GCA_036259315.1 Gemmatimonadales bacterium | reverse complement strand
CCGTCCGCCTGTCCGCCTGTCCGCCGTTATCCTCCACGCATGTCCCTTCCGATCCCCTACGCCATCAATCGCCGGGACGACGGCATCCTGATCGAGTGGGACGCCGCCGGTCACCAGGCCTTCTTTCCGGCGCGCGAGCTGCGCCTGGCGTGCCCCTGCGCCGCCTGCGTGGACGAGATGAGCGGGCGGCCCCTCCTGAACCCCGCCACGGTACCGCCGGAAATCCTGCCAGTCTCGCTCGCGCTGGTCGGTGCGTACGGGATGCGGGTGCAGTGGAGCGACGGGCACGGCACCGGCATCTACACCTTCCAGCGGCTCCGCGCCTCCTGCCCCTGCGGAGCCTGCCGCGAGGAGCGCGCCGGCAGCGCGGGCAGGTGACGCCGGACACATCCGGCTGTACGCACCGATCCTAAGCTGAGACATCCGGTTACGGCCGGCGTTCACCCTCGGCATCGGAGCGGCCATGCAGGTGCAGGAGCACTCCACGGTTCGTGAAGGTCTCGTCGTCGGATTGCTGGGCGCCGTGGTCGTCGCCCTCTGGTACCTGGTGGTGGACGCCGCCGCGGGGCAGCCGTTCCAGACGCCGAATGCGCTGGGCGGAGTGTTCTTCCGCGGCGACGCCAACCCCGGAGCCCGTGCGCTCGTCCCGAGCCTGATCCTCGGATTCACTCTTCTCCATGTGATCGCGTTCGTCGCGGTCGGGATGGGGCTGACGCTGGTGGTCCACCTCGCCAGCCGCAATCTGGCGCTCCGCATGGGACTCTGGATCGGCCTGGTCGTGGCCTTCTTCTTCCTGGCGGGTCTCACCTACATGCTCACCGCCGCCACGGCGGAGCGGGTCCCGCCCTGGAGGATCGTGCTCGGCTCGCTCCTGGGGGTGGTGGTGATGGGATGGTATCTCTGGCGGCGGCATCCCCGGATGGGCGCCGACGCGCCGCTCGGCGCGGAGGTGAAGACCCCGCGGCACGCTCCGGGATCGCCCCAGCACTGACGCTGCGACGCCTTGCGCTTCGGGGGCATCCACCCCACTGTGAGGGTAAGCCCTGCCGCAGGAGGTCGCATGGCAGAACGTTCGCATTCGATTCCCACCGAGGGCACCGACGTCGGCGTCATCGGCGGTCTCGCAGTCGCTCTCTGGTTCCTGGTCCTCGACACTATCGCCGGCCGGCCGCTGCTCACCCCGAGCTTGCTCGGGCAGGTGGTCCTGATGGGCGATCCCACGCCCGCCACCGACACCGTGGTGCTCGGCGCGGTTCTGCTCTACACCGCATTCCATTTCGTCGTCTTCGCGCTGCTCGGCATGGGACTGGTGGCGGTCGTGCACTGGAGCATCGAGAACTCGGTGGTCCGCTATGCGCTGCTGCCCATCTTCCTGGCGTTCGAGGTCATCTTCTACGGCCTGCTCGAGGTGCTCTCCGAGCGCACCGGTGAGCTGTTTCCCTTCTGGGCCGTCGTGTCGGCCAACACACTGGCGGCGGTCAGCATGGGACTGTATCTCTGGATCCGGCATCCCGCGTTCCGGCGCTCGATCCAGGACACCCCGCTCGGGGCCGCCCCGTTGCACTGAGTCGCCCGACTTAGAATCCCGCCCCGGGACCGTGTAGCTTTCTGGCTTTCGGACCACACGGCCCCCGGGGACTCTTTGCGCCTCGCACGCATCCGTTCGCTCGCATTCGTCGTCGCGCTCCTGCCGCTGGTCTCCGGGCCGGTCTCCGCGCAGCAGGAGCCGCCCGGCACGGGCGGCATCGTCGCGCTGGACCGCGAGCTTCGCATGCTGGGGCACTACCGCCGGGTGCTGATGATCGGCGCCCACCCCGACGACGAGGACACCGAGCTCCTGACGGTGCTGGTCCGGGGCATGGGGGCCGAGGCGGCCTATCTCTCCCTGACGCGCGGTGAGGGGGGGCAGAACCTGATCGGTCCCGAGCTGGGCGAGGCGCTCGGGCTGATTCGCACCGAGGAGCTGCTCGCCGCCCGCCGCCTCGACGGCGCGCGCCAGTACTTCACCCGGGCGTACGACTTCGGCTACTCGAAGACGCTGGACGAGACCTGGCGGCACTGGCCGCGGGACACCATCCTCAAGGACGTCGTCCGCATCGTACGACGTTTCCGCCCTCAGATCATCGTCTCGACCTTCAGTGGCCTGCCCCAGGACGGGCACGGCCAGCACCAGGCGGCCGGGTGGGCCGCGCGGGAAGCCTTCGCGGCGGCCGGAGATTCCACCGTCTTCCCCGAGCTCGCCAGGGAGGAGGGCCTCCGCCCCTGGACCCCGCTCAAGCTCTACCGCTCGACCCGTTTCGACAGCGCGGCCACCACGCTCACGCTGGAGGGCGGTGTGCTCGACCGGGCGGTCGGGAAGTCGTACCATCAGATCGCGATGGCGAGCCGCAGCCTGCACCGCTCGCAGGACATGGGGCGGCTGCAGGACATCGGTCCCTCGCGAGTCCCGCTCGCCCTGCTCGAGGATCGCACCGCCGAGGGGAGCGGAGGCCTGTTCGACGGGATCGATACCACGTTGGCGGCGATGCCCTGGCGCGATGCCCCCGGCACCGACGGACCCGCCGCTCGCCGGCGGTTCGCGGCCAGAGCCGACAGTGCGCGCGCGGCACTCACCACCGGCTCGTTCCAGCGGGTCATCGCGCTGCTCGATCGCGGAAAGCGCGACCTCTCCCCCCAATCGGCCGATGCCCGCGCCCAGTTGCTGTTCTCGACCCCGGAGCAAGGGGATCAGCGGCGTCACACGGAGCGCGCGCTCGGCATCGCCTCCGGCCTGCTCGTCGACGCGCTGGCCTCGGACGACCGGGTGATAGCGGCCCAGGCCGACAGCGTCGACCTCCTGGTCTGGAACGCGGGCTCCGACACGATCACCGTGGCCGGCGGACTGATCCCTTCCTCGGAGTGGCACGTCCAGGCCGACTCCAACCACGAGATCACCCTCGCGCCGGGGCAGATCCATCGCTCGGGCGCCACCCTGACACCGGACACCGGCGCCGTGGCCACGACCCCGTACTTTCTCCGGCAGCCGCGGCAAGGCGCCCTGTACGACTGGAGCGGCGTCGCCGCCGTCGATCTGGGCGAGCCTTTCGGCGGCTCGGTGCCGGTCGCCCGGTTCGGCCGGCTCGGTCCGGGTGGCGAGGCGGCTCGCGAGGTGAGCTACCGGGTCAACGATCAGGCCCTCGGCGAGGTGCGACGCCCGGTCACGGTGGTCCCCAGGGTGGACGTGAAGCTCGAGCCCGAGACCTACGTGTGGTCGCTGCTCAGCGACGAGAGCCGCCGGTTCACCGTGACGCTCACCCATGGCGGGCGCGATACCACGGTCGGCACGGTGGGCCTGGAGGTCCCGGAAGGCTGGCCGGTGGTACGCCCGCAGGCGTTCAGGCTGGTGGGCGAGGACGAGCGGGAGGCGTTCACCTTCGAGGTGCGCGCGCCCCGCGGGATCGGGCGGGACAGCGCCACCATCCGCGCGGTGGCGCGAGACTCCGCCGGCCGGGAGTACCGGGCCGGGGTGCACACCGTGGACTATCCCCACATCCGTTCCCGCTCCTACGTGGTCCCCGCCACCAGCCAGGTACGGCTGGCGCCGGTGGCGCTCCCGCGCCTGGCGACAATCGGCTACGTGCGCGGCGCCTCGGACCTGGTGCCGGAGGCGCTGCAGCAGGCCGGACTCCCGGTGACCCTGCTCGATGCCCGCGCGCTGGAGCGAGACGATCTCTCCCGCTATCCCGTCATCGTGATCGGGCCGCGGGCCTACGAGACCGACTCGGCGCTGGTGGAGAACAACGCGCGCATGCTGGCGTACGTCCGCGGGGGCGGCGTGCTCGTGGTGCAGTACCAGCAACATCGCTTCTTCACCGACGGCTACGCCCCGCTCCCGCTCACGGTCGGCGGCCCCGCGCTGCTGGCCCAGGCCGACACCCAGACCGCGAGCTCGGGAACCGACGGCGACCACCCCCCGGCGGTAGACAGCACGGCCCGCCCCGTGAGCCATGACCGCGTGGTGGACGAGACCGCCCCGGTGACGATCGTCGCACCCGACCACCCGGTGCTTCGCCGACCGAACCGCATCTCCGAGCGGGACTGGGAGGGCTGGGTCCAGGAGCGGGGTCTCTACTTCGCACGGACATGGGATCCGGCGTATCAGCCGATCCTCGAGACCCATGACGAGGGCGAGGCCGAGCTGCGCGGAGGGCTCCTCATCGCGCCGGTGGGGCGGGGGACCTACGTCTATACGGGACTCAGCTTCTTCCGCCAGCTGCCCGCGGGGGTGCCGGGCGCGCTGCGGCTGTTCGTGAACCTGCTCGCGCTCGGCCAGCCGCCGGCTCGCTGACGGCGCTCCACCTTGCCCCCGAGCCGCTCCGCCTTGCGCCGAGCCGCTCCACCCCATTTCACCACGAAGGCACGAAGGACACGAAGGACACGAAGCATGACAAAAACAACAACAAGAGGAACGTTGTTGTGATCTTCACCTGCCTTCGTGCCCTTCGTGCCCTTCGTTCCTTCGTGGTGAATGGGGTGGACGGGGGATGGGACCGGTGGCTGGAGAACGAGCTCGGATCAACCTTGGTGCGCTCGGCGGTCCTCAGGTGCCTGGTGATCGGCGCGCTCGGGATCACGCTGCCCGCATGCCACGGTGATGGACGCACGCCCGTCGTGCTCTACTCCCCCCACGGCCGCGACCAGCTCACGCTGCTGGAAGAGGCCTTCGAGGCGCAACGCCCCGACATCGACGTCCGCTGGCTCGACATGGGCTCGCAGGAGATCCTCGACCGGCTGCGGTTCGAGCGGGTGAACCCGCAGGCGGACGTTTGGTTCGGCGGGCCGACGACGATCTTCGATCTCGGCGTGCGGAACTCGCTCCTCCAGCCGTACCGGCCCGCCTGGGCCGACCGGGTGGGCCCCAACGGCGTCGGCCCCGACGACATGTACTATCCGGTCTACCGGACTCCGGCCGTGATCGCCTACAACAACGGGGTCGTCAGCCAGGAGGAGGCGCCGCAGGACTGGGACGAGGTGCTCGAGCCCCGCTGGCGCGACAAGGTGGTGATCCGCGATCCCATGGCGAGCGGCACCATGCGGGCGATCTGGGGGCTGATCCTGGTGCGCAGCATCCGGGAAACCGGGGACACGGGCCAGGGCATGGCGTGGCTCCGCCGTCTCGATGCCAGCACCGCGAGCTACGCCCTGAACCCCGCGATCCTGAATGCCAAGCTCGCGCGGGCCGAAGGGCTGGTGACCTTGTGGGACCTGCCCGACATCCTCATCGGCCGGTCGAAGGGTTTTCCCTTCGGCTACACCTTCCCGCGGAGCGGGACCGTGGTGATCGACGATGCGATCGGACTGGTGCGGGGAAGCCGCCATCCGGAGGCGGCGCGGGCGTTCATCGATTTCGTCGGGGGTGTGGAGGCCCAGCTGCTGGCCGCGGAGCGCGTGTTCCGCCTCCCGGCTCGGCACGATCTCCCGCCCGCCCGCGTGCCCCCGTGGGTGGCGGAGGTGGAGGGGGAGATGGTCGTCGCCCCGATGGATTGGGAGATGCTCGCCGAGTGCGGCTCGAGGTGGATGAGCTACTGGGACCGGCACGTGCGGGGTGGGGGCGACCAGGTGGCGTCCCGGTGACGCCGTTCCTCGCGGTCGACGGACTCACCAAGCACTTCGACGGAGTCGTCGCCGCGGACCGGGTGACGCTCTCGCTGGCCCGCGGCGAGATGCTCGCGCTGCTGGGGCCGAGCGGCAGCGGCAAGACCACGATGCTGCGGCTCCTCGCCGGCTTCGAGACGCCTGACGGGGGACGCATTCTCGTCGAAGGCGACGACGTGACCGGCGTGGAAGCGGTGCACCGCCGGTTCGGCATGGTATTTCAGCACTACGCGCTATTTCCCCACCTGGACGTCGGGCGCAACGTGGGCTTCGGCCTCGAGTCCCTGGGAGTGCGCGGCGCCGACCTGGCCGAGCGGGTCGCCCGCGCCCTCGCGCTGGTGGACCTGGCGGGACTCGAGCGGCGCCGGGTAGATCAGCTCTCCGGTGGGCAGCAGCAGCGCGTCGCGCTCGCGCGCGCCCTGGCGCCCGAGCCGCGCGTCCTGCTGCTGGACGAGCCGCTCTCCAACCTGGATCCCACCCTCCGCGAGCGCACCAGGCGGGAGATCCGCGATCTGATCCGGCGGCTCGGGATCACCACGGTGCTCGTCACGCACGAGCAGGACGAGGCCTTCGACCTGGGGGACCGCGTCGCCGTGCTGCGGGCCGGCAGACTGGAGCAGGTCGGGACCCCGGACGAGCTCTACGCCGCACCCGACAACCTCTTCGTCGCCGGGTTCGTCGGGCGATCGAGCGTGATCCCGGTCCAGGTGCTGGGCCCGACCGAGTGGGGCACGCGGGTCTCGGTCGAAGGGGTCGTGTGGGAGATCGAGCGGCCGCCGGGGCAGCCCGTCATGCTGCCCGGGCCCGCCCTCCTGCTCGCCCGGCCGGAGGCCCTCCGTCTGGGCGAGGACCCGCAGGCCATCCTCGGCGCCGTCACCGCGCGGCGGTTCACCGGCCCGGCGTCCTACTTCACCGTGCTGACCGCGAGCGGCGCCACGCTGGAGGTGGCCGCGCCACCGGCCGCGGTGCGCCCCGGCGATCGGGTGGGCATCCTGCCCAGCCGCCGCGCCGCCGGCGGGCTCCACCTGTTCCCGGCCGGCGAGACATGAGGCGGCGTCGCGGCAGCGCGGTCGGTGCGGCCCTCCTGCTCGTCCTGCTGGTCTGGCTCGTCCTCTACCCATTGGCGCTGGTGCTGGTCGAGGGCCTCCACGGGCCGAACGGCTGGACCCTGGATTACGTGCGCGAGTTCATCAGCCGTCCGACCGAGATCAGCGCCCTCTGGGGGAGCCTCTGGATCTCGGTGGCGAGCGTCGCACTCGCCGCGCTGATCGGCGTTCCTCTGGCGCTGCTGTTCGGACGATTCGATCTCCCCGGTGGGAGGGTGCTCGGCGGCCTCGTGGCGCTCCCGGCCGTGCTGCCGCCGCTGGTGGGCGTGGTCGCGTTCCTCTTCCTCTACGGCGAGACGGGGTTCGTGCCCCTGCTCCTGATGTGGCTGCTCGGACTGGAGGAGCCGCCGTGGCGCCTCCAGGGGGCCGGCGCGATCCTGCTGGTGCACGCGTACTCGATGTACGTGTACTTCTACCTGCTGGTGCGCGCCGCGCTGGTCTCGCTCGACGCCTCGCAGCTCGAGGCGGCGGCGAGCCTCGGCGCCGGGCGGTGGCGCACCTTCCGACGGGTCGTGGTGCCCCACCTGAGGCCGGCGCTCGCCGGCGCGGCGCTCCTCACGTTCAAGACCGCGCTCGGCTCCTTCAGCGCGCCCTACGTGTTCGGCGGCGGGTTCCGGGTCATGCCCACGCAGATCGTATCGACCCGGCTCAACGGCGAGGACCATCTGGCGATGGTCCAGACCGCGTCGCTGGCGGCCATGGCGCTGCTCGCGCTGGTGCTGTTCCGGAGCGACGCGCGTGAGCAGGGCGGGGGCGCCGGACGCAAGGGCACCGGCCCGGCGCGCATCGTCATCCGGCGGCCGCTCACCCGCTTCCTGGCGGGAGCCGCGGGCTGGGGACTCGCCGCGCTGCTGCTCCTCCCCCACCTCACGCTGGTCCTCGTCTCCTTCGTGCCGGTCGGCACCTGGACCACGGAGCCGCTGCCGCCGGCGTACACCATGCGCAACTACGTGACCCTGGTGCAGGACCCCGTGCGGTTCCGCCCTCTGGTGAACAGCATCTGGCTGGCCACGGTGGCCACCACGGCCGCCGTCGCCATCGCACTCGCGGGCTCGCTCCTGGCCGCGCGGCGGACCACCGCGCCCCGCCGCGCGATCGAGGGACTCCTGGCGCTCCCCTGGGCGGTGCCCGGCACGGTGTTCGCCATCGCCCTCGCGACCGCGTTCAGCGTGCGCGAGCCGCTCGCCGGCCGGTTCATTCTCGTGGGGACGCTCTGGATCCTGCCGCTCGCGTACCTCGTACGGGACCTGCCCATTACCAGCCGGGCGATCTCCGCGGGTGTGCGCGCGCTCGATCCCTCCCTGGACGAGGCGGCGGCGAGTCTGGGCGCGGGGCGAGCGCGCACGCTCCGCCGGGTGACACTGCCGCTCCTCAGGCCCGCGCTCCTCGCCGGCGCCAGTCTGGCCTTCGTGACCGCCTTCGGGGACTTCGTGACATCCATCATGCTCTACACCTACGACACCAGGCCGATCTCGCTCGAGATCCTGTCCAGCCTGCGCCAGGCGGACGTCGGGGTCGCCGCGGCCTACGGCGTGGTGCTCATGCTGGTGAGCGCGGCCGTCTTCGCGCTCGGTGCGGGCGGGCAGGGCCGGGGAGGCGGCACCGGGTGACGGCGCCAGGCGGGGGCGGCGGCTTCCGCCGCCTCGCGGTGCTCATCGCGGTCAACTTCGTGGACATGGTCGGCTTCATGATCGTGCTCCCGCTGCTGCCGTTCTACGCGCTGGAGCTCGAGGGGTCGCCCGAGATCGTCGGCCTCCTGATCGCCTCCTTCTCGATTGCCCAGCTGGTCGCCGCGCCCTTCTGGGGGCGGCTCTCGGATCGCTACGGCCGACGCCCTGCGCTCCTGATCGGGCTCACCGCCTCCGCCATGGCCTATGTGGTTTTCGGCTTCGCCGAGAGCCTGTGGCTGCTCTTCGTGTCCCGCCTGGTGCAGGGTGCGGGCGGCGGCACGACAGGCGTGGCGCAGGCCTACGTCGCCGACACCATGGCGCCACGCGACCGCGCCAAGGCCCTGGGATGGCTCTCGGCCGCGACTTCGGCGGGCGTCGCCTTCGGGCCGGCGATCGGGTCGTTCGCCGCGCACTTCGGCCGCGCGGCCCCGGGGCTCGCCGCGGCGGCGCTCTGCCTGGTGAACGTCGCGTTCGCCTGGCGCTGGCTTCCCGAGTCGCGTCCCAGGGACGATGGGCCGGCGCGGCCCCGGCGCCCGCCGTGGCAGCCGGCCTGGAATGCGCTGCGCCACCCCGGCGCGCCGCTCCCGCGCCTGCTCTGGATTTACGGTATCGGGATGGTGGCCTTCTCCGCCCAGACCTCGGTCCTCGCGCTGTATCTTGGCGCGGAGTTCCGACTGGACGAGCGGACCATCGGACCCGTCTTCACCTACATCGGCATCCTGTCGTTCGTCATGCGCAGCGTGCTGCTGGGTCCGGTGGTGAACCGCCTGGGCGAGCTGGGCACGGTGCGGCTCGGTGCGCTCGCGCTGACCCTGGGACTCTGGCTCTATCCGGTGCCGGACTCGCTCTGGACCTTCGCGGCGGTCATCCCCCTTGTGCCGATCGGCACCGCGCTGCTGTTTCCATCCACTACCTCGCTCATGTCCCGTCAGTCCGACCCCCGCGAGCTGGGCGCCACGATGGGCGTGGCCCAGACCTTCGCCGGGCTGGCGCGTGTGGCGGCGCCGCTGCTGGCGACGGCGGCGTTCCAGCGAATCGGCCACGGCGCACCCTTCTACCTGGCGGGGGCGTGCGTGGCTGTCGTCGGCGTGCTGGCGCTTCAGATACAGATCGACCCCGGGATCTCCCCCCATCCCGCAGAGGAAAAGGCGAGGATCTCATGAGCGTGGACGACCGGCTGGAGCGGTTGGAGCGGCGGGTGGCGGTGCTCGAGTCCCTGGTTCGGACAGCCGTGGAGCGCCAGACGGCTCCATCGGCGGTCCCGCCACCGTCGGTCGAGCGCCCTCTCTCGCCGATCCCACCACCCGTGCTTGAGCCCGAAGGCTCGCAGCCGACGGTGGAGCCGCCGGCGCTGGGCCCGATCCCTCGCGAGCCCGCAGGGGCGGCACCCCGTCCGGGAGCGACGGGTTCGGGGGCGACGGGTCCGGGGCCCGCCCGGCCGGGAGCAACCCGCCGGCCGCACTCGCGCGGCATCGACGAGCAGTGGATCGGGCAGCGGGGGCTCCTGGCGGTCGGCGTCGTCGCCCTCCTGATGGCGACCGGGTATCTCCTCAAGCTCTCCTTCGAGCGCGACTGGATCTCGCCGATCATGCGCTGCGTCGGCGGCGCGCTGCTCGGCGTCGGAGTGGGCGCCATCGGATGGCGGCTGCACTCGCGCTACCGCACCTATGGCGCCGCGCTCATCGGGTGCGGCTCGGGCATCATCTATCTCAGTGTGTGGGCCGCATGCCGGCTCTACGAGGTGATCCCGCCGACCACCGGCATCGTGGGGCTCGCCCTGGTGTCCATCTCCCTGGCGGTCATCGCGCTCGCGATCAACGTCGAGGCTCTGGGCGTCACCGCGGCGCTCGGAGCGTTCCTGGCGCCCGTGCTGCTCGGCCGGGAGGACGCCAACGCGAACCTCCTTCTGCTCTACCTGGCCAGCATGGCGGCCGGTCTCGGCATGGTGGCGGCCCGTCAGCGCTGGCGCCTGGCGATGCTGGTGATCGCGGCGAGCTATTTCGGGATCGGCATGGCGGGGGCGGCGGACGCCGCGGAGCCGTGGGGAGTGCTGCTGTACGGCGTGATCGGCGGAACCGCCGGCCTCTACGTCGGCCTGCGCGAGCAGTGGTGGGAGACCCGCTTGCTGACGTTCACCGGCGGGTGGGCCCTGCTCGCGGCGTCGGCCGATCGAATGGCGGCGTCCTGGCCCGTGTTCGTCGCCGGACTCGTGCTTTCGGCGCCGGTCTGGTGGCAGGCGCTCCGGAACCCGAAGGTGCTGCCCATCCGGCTGGGCGCCGGGACCTCGGGCGGATGGTCGGCCGGCGAGGCGCTCTACTTCCTCGTCACCCCGGTGCTCCTCGCCTGGGCGGCACACGGTCTGGCGCCGGAGCGGTTCGATCGCACACCCGGAATGCTCCCGCTGCTGGTTGCCGTGCCCTACCTGCTCGTCGGCTACCTCGGCCGGCGACCACCGTTCGCACTGGTGGGGATCGTGGCCGCGGGGGTCGCCGCGCAGGCACAGTGGAGCGGCACGGCGGAAGTCTGGGCGCTCCTGGGTCTCGCGCTGCTCTGGCCCGCCCTGGACCACTCGCTGGGTCGCACCGATGGCCGCTGGTACGGCGCGCTCACCTGGCTGGCCGCGGTGCACCAGCTGCTCAATGACGCGCTGCTCGCCCGCACCGCCGCGGACGCGGCGTTCGTCGGACCCTGGGCGCTCGCGCTGTGGGGCGCCACCCTCGCGGCCGTCGCACTCGCCGCGGGACTGCTGAAGGCGCCGGCGAACGACGGCGAGGCTCGGTCGGCTCGATCCGCTCTCTGGGTCTTCGCCGGCATGATGACGCTCTTCGGGGTCACGGGCGAGATCCGGCGGTACTTCGAGCTCGAGAGCCTTTCGCGAGCCAGTGCGGAGCTGGCCTCGGGGCTCGGGGTGAGCGCCTGGTGGCTGGTCTTCGCCGCGGCGCTCGTGTTCGTCGGCTTCACCCGATCGCTCAAGCCGCTGCGGCTCGCGGGTCTCGGCGTCGCAGGGCTCGCCGTGCTCAAGGTGGTGGTCCACGACCTCTCGTCGCTCGACGCGCTCTACCGCGTGGGCTCGGTATTTCTGCTCGGCCTGGTGACGCTCTCGCTGGCGTATCTGTACTATCGCAACGACCGGACGGAGCGGGCCCCGTAGCCCGGAGGCGCTGGTGTCGGAGCTGAACCGACGGGAATTCACCGAGACGGTCGCCATGGCCGCCCTGGCACCGCTCCTCGTCCGCGGCGTCGCGCCGATCCCCGACTCGCATCCGGCCGTGCACGACCCGCGCACGCTCGCGGAGGCACTGGCGCGCGCCGTCCGGGCGCAGTACGGCGACCGGCTGAGCGAGACGGATCTCGCCGCGGTGGCGCGGCAGATCGAGGCCATGCTCGATCGCGCCGAGAAGATCCGTCGGGTCCCGCTCGCCAACGGCGACGAGCCCGACTTCGTCTTCACGGCGGTGCGGTCGCCGGACCTCGGGTGAGCGATCTCACCTGGCTGACGCTGCCGGAGCTCGGGCGCCTTCTCCGCAGGCGCGAGCTGTCGGCGGTCGAGCTCGCGGGGCACTTCCTCGACCGGCTGGAGCGCATCGGTCCCAGGTACAACGCCGTGGTGACCGTCCTTCGCCAGCAGGCGCTCGCCGAAGCGAAGCGGCGTGACGCGGAGCTGGCCTCGGGGAGGGACCGCGGCCCGCTGCACGGCATCCCGTACGGGGCCAAGGACCTGCTCGCGGCGGACGGGGCTCCCACCACCTGGGGTGCGCAGCCGTACCGGCACCAGATGCTCCGAGGTGATGCCACCGCGGTCCGCCGGCTCCGCGAAGCGGGCGCGGTGTTGTGCGCGAAGCTCGCGATGGTGGAGCTGGCCGGCGGAATGGGCTACAACCAGGCGTTCGCCACCTTCACCGGTCCGGGTCGCTCTCCCTGGGATCCCGCCCGCTGGTCGGGGGGATCCTCGAGCGGCTCGGGCTCCGCCGTCGGTGCCGGGTTGGTGCCGTTCGCGATCGGATCGGAGACCTGGGGATCGATCCAGTACCCTGCGGCCTTCTGCGGCGTCGCCGGTCTCCGGCCCACGTACGGACGGGTGAGCCGGCACGGGGCGATGGCGCTGAGCTGGACGATGGACAAGCTGGGCCCGCTGGCCCGCACGGCGGAAGACTGCGGGATCGTCCTCGCGGCGATCGCCGGCCCCGATCCGGCGGACCCCTCGGCCCTGGATCACCCGTTCTCCTATCCATCCGACGCGCAGCCCCGACGGCGTTTTCGGATCGGCGTACTGAAGGGCACGCGGGAGAAGACCCAGCCCGAAGTCCGCCGCAACTTCGAGGCATCGTTGGGGATCCTCCGCGAGTTCGCGCAGGTGGAGGAGGACCTGGAGCTGCCCGACTTTCCCTACGACGCCATGGCCTCCCTCGTGATCGACGCCGAAGCCGCGAGCGCCTTCGAGCCGCTGTTCGAGAGCGGGAGAAATACCGAGCTCACCGCCCCGGAGGACCGGATCGGCGGCTATGCGGGGCAGGTGGTACTGGCCAAGGACTACATCCGAGCACTGCGGCTTCGCCGTCCGGCAGCCGACGCGCTCGACGCGCTGCTCGCACGGGTCGACGCCATCGTGGCTCCCACGCTGCCCACGGTCGCCTGGCCGATCGACGCGGCGTTCGACAAGGTGTATCCGGACTATCCCGGGGGTGCAAACATCAGCGGTGCCGCAAACCTGTGCGGGGTGCCGGGACTCTTTCTCATGAACGGGACGGGTGAAGGCGGTCTGCCCACCAGTCTCCAATTCACGGGGCGGGCCTTGGACGAGGGTATGCTGCTCGCGATCGGACGGCGCTATCAGCAGCGCACGAATTTTCACCGCCTCCATCCGCCGGGATTGTGACCCACGACGTCCCTGCCTATATCTCGTCACCGACGGTCTTCGCCTTTGTCTCAGGAGTGTCCCGTGCCCGTGCTGGATCTGCCATCGTCGCCCGCCGCGCTCGCCAAGGCGCGTTGGGAGGACCTCGAGCCGTACTTCGACGACCTCGCCGAGCGGCCTCTCGACGAGGACACGATCGACGGCTGGCTGCAGACCTGGTCCACGCTGGAGGAGCTGGTCACGGAGGCAGCGGCGCTCGCGATGATCGCCTACACCATCGACACGTCGAATCCCGAGAAGGAGGCGGACCACCTCCGGTTCTCCACCGAGGTGCTGCCGAAGATGGAGGAACGGAGCGTCGAGCTGGCGCGTCGGCTGGTGGAGTCGGGGTACCGCGGCAAGGACCTGGACACCACCCTGGCGCGCTTCCGCACCTCGATCGAGATCTTCCGCGAGGCCAACGTCCCGATCTTCTCGGAGCTGGAGCGGCTGAGCGCCGAGTACCAGCGGATCACCGGATCGATGACGGTTGAGTGGGATGGAGTAGAACGCCCGCTCCCGCAGCTTCAGCCCTACCTGAAGAGTCCCGACCGGGCCGTCCGGGAGCGGGCGTTCCGCGCCGCGCGCTGGCGCAGCTCGTACATGCGGTCGAACAGGGAAGCCAGAGCCGGTTGCTG
>DATABZ010000198.1:0-5882 GCA_036259315.1 Gemmatimonadales bacterium | reverse complement strand
ACTGCCCCACCGTGCCGAGGATGACGGCGAGCAGCGAGACCACGCCCAGGGTCAGCATGGTGAACGCCAGCGGCAGCCGCGTCTCGGCGGCGAGCGCTTCCATGGTAAAGACCCGATACATGGGCGCGCCGGGCGCGACCTCCCGCACCAGTGCCAGGACCTCGGCCGCAATCGTCTCCGCCCGCGGCGTCTTCACCACGTAGGCCGGTGACAGGACCTGCCAGTCCGCGGGCGGCTGGCCGACCAGCGGATAGTAGACCGCGGGCTCCGCGGGGTCGCGGAAGTTGTCCTGCATGACGTCGCCCACCACGCCGATCACGGTCTCCCAGGCGTCCACGTCCTCCCGCTTGAGCCGCCGACCGAGCGCCGACTGGCCCGGCCAGAGCAGGTTCGCCGCGGCACGGTTGACGATCACGTACCCCGGATTGTTCAGCTGCTCCTCCGGCGTGAACACCCGGCCCTCGAGCAGCCGGATCCCCATCGTCGAGAAGTAGTCGCCGGTGACGGAGTTGAAGCCCAACCGCACGCCGGCGTCCGAGTCACCCGACCGCTCTGCCGGGAGAAACCGCAGGTTGGCGTAGCCCTCGTTGAGCGGGACGTGGTCCACGATCCCCACCGCCTGCACGCCCGGGAGCTGCTCCAGCCGCTCCTTGAAGGCCAGGTGGAACCGCGCATACGATGCCGCATCGTCGAGGTGGTCGCCCTCGGGCGCGATCTGGAAGGTGAAGAGGTCGCGGGTGTCGTAGCCCGGGTCCACGTTCCGCATCTTCTGATGGCTCCGGAGCAGCAACGCCGACCCGGTGAGGAGCACGAGCGCGAGCGCCGTCTGCGCCACCACGAGCCCGTCCCGTGCCCAGTGCCGGCGCGCGGTGGACCCGCGGCTGCCGTCGCGCAGCCGGTCGAGGCTCGGCTCCGACGCGCGCAGCGCCGGCAGGACGCCGCACAGGAACGCGGCCAGGGCCGAGACGACGCCGGTGAAGAGGAGCGTGCCCCAGCGCACCTCGACATCGCCGATACGTGGCACGTCCGGCGGCACGAACCGCAGGTACAGCGGCACGCTGACCCACGCCAGGAGCATGGCGAGGGCGCCCGCGAGCAGGGCGACGACGGCAGCCTCGGTGATCTGGCCGCGGAAGAGCTGCAGCCGGGCGGCGCCGATCGCGCGGCGCACGGCCAGCTCCCGCTGCCTCCGCTCCGCGCGGACCAGGAAGAGGTTGCCCACGTTGGCGCAGGCGATGAGCAGCACGACGGCGACCGACCCGAACAGCACCCAGAGCGGGCCGGCCACGTCGCCGGTCAGCTCCTCCTCCAGGGGGCGCACGACGGGCCGGTGCTTCCTGATCAGCTCGGCGTAGCCCGGCGATCCGCCGAACCGCTCCGGCAGGCGTTGCGCCAGCGCCGCGAGCTCGCGCTCGAGATCGGGCATGCCGACGCCCGGACGCATCCGCCCGACCAGCGCCATCCCGAACCGGCCCGGCTCGATGTCCTCGGGACGCATGACGTCGGTGATCCAGAGGGTGGCCCCGTCCACCGGGAAGCGGAAGTCCGGTCCCATCACGCCCACGACGGTGCGATCGCGCCCGGCGATGTAGTAGGAGCGGCCGATCACGGCGGTGTCGCCGCCGAACCAGCTCTGCCACAGGCCGTGGCTCAGCAGGGCGACCCGGTCCTCGTCCTCCGGCAGGGGCACGCGACCGAGAACCGGCGCCACTCCCAGCGTCGGGAACAGGGAGGGCGTGGAGACCGCCATCCGCACCCGTTCCGCCCGGTCGCCCACGCGCAGGGTGTTGGTGAAGTCCTCATAGGGCGCGATGCCCTCGAGCAGCTTCGACTGCTCCTGATACTGGAGGAAGAACTCCGTGGACAGATCGAATTCGGGGGGCAGGTCGGAGCCGGGGGCGGTGCCGCCGATGTACACCAGCCGGTCCGGCTGGGGGAACGGGAGCTGGCGGAGCAGCACCGCGTCCACCACGCTGAAGATCCCGGCGTTCGCGCCGAGCGCGAGGCCCAGGGTCCCGACGGCGACCAGCGTGAAGCCGGGGGAGCGCCGGAGCGCGCGGACCGCGTGGCGCAGGTCCTGGGTCCAGCCGTCTCGCAGCCACCGCATGACGCCTCCTCCCCGCCGTGCGGGGCTGTTCTCGACGATTGTCGCTGCCGCTATGCGTGAGACACGAAGAACTGAGACAGGGTTGCCGACCCATGCGGCGCCCCGTTGACGCGTGGGTAATACGCATCCGGCATGATTAGGTGTCAGGTGGCTTGACAGCGCCGGTACCGGCCCGCATCTAGGAGCCTCGCACTGCACAATCCTCTCCTAGGAGGGACTCATGTACGTCCTGGTCCAGCACACCATCTCCGACCCGGCTACGTTCTGGAACGCAGCCGACCCGAGCACCCTGTCTCCGGACGTCAAGCTGCATCACACCTTCCCTACGCCCGACGGCACTCGGGCGGCCTGCATCTGGGAAGCCCAGTCGGTGGATGCGGTCCGCAACCTTCTCGAGCCGCTCGTCGGCCGCATCAGTCGCAACGAGTACTTTCCGGTGGAGAACCGGGAGGGATTCGCTCGGCCCTCGGGCGTGCCCCAGACGGCCGCCGCCGGCACTCGCTAGCTCTTCTGGTCGGCTCCAGCGCGGGGCTACTCCTCGCGCAGCGTCATCGCCGGATCCACTCTGGCCGCCCGCCACGCGGGAACCCCGCAGGCGGCCAGAGCCACACCGGATAGCCGAGCCCGGCGAGCACCTGCTGCCGGGGTCACAGACTCCGGCCACCGCTCTCCCCACCTTTTGCTGCACCCGCACGACCGATCCCCGGGAGTGCGTCTACTAACGCTTTGATGAAAAGCGACTTGGGCGCAGCCGTGGCCCAGGAGGTTTCCATGCACCGCGTGTTCTCAAGCCATGCGCTCGCCCCCGTTGCATGGCTCGCCATCTTCAGCCTCGCCGCCTGTGGAGAACGCGATCAATCCATGGCCGGTAGAGACACCGCGGCCGCCGGGCCGCAAACCGGTATGGCGGCCGACACCATGCCGGCCGACACCGCCGCCGCCGGCGCAACCCTCACCGACGCCAACATCGTGGCCCTGCTCGACGAGGCCAACAAGGCGGACAGCACGGCTGGCGCGGTCGCGAGCAAGAAGGCGACCAACAAGGAAGTGAGGGACTTCGCCCGCCTCATGATGAGCGAGCACCACGCTCTCCGGAAACAGGGCCAGGATCTCGCGAAGAAGCTCAACGTCACCCCGGCCCCTCCGGCGACCAACCCCCTCGCGCCACTGGTCGAGAGCGAGATGACGGCGCTCGAGTCCACCCCGAAGGGCCCGGAGTTCGACCGGGTGTACATCGAGCAGGAGATCGCCGCCCACAAGGCGGTCCTCGACCTGGCGGACAACGCCAACGATCAGGCGCAGAACGAGCAGCTCAAGGCCCTGATCGAGCAGGCGAGGCCGGTCATCCAGAAGCACCTTGATCAGGCGGAGGAGATCCAGGGCAGGCTGGGAGAGGCCGCGAGCTGACGGGCGCACCGATCATGCGGAGTGACACGGGGCGGACCGACTCGCTCTGGATGGCGACTGCTCCGCCCCCGGTCCTTCCGCCGTTGGCGGAGGATCTGCGGGCGGACGTCGCCGTGGTCGGCGCCGGCATCGCCGGCATCACGACCGCGTACCTGCTCGCTCTCGAAGGGCGGCAGGTGGTCGTCCTGGAGGACGGGGCGGTAGGTGGTGGCGAGACCGGCCGCACCACCGCCCACCTCTCCAACGCGCTGGACGACCGCTACCACGTGCTCGAGCGGGTCCACGGCCAGGAGGGCGCCCGGCTCGCGGCGGCCAGTCACGCCGCGGCGATCGACCGGATCGAATCCATCGTCGGCGCCGAGGGGATCGCCTGCGACTTCCAGCGGCTCGACGGGTATCTCTTCGTGCCGCCCGGTGAGCCGCTGGACGCGCTCGATGCGGAGTTCGAGGCCGCGCGGCGAGCCGGGCTCCGGGACGTCCGCATGGTGCCTCGCGCGCCGGTCGCCTCCTTCAATAGCGGACCCTGTCTCCTCTTCCCGCGTCAGGGCCAGTTTCACCCGCTCGCGTACCTGAACGCGCTGGTTGCGGCGATTCAGCGGCGGGGCGGCCGGATCTTCGGAGAGACCCATGTGAGCGGCGTCGAAGCCGGCCCGCCCGCCGCGGTGAGCACCGAGTCCGGGCACACGGTCACCGCCGATTTCGTCGTCTGCGCCACCAACACGCCGGTCATCGACTGGCTCGTCATCCATAGCAAGCAGGCACCCTACCGCACGTTCGCGATCGGCGCGCGCGTAACGCCGGGCGCTGTGCCATCCGCGCTCTACTGGGACACCGCCGACCCCTACCACTACGTGCGGCTGCAGGGAGACCTGCTGATCGTGGGCGGAGAGGACCACAAGACGGGGCAGGAGGACGACGGCTACGACCGGTTCGCCTACCTGGAGTCGTGGGCCCGTGAGCGCTTCCCCATCGGAGAGGTCGAGTACGAGTGGTCGGGTCAGGTGATGGAGCCGGTCGATGGGCTGGGCTACATCGGACGAAATCCGGGCGACAAGGGGCACATCCTCGTCGCAACCGGAGACTCCGGACACGGCATGACGCACGGCACCATCGCCGGGATCCTCCTCACCGACCTCATTCTCGGCCGCCGGAATCCCTGGCAGACGTTGTACGACCCGAGCCGCAAGTCGGTCCGCTCCGCGGCGGAGTACGTGAAGGAGAACGTGAACGTGGCGAAGCAGTACCTCGACTACGTCTCACCGGGTGAGGTGGGATCCGTGGACGAGATCCGACCGGGGCACGGGGCTCTCGTACGGCAGGGGCTCACCAAGCTGGCGGTCTACCGTGACGAGCACGGCGCCCTTCATGCGCTCTCGGCAGTGTGCACGCACCTGGGCTGCATCGTGCACTGGAACTCGCTCGAAGGCACCTGGGACTGCCCGTGCCACGGCTCGCGCTTCGGCACGGACGGTCGGGTGCTGAACGGTCCCGCCGTGGTGGGGCTCGAACGGCAGGCTTCCGAAGCCGGGACGTGACTGCGGTCACGGTCCGCCCCTCGCCTCTTCCCTATGCTCCCTGTGACGAATACGACACCCCGCCGCGCGCTGCGGTAGACTGGCGTGCGGCCAACTCCATAGCAGAGGTTGCAACCATGGGTTTGCTCACCAAGCCGATCAAGAACCTGGACGACCTGTTCGTCCACACCCTCCAGGACGTCCTCTACGCCGAGCAGCGGATCACCAAGGCACTGCCGAAGATGATCTCGAAGGTCTCGGATCCGGCGCTGCAGGACGCGTTCCGGCTGCACCTGGAGGAGACCAACCAGCAGATCAGGCGGCTCGAGCAGGTGTTCCAGATGCACAAGGCCGAGGCGAAGGCCGTGACCTGCCCCGCCATCGACGGGATCATCACGGAGGCCGAGGAGATCATGGGCGACTCCAAGGACGCCGAGGTGCTGGACGCGGCGGCGCTCGCCGCGGCCCAGGCGGTGGAGCACTACGAGATCGCACGGTACGGGACGCTGATCGCCTGGGCCCAGCAGCTGGGCCGCCCGGACTGCGCCAGCGTGCTCGAGCAGACGCTGGAGGAGGAGAAGGCGACGGACAAGAAGCTGACCGTCATTGCCGAGGCGAGGGTCAATCGCGTCGCGGTCTGAGCACGATCAGCGGCACCCAAAGAACGGCCGGGCAGCTGCCCGGCCGTTCGCGTCTCCGGTGCTCCTGAAATATCCCTCTCACAATTCTCTGACACCCGCCATCTGTTTGGCAACGCCACTTCGGCGTCCCCGTGTGAGCAGGCAAGTCACTCACCTCGGGAGACCCGACCATGCGCCACCTCGTCATCCTCGCCTCGCTCACCCTCGCCACCG
>DATABZ010000197.1:0-6176 GCA_036259315.1 Gemmatimonadales bacterium | reverse complement strand
ATTAACGGATCCAAAGTCCGCTGTCCTGCCATTGGACGAAGGGCCACCGCGACAGAAAATCTACACCGGCTCCGGCCCTGGCGGCGGGCTCGCGAGCGTCTCCACCGGGATCAGCGTCCCGTGCTTCCTCCCCAGCATCATCTGGGCATCCTCCCGGTCCCGCGTCGATCGGTACACCGCGAAGAGCGCCGAGCCCGAGCCCGACATGCGGCACACCAGCGGCCGCGTATTCACCAGCGCCTCGAACGCGGCGCGCACGGGGTGATGCCGGTCGAACACGACAGACTCGAAATCGTTCCCGGCCATCCGACCGATGTCGCCCCAGGTGGAAAGCGCGTCGAGATCCAGCGCCACCGCGCCTCGGCGGCCCGCCGATTGCCGAGCTTCGTCCACCCAGGCGTATGCGTCCGGCGTCGCGACGGGTACGGGTGGCGCCAGCAGCAGGGCGGGAGCCGAGGGAAGCGGCGGGAGCCGGAGCAGCCGCTCGCCGTGCCCCCACGCCAGGGCGAGCGGTGCTCCGGAGAAGAAGAAGGGCACATCGCTGCCGAGCCTGCTCGCGAGCTGAAGCAACTCGTGACGCGGCACCGCGTCGTTCGCGAGCCGGTTGACCCCGACGAGCGCGGCGGCGGCATCGCTCGATCCCCCGCCGAGACCGGCCCGCGCGGGAATCCGCTTGGTGAGCCTGAGGTGCACGGCAAATCGATTCCCGGTCGCGGCGAGCACGGCGGCCGCGCCGCGCACCGCGAGGTTGTCCTCGGCGGGCCCGACATCGGCCCCCTCCACGTCGATCGTGACGCCACGTCCGTCACGTCGCTCCGCCCTCAGCTCGTCCGCCAGGTTCACCAGGCAGAAGAGCGTCTCCAGGCCATGGAAGCCGTCCGCCTCGCGGGCGAGGACGCGCAGGAAGAGGTTCACCTTCGCGTGAGCCTGCAGCCGGACGGCGCCTTGGGTCATGCCCTCGATGCGCTCCGGAGATCGCTCAACGCCACCGGCGTGCGGGCGAGCGACCAGGCACCGGCGAGGGTGATGGGGAGGAAGGTGGCCCCGTGGTAGGCGATCGCGTACGACGACGCCACTTCGTTGGAGATCCCGTAGAGCGCGAGGGCGGCGACCACGGCCGCCTCGAACTGGCCGACGTACCCGGGAGTGAGCTGGACCGAGATGCCGATGGCGAGCACGCCCTGGAGCACCAGCGCGCCGCCAAATCCCAATGGTATGTCGAATGCAGCGAAGGTCACCCACATCGCCGCCGCGTTCACCAGCCAGTGCACCAGCGACCACGCGACCACCCCCGCCAGCAACGTGGGCGAGCGCAGGGAAGCGAGCCCGTGCCGGATCCCCTCGATGAAACCGACGACCCGCTCGGCGAAACGTCCCGCGGGCAGCAGGCGGCGCACCAGTCGCTCCGCGGCGGCGGGGAAGGCGACGAGGGCGACAGCGCCCAGGAGCGCCCCCAGCATCAGGAGACCGGTGAGCTGGGCTGCCCGGGCCACCGAAACGCCGCCCACCACCACGCCTGACGGGAGGCCGGAGAAGAGGAGGCCGGCCCCCAGCAGGCCTATCACGGTCAGGCCGTCGAAAATCCGTTCGACGGCGATCGAGGACATCGCCGCGCTGAAGCGTACGCCGGCGAGCTTGGTGGCGGCGAACACGCGGACCAGCTCTCCCGCCCGGAACGGCAGCAGGTTGTTGGCCATGAATCCGATGGCCGTGGCGTGCCAGAGTGGCCATGGCTTGAGCGGCACGCCCGCCTCGTCGCGCAACAGCAGTCGCCAGCGGACCAGGCGGATGAGGAACGTGATCGAGGCGAGGAAGACGCCGAGCGCGAGGGGCCAGGGGTCCGACTCCCGGATCTGGCGCAGAACCTCGTCGAGATGCACACCGCGCAGCGCCCACAGCAGCAGCGCGATGGCGAGCGCGGCGCCAAGGACCCCGGCCAGGATCCGGCGCCAGCTCGGTCCGGCCGTCGGCGCGTCAGGGAGACTCGTCAAGCGCCAGGGGCACGAGGTCGAGAAGCTCCTGGAGGAGCGGGCGGATCGTCGAGAGGTCCGCGGCCCCGGCGACTTCGGCCGCCAGCGCCTGGCGGACCACCGCGGCGCGCTCGAGGGCGGCGCGCCCGCGGTAGCAGAGCGTGCCGATGTCCACGGCGCCGGTATCACTGGCCGGCGCCTCCGCTGCGCGCGTGGGAGAGGTCAGCGCCTCCAGAGAAGGCGGGACCGCTCCACGCTCCCGCTGGAGCCGCTCCAGCGTCCCGAAGCTCGTCTCCAGCGCGCCGGCGCCACGCGTCTCGCGAAAGGCATCGTACGCGAGGCTCGCGATCGGGACGACATCGTCCGGATCAGGGGGAAGGTCGTAGGCGAGCGACTCGATAGGAACGACATCGGAGTCGGGTAGCTCCGCCTCGGCCGATCTCGGCCCGGCCGGCTCCAGCTCGGCTGCTTTGGGAGACGTACCGGTCGACGCTCGTCCGGTGTCCGCCGGTGCGGTGTCCGCCGGCGCGATGTCGGTCCGCGCAGTGTCGGTCGCCGCGATGTCGGCCGAGTAGGTGTCCGCCGCCGTTCCTTTCTCTGCGCGCCCGGCCGGGGCGGGCTCCGCGGTCTCGGAGCGCGCCTGATCGAGCTTGTACGCCACATCGAGGATCCGGCGGGACACCTGCATGCGGTCGCCGGCGTCCGCGACCGACCGCAGCAGCTCGCCCGCCGTCCGGAGGCTGGCCACCAGGTCGTCCGTGAACCGGCCCGCCACCCCGGCGGCCAGCGCCTCGCGAGTCGAGCGGGCGAATACCGCGAGCGCGCCGGCGACGGGGTCGGGCCCGGGAGCGGCCGCGGTGCGCAGCGCACCGATCAGGTGATACAGCCGGAGATCGCGTTCGACCGCGGAGGAGGCCCGGGCGATGAGGTCCGCGATCTGGCAGAGATGCTCGCCGTGGCTCACCAGCTCCAGCGGGCCGAGCGGGGCCGGCGCCTCGAACTGCGGTTGCCCCGGTGGAGGCGTCACCGGGGACGGGTCGCCCTCGTGGTAGAGTGTCTCGATCGGCACCACGTCGCGCTCGACGGCGAACGCGCGGAGGAGGAGATCGGTGAACACCCGCGCCTCCTCGGCCTCCGGATCCGGGCGGCCGTGCTCGGCGATGTCACGCGAGAGCCGGGTGAGTGCCGTCGCGCCGGCGGCCATCACCTCGTGCACGCCGGGCGGTGGCGCGAAGAGTCGGGTCAGGTCGCCGACGGCGAGCTCCACGCCGTCGAGAATCTCCGGCAGCGGCGCCAGCTCGCCCAGCTCCGCCAGCCCGCGAAGGGACTGCATCCGGCGGATCACGGTGTAGAGGGGCTCGCGGTCGACCGGGGACACCTGGAGCGCGCGGGCCGCACGGTCCAGCGCGCTCGCGATCAGGGCGCCCTCGCGGGCGACGAAGGCGCGCACGCCCGCATTCAGCTCGCCGCGCTCGCCCCGGGCTCCTCCCGGCTCACCCTCCGCGCGGCCGGCCAGATCCTCCAGAGACACCGCGAGACGCCCGGCACGAACGGTGTCGCCGTCGTCCCACTCGCGCACGCGTCGGACCAGCAGGCGGAAGTCCTCGACGGCCTGAGCCACCCGCTCCCGGCACTCCGCGTCCCAGGGGCGACGTCCGTCCCTGAGCGCGCGGGCGACCGACTCGAGCCCGGCGGCCGCACGAGCGATCGGCTGCTGCGAAGCCATCAACGCCGACCCGCGCAGCACCCTGCTGGAGCGCAGGAACTCGTCGGGCGGCGGCGCCTCGTCACGCCGGGCGAGCGTTTCGAGGCGGTCGAGGCACTCGCCGGCCTCGAGCGCGAAGAAATCCGCTGTCGCTAGGGGGTTGGTCATCGGAGATAAGGTATCAAAGACGGGCGCCCTTCACCACGCGCGCCATTTCCTGCACCGCGCTCCGCATCCCGACCATGATCGACCGGCTCACCACGCTGTGCCCGATGTTGAGCTCCTCGATCTCCGGGATCGCGGCGACGGGTGCGACGTTGGCGTAGGTGAGCCCATGGCCGGCATGGACGAAGAGCCCCATGTCCGCGGCGTGGCGCGCCGCGCGCCGCAGCTCCTCCAGCGCGGCGTCGCTCCGCCGCCAGGTGTTGGCGTACCGGCCGGTGTGGAGCTCGACCGCGGGGACGCCGAGATCCTTCGCCGCGTCCAGGGTCGCGGGATCGGGGTCCACGAACAGGCTGACCCGGATGCCCGCTTCGTCGAGCCGTCTGATCGTGTCGCGAAGTCGCGTCCCCGACCCGATCAGGTCCAGCCCGCCTTCGGTCGTGATCTCCTCGCGGCGCTCGGGCACGAGCGTCGCCTGGTAGGGCCGAAGGTTGCAGGTGAAGGTGACGATCTCCGGGCTGGTGGCGAGCTCGACGTTGAGCACCTTCACGGCGGGCCGCAGACGCTCGAGGTCGTGGTCCTGGATGTGCCGCCGGTCCTCCCGCAGATGCGCGGTGATCCCGTCGGCGTCGGCCTCCTCGCAGAGGCGCGCCGCCTCCACCGGGTCCGGCTCGTCGGTGCGGCGCGCCTGCCGCACCGTGGCTACGTGGTCCACGTTGATGTACAGCCGCATGGTCGCCGTCATTGCCCGGGGTGTCGGGGGGGATTAACTTCGCTCGCCAACCTATGCAAGGTGAGACACTTGTGATCAAGGCGCGACCGCTCGTCCTCGCCGCCGTCCTCGCCGCCTGTGGTGGTGGGAGCTCCAGCCCGGCCACCGTAGCGCCGGTCAACTCCGCCAAGGGTGCGGTCGAGAAGTTCATGCAGGCGGTCGCCGACAGCAATCTCACCGGCATGGCCAACCTGTGGGGCTCCGCCGGCGGTCCCGCCGCGCGCACGGGACAGCCGTCCGATTACGAGCGGCGTATCGCGGTCATCCAGACGTATCTGCGGAACGAGTCCCATCGCATCGTGTCCGACGTCCCCCAAGGTGATGCGCGGCATGCCTTCCAGGTCGAGATCCGGCGCCAGCTCTGCTCCTGGACCGTGCCCTTCACGGCGATCAGGCTGGGGGACGGCTCCTGGATCGTGAACCAGGTGGACCTGACCGCGGCGGGCAATCCCGCGAAGCCCTGCGTCCCCGGTAGCGAGGACACGACCGCGCAGCAGTAGGCGGGGAACCTTCCGCACCTCCGATTGTTATCTTACTCGGTCAGCTCGAGCAGGATGCCCGCGGTCGCCTTCGGATGGACAAAGGCGATCCTGCGGCCGCCGGCGCCGGTGCGCGGGGTCTCGTCGATGAGTCGGTACCCGGCGGCGCGGCAGGCGTCGAGTGCCACGTCGAGGTCGGGCACCCGGTAGCAGATGTGGTGGATACCCGGTCCACGCCGGGCGAGGAACCTGGCGATCGGACCGTCGGCATCGCGCGGGGCAAGCAGCTCCACCTCCGATTCGCCGAAGGCGAGGGCCACGATGGTGGCACCGTCGGCGACCTCCGGCCGACCGGGCTCGAGCCCGAGCACGTCACGATAGAAGGCGAGCGCCTCACCGATATCCGGTACGGCGATGCCGACATGAGCGATGCGGGGGTCAGCGACCACGCGGCCCTCCGTGCATGAGCGAAGTCGATCAACCCTGGGAGAATAACATCATGGCCGCGACCAACCACTCGACCGTTCACGTCACCGACGCCTCGTTCGCGAGCGAGATCGAACAGGCGAACGGCCTGGTGCTGGTGGACTTCTGGGCGTCGTGGTGCGGTCCGTGCCAGATCGTCGCACCGATCCTCGATCAGCTCGCCGGGGAGTACGCCGGCCGCGCGAAGGTCACCAAGCTCGACGTGGACGCCAACCAGCGCACCGCGATGCGCTTCAACGTGCGATCCATCCCCAGCATCCTGTTCTTCAAGAACGGGCAGCACGTGGACACCGTGATCGGCGCGGTGCCCAAGGCCACGCTGGAAGGAAAGATCAAGCAGCACCTGCCGTGAGCGGAGCCGCGGGGCGGCGTGGCGTGACGAGAGGCACCCTCTACGTCGTCGCCACGCCGCCCCGCGGGTCCGCTCACGACAGGTGTTGCTTGATCTTCCCTTCCAGCGTGGCCTTGGGCACCGCGCCGATGACGGTATCCACGTGCCGCCCGTTCTTGAAGAACAGGATGCTGGGGATGGATCGCACGTTGAAGCGCATCGCGGTGCGCTGGTTGGCGTCCACGTCGTGCTTGGTGACCTTCGCGCGACC
>DATABZ010000196.1:0-3727 GCA_036259315.1 Gemmatimonadales bacterium | reverse complement strand
CCTCGCCGCCGGTGCCGACGTCGCGATCCATCTGGCGGGCCCGCCGGCGGTTCACGACTCCTTCCAGGCCCCCCTCGAGTATGGGCGAGTGCATGCGGGAGGCACGCTCACGATGCTCGAGGCCTGCCGCGCCGCCGGCGTCCGGCGCTTCGTCTACGTGTCGTCCGCCGAGGTGTACGGGCGGCCGGAGACGAACCCGGTGCCCGAAGGACACTCGCTGAACCCGCGCTCGCCGTACGCCGCCGGAAAAGCCGCCGCGGAACACTTCGTGCGCGCCTACGCGCACGCGTACGGCATGGAAGTGGCGGTGCTCCGGCCGTTCTCCGTGTACGGTCCGCGTCTCCGTGCGGCGTCCGTGATGGCTACCATCCTGCGCCAGGCACTGAAGGCGAGCGAAGTCGTGGTCGCCGACCTGGCTCCGGTGCGGGACTACTGCTTCCTGGACGATGTGGTCGAGGGGGTGCTGGCAGCGGCAGCCGCGCGCCGCCTGCCTGAAGTCACGTTCAACCTGGGGTCCGGCACCGGCACCTCGGTCGGCGAGCTGGCGCAGCTGGCCCTGCGCCTCGCAGGACGGAAGGTGCCCGTCCGGACGGAGGCTTCGAGAGGCCGGCCCACCGGGACCGACATCGACTGCCTGATCGCGGACCGGTCCCGCGCGGGCGCCCTGCTCGGCTGGGCCCCTCGGATCCGCCTGGAGGACGGGGTGTGCCGGACCCTCGCATGGATGGAGGCTCAGCCGTGAGCAGCCGAATCCTGGTGACCGGAGCCCAGGGATTCCTGGGTCGCTATCTGGTGGCGCACCTGCTCCAGGGCGAGCAGGGAAGCGAAGTGCTCGGGCTCGGGCGCTCCCCGCGAATGGAGGACGCGTTCACCCATTCGCTCCAGTGGGGCACGTCGCGGTTGAAGGCGCCGCTGACCGATGAGCTACGGGCCGCGCTCACGTCCACGCGCTATCACTACGTCTCGCTGGACCTGACCCGGCAGTCCGAGCTCGCCGGGCTGCTGACCGACTTTCGGCCGGACCGGATCTTTCATCTCGCATCCGGACTGCGCGATGCGCCGCCGGATCACCTCTTCCGTACGAACGCCGAGGGCACCATCTCTCTCGTGGAGGCGATCCGCGAGTCCGGCATCGACTCCCCGATGCTGGTGTTCGGCTCGACCGGGTTCCTCTACGGGGCGGTTCAGCAGGACCGACTGCCGATACGCGAGGACACCCCGTGCGCGCCAATCGATCTGTACGGCGTCAGCAAGCTGGCGGCCGAGAACGCCTCACGGATCCTCACTCGGCGCTATGGTCTACCCGCGGTCTGGGCCAGGATCTTCAATCTGGTAGGTCCGGGCCAGGAAGAGCGTCATGTCTGCGGACGCCTGACGAGCCAGGCCGCTGCCATCGCCGAAGGGCTGCTTCCTCGACTGATGGAGATCGAGCCGCTGACGGCGACGCGGGACTTCCTCGACGTCCGGGATGCCGCGACCGCGCTCGACCTTCTGGCCGCGCGCAGCGAGCCGGGGCAGGTCTACAATCTGGGAAGCGGAATCGAATCGCCCGTGCAGCAGGTGTTCGACTGCATTCTCCGCTGTGCCGGGCTCGACGGCGCGGTGGAGGTCGAGGTCCGGGCGGGCCGGCCGGCGGACATTCCGCGCTACGTCGCCGACATGTCCCGGCTTCGAGGTCTCGGCTTCGTGCCGCGCTATTCACTCGAGCGCAGCCTCGCCGACCTGATGACCTACTACCGGGCCACAGTCGCCACGACGGTGCGTCAGGGCATTCATCCGCCCCGCCGGCCGAGAGTGTCCGCCACGGTGGAGGCGGACAGCGCCCACCGCTACGAGGTGGAGATCGAGCCCGGCATGCTCCAGCGCCTTCCCCGGCGACTGCAAGGCCTCTACCCCGCGGCCCGCATCGTCGTCCTCACGGACCCCAGGGTGCTCGAGCTGTACGGCGTCAGGCTGGTGGCGGCGCTGCGCGACCTGGGCGCCGAGACCGACGTGGCACTCCTGCCCGAGGGCGAGCGCTCCAAGTCTCCGGAGAGGTATCTGGAGCTGATCGAGCGTCTCCACGAGCTGCACTTCGATCGCCGAGCCCTTCTCGTCAATCTGGGCGGCGGCATCGTGTGCGACGTGGGCGGCTTCCTCGCCGCGACGTACATGCGGGGCGTCGCGTACGTCAACGCTCCCACGACGCTCCTGGCCCAACTCGACGCGGCCATCGGCGGCAAGGTGGCGGTGAACATGCCCTGGGCGAAGAATTTCGTCGGGGCGTTCGCCCATCCCAGAGCGGTGTTCTGCGATCCGACGGTGCTGGCCACTCTCCCGCGGCGGGAGATCGCCGCCGGGGTCGCGGAGGCGCTCAAGGTGGCGATCATCGGCGATCCGGACCTCTTCCAGCTGCTGGAAACCGAAAGCGCAGCCATCGTCGGCGGGCACGATGCCGGAGTGCTCGCCGAGGTGATCGGCCGTGCGAGCGAGCTCAAGATCGCGATGCTGGCGCCCGACCCGTACGAGCGGAACCTGCGGCGGGTGCTCAACCTCGGCCACACCTTCGGTCACGCGCTCGAAGTACAGACCGGCTACGACCGTCTGCTGCACGGCGAGGCCGTCGGTTTCGGGCTCGTCGTCGCCGCGGCGGTAGCACGACGCCGCGGCCTCTGCTCCCGGAACACGCTCGACCGGATCTGCCGCTGCCTGGCGGCCTATGGTCTGCCGCCGCGGGTCCCGCGCTCCGATCTGCTGGCCGCCTGCGACCGGCTGGAGGAGATCCGACTGGTCCGGGGCCGCAGCCTGAACTTCGTGCTGCCGAGAGAGATCGGAGCCGTCGAGATCGTGCCCGAGGTCTCCAACCAGGAGATCATCCAGGCACTCGCGGACATTGCCGCTCACCCCGTCCTGGGCCGGAGCGTAGGGGAGGATACATGCGTGCACTCGGACTCGATCTCGGCGGCACCAAGCTCCTTGCCTGCCTGATCGATGCGGAGGGGTCGATCCTCGGGCGCGCCGTCCGGTCGACGGGGCGGAGCACGGGCCCGCTCGAGGCGCGGCGACTCATCGGCGAGGCCGCCACCGAGCTGCGTGACACCGTCGGGTCGTTCGAAGTCGCGGGTCTGGGCTTTCCGGGTCTGGTGGACTACGGAGCGGGAGTCGCCCGCGCGAGCGTGATGCTCGACGGGTGGCGCGATGTTCCGCTGGCCGAGCAGCTCGCGCATGAGCTCGGCGTCTCCTGCGTCGTGGACAACGATGTGAACGCGGCGGCCGTGGCCGAGCTGAGGTGCCGAGCGGATGATCCGCCCGGAAGCATGCTGTTCGTGGCGGTCGGCACCGGCATCGGTGGGGCGCTCGTCTTCGACAACCGTCTGTGGCGGGGCCACACCGGCGTGGCCGGCGAGATCGGCAACATGACGATCGACCGCCACGGGCCGGTGTGCTGGTGCGGCCGTCGGGGATGCCTCAATACGTCGGCGTCCGGGTCGGCGATGGAACGGCTGCTCCAGGAGAAGGCCCGGCCGGCCGATCGGTCGCCCGCGGCCGGCCCTGCACCGGACGAAATCCTGGAGGAAGCCGCAACGGCACTCGGCATCGGCCTGGCCAACGCGCTCAACCTCCTGAACCCTGCGCTGGTGGCGCTGGGCGGAGGCGTGGCTCGTCTGGGCCAGCGGTGGCTCGACACCGTCGCCGCGACGGCGCGGGCCGAGGCATTTCCGGAAGCGGGGCAGTGCCGCATCGAGGC
>DATABZ010000195.1:0-5035 GCA_036259315.1 Gemmatimonadales bacterium | reverse complement strand
GCCAGTCGGTGGCGGGGGTGGTGGCGTTCGTCTCCATGCCCGGTGGCTACTGCGAGGAGCGTGCGAGGGCGGCGGGCGCGGCCACGATTACATCCGGCCGCCCGGTCCGGTTACCTTGTGTCCGTTCGCGACCATTGCACGACACAGGAGACGTAACGCATGCGGATGCTCGTTCTCGGCGCCGGTCTGCAGGGCTCGGCCTGCGCGCTGGACCTCTTGCAGAACCCGGATGTGGCCGAGGTGCGGCTGGCCGACCTCCATCCCACCAACCTCCACGAATTCCTGCGCCCCTACTCGGGGACCCGGCTGATCCCGACGCCGCTCGACGTGCGCGATCACGAGGCCGTGCTCGCGCTGATGCGCGAGAGCGATGCGGTGATGAGCGCGATCCCGTACTACTTCAACGGCGAGCTGGCGCGGCTGGCCGTGGAGGCCGGGGCGCACTGGGCCGATCTCGGCGGGAACACGGAGATCGTGCTGCAGCAGAAGCAGCTCGACGCGGCGGCGAAGGCGAAGGGGGTGAGCCTCGTTCCCGACACCGGGCTGGCGCCGGGGATGGTGAACATCCTCGCCCAGATGGGGATCGACCGCCTGGACGAGACGCGGGCGGTGCGCATCTACGTCGGCGGGCTGCCGCAGCACCCCGAGGGGCCGCTCAAGTACCAGGTGGTCTACTCGCTGGAGGGGGTGCTCGACTACTACACGACGCTGTCGTGGATCCTCCGCGGCGGCGCGCTCACGCAGGTGACGGCGCTCAGCGAGCGCGAGCCGGTGCACTTCGCCGAGCCGGTGGGGGAGCTCGAGGCGTTCCACACCGCGGGCGGGCTGTCCACCATGGGGCAGCGCTACGAGGGGCGGATCGCGACGATGGAGTACAAGACGCTCCACTACCCCGGCCACGCGCAGATCATGGAGGCGATCCGCGAGCTCGGGCTCATCGACCTCGAGCCGGTGGAGGTGAAGGGGCACAAGGTGGTGCCGCGCGACGTGGCGCTGGCCACCATGGGCCCCCGCCTGCGCAAGCCGAAGAGCCCCGACCTGGTGGCGCTGCGCGTGGTGGTGGAGGGGACGAAGGCCGGCGCCCCGAAGCGCCACGCCTGGGAGCTGGTGGACCGGGCCGACGAGGTGCGCGGCGTGAGCGCGATGATGCGCACGACCGGCTACTCGCTCTCGATCACCGGGCAGATGCAGGCGGACGGTCGGGTGGAGGCGAAGGGCGTGCGCACGCCCGACGAGGCGATCCCCTACCCGGCCTACGTCGAGGAGCTCGGCCGGCGCGGCATCAGGATCGTGGAGCTGTAGTGCTCGACTTCCGCCGGTTGTGGGATCTCGCGCTGCCCTACGAGCGCTTCGTGGGGGAGAGCATGCAGCACCGTGGGCTGTGGGAGGGGATCTACCGGCTGATGCGGGTGCCCGACTGGGCGTTTCAGGCGGTGCCGCCGGGGACGAAGCGGCACTTGCTGGTCATCGCGGAGGACTGGTGCGGGGACGCGTCCAGCACCATCCCGATCGTGGCCCGCTTCGCCGACGCCGTTCCCGGCATGGCGCTGCGCCTCCTGCGCCGCGACGAGCATCCCCAGCTCATGGACCGCTATCTCACCAACGGCGCGCGCTCCATTCCCATCGTCATCGTGCTCGACGAGAGCTTCCGCGAGCTGGGCCACTGGGGACCGCGGCCCGCCGAGCTGCAGGCGTGGGTGCTGGAGAATCGTCCCCTGGTCCCCAAAGCGGAGCTGTATCCTCAGGTCCGCCGCTGGTACGCCCGGGACCGGGGCGAGAGCACGCTGCGCGAGGTGCTTGCCGCCGCCGGCCTGGGGCGCACCGCGGCCTAGCGCTCCTAGAACATCCAGCCGCTACTCAGCGAGAAATTGAAGCCGTCGGGTCCGCCGGCGAAGTTGAACACGAAGATCGTGGAGCGGAGGATGCGGAGCGCGACCCCACCGCCGCCGCCGACATGGAGGTCGTCGGTGGTGAGCCGGAACGATTCCTCTTCGAACACTCGGCCGGCGTCGAGGAAGCCGAGCACGGTGAGCGCGCCCAGATCGCCGAAGGGGAGCACGTCGTGCCGCACCTCGAGGTTGGCGAAGAGCGTGCCCTCCCCCACGAACCGGCCGGTGTCGAAGGAGCGGTGGGAGTACTCCCCGCCCAGCACCGGTACCTGGTCGTTCCAGGTCGGCAGGTCCGACCGCGCGTAGAGCGTCGGCGTGCCGCCCATGCCCGAGGCCGCCAGTCGCGCGGCGACCACCGTTCCTTCCCGCACCGGGTAGTACCCGCGAATCACGCCGTAGAGCCTCGAGTACCGCTCCTCGGCCTCGCCGACCTGCACCCCCGCCTCCGCGAACACTCCCCGCAGCGTGTTGAACTCGTTGTCGCGCGTGTCGTAGATCAGCGCGAGACGGCCCGACAGCTCGTCCTGCTCCAGCCCGTCGCCGAAATCGGCCGTGAAGACGGAGGGGCCCGGCAGCGTGGTGAAGCGCACCCGGCCGAGATCGGTGCGCAGCGCCACGTGCAGGGGACCGCGGATTCGCCGCGTGACCTCGACCCGGCCCTCGTAGCGGATCCGGCGGACGCGGTAGAGGAACGGCGTGTCCTCCGTCACCAGGTCGTCGACCTGCTCGGTATCATTTCCGATCCCGAAATAGCCGTAGCGTGCCAGTCGCTCCGCGACGAGGGACGCGTCCAGCCGCCAGTCGCGCCATAGTCCCGGCGCCCGGAAGCGCACCGCCGCGTAGCGCGTGCCCTGGAAGCTGACGCCGGCGGCCCCGTCGAGGGCCGCCGTGTAGGTCGTGCGTGCCTCGTACGGTGCCGGCTGCCAATAGCGGACGCGGGCCGAGATCACCGGCCCGTCGTTCGCCATTCCGCTGATGTAGGGGAAGTAACTGATGCGCCACGGCGAGCGGTGCTCGGCGTCGTCCTCCTGCGCGGCGGCCGCCGGCACACCCGCGAGCAGCGCCGGCAGCACGAGGGCGAGCAGCAGGGCGCGGGGGCATCGCCTTCGACTCGAGCCAGCCTGCATGTCCGGGCGCCTCCGTAGGGGTGCCGGGATTTAGGAAGGGCATGGGCGGAAGTCAATCGCCTGCACTCGGCCCATCATTCGCTTGATGGCCGCCGATGCGCGTCCTACTTTGCGGGCTTGCGCCTCCCCTCACTGCTCCAGCACGCGCTCGACCGGGCCGCCGGGCCGGCCGACGAGCCGCTCCGGCTCCTGCGCATCACTGCCGGCGTCCTGTTGCTGTTCGGGACGCTGGTGGCGGTCGCGCTCGCGCTCTCCGGCATCGCGCCGCGCGCGCTCCAGCTCGCGGGCATCTTCTGGGCGATCTACGGTTTCGTGGTGGGACTCACGAGCGGGGTCCTGGAACCCGCCATCGACGGCCTAGTGCACGTGCTGACCAACTGGGGCCTGGTCCGATCCGGTGGGGGATACTCTGGCATCGAGGCCCTGGTGGCGCGGGGCAACTTCGCGGCCGCCGCGGAGGCCTACCTCGAGCGCGCGCGGCTGCCTGCGGACCGGGTGGAGGCCACCGTGCGGCGCGCGGCACTCCTCGGCGGTCCCCTGCAGCAGGCCGAGATGGCACTGATGGAGCTGGATGCGCTCCGCCGCGGCACGCTCGACCCGGCGGACGATCTCCGGGTGGGAGTGGCGCTCGTGGACTTGTGCGAGCGGCGGCTCGGTGACCCGGGGCGTGCGATGGCCGAGCTACGCCGTCTCATCGACCGGCATCCTGACCACCACTCCGTGCGCCGGCTCCGGCGCATGCTCGCCGACTTGAAGGAAGAGCACGTCCCCGCCGACCCTGTGTGATCCACGGCACAGCGGGGGTCCATGGGCAACCTATCTTGCGTCCCAGTGGGTGCATGGTAAAACGGTGTTGTGCGAGACGTCCGAGCAAACCCTGAGTCCCCTGCTCTGTGGTCGGACGAACCGTTGACCCTCTGTACTCATTGTTGATCCCTTCACCTCCCCTTCTCCATATCCATCTCGCTGGGAACGGGCCTCGTGCCCGTTCCACCCACCTTTTTTGCTCCATCCGTTGCCGGATGCTCAATGTCGCCTCTTGCTGGTCTCCAGGGAGACAGGGTCCACGACAGCCGGAGCAACGCCCGACGGCGCGCGGCGCGCGGCGGGCGTCGGCCGGCAAGTCGTTGAGTGGCGGCCAGGTAGATGCACCAGGTGGGGCGCCTCACACTCCCGGGCACGCCGGGTGTCACAGTCGATGCAACCGCTGGTACCTATCGTGGATCGTACCGGGCAGTGGTCCTGGTGCCGCCCTGCAATAGGCGCGGTGAGCTCGAATCTCTTTCCCTGGAGAGTGTATGTCGATCCTGAAGCTTCGTGGGATGCTGCCGGCATTGCTCGCGTCTGCGGGACTGGCGGTCGCGGTGCCCGGCACTGCCGAGGCGCAAGCCGGCGTGAACCTGACGCCCTGGGCCGGCGCCTACATTCCCACTCGAAATGAAGTCGGCGATCTGGACAATGCCCTCGAGCGCGACATCAGCGTCATCGGCGGTGCGCGCCTCACCTTCTGGGGCACCGGTATGCTCGGCTTCGAGGCCACCGGCGGCTACTCGCCGGCAAAGGTCGGCGGAGAGACCATCAACGAGCGGAACACGGACCTGTTCGCGGCGAGCGGGCGGCTGCTGCTCGCGCTGAGCCCGATTACCAATCCGGTAGGGGTCTACATCGGCGCGGGCCCGGCCCTGCTCACCCGTGGCAGCAGCGTGTTCGACGAGGACGAGAGCCGAACCGACTTCGGCGGCACCGCCGGCATCGGTTTCCGGTTCGCACTCGGCGAGACCGGCCGCACCGCGCTGCGCCTGGACATCGAGGACTACTTCTACAACGGCGATTTCGGCGGCGAAGATGAGTTCCAGAACGACATCGTCGCGTCGCTGGGTCTCTCGATCGGGCTGGGCGGCCGGGCGGACGACGACGAGCCCTGAGGGCATGGATCGACGCGGCGCAGCCTCGAACGAGAGGCCCCTCGCCCGATCCGATAGTGACGGAGTGAAATCGACGAGGCGCACGGCCAACGGC
>DATABZ010000194.1:0-9895 GCA_036259315.1 Gemmatimonadales bacterium | reverse complement strand
GGGTCGGCCGCACCTCGGTGCCGGAGCTGGTGGAGATGCGGGTGGACCGGCCGTTCGCCTTCGCCATCCGGGAGCGGCTCTCGGGGGCCGTGCTCTTCCTCGGGGTGATGAACGCACTCGGCGAGTAGGTGTCCGCCTCTCGTCGGCGCCTCCTCAGCGCCGCGCCGCGAGTCGGAACGAGAGCAGGACGTAGAAGAGCGGGTAGAGCAGTGACAGCCACACGGCCCAGGCCGGCACCCGCGGGTAGGCCGGCAGCATCGCGAGCATCGCCATCAGCCAGAGCAGCGCGCCCACGATTACCGGCGCACGCCAGGGGCTGGGTGCGAGGTTGGGATAGAGGAAGCGGAGCGGCAGCAGGGTCGCCAACGCCAGGAGCAGAATGACCGCCGCGTTGAGGGCCGGCCCATAGAGCTGCGCCAGCAGCCCAGCGTAGAACGCGACCACGTTCCAGTACGAGGGGAACCCCAGGAAGAACCCGCCCGACTCATCCTTGATCCCCGTGTTCGCGAAGCCGAAGAGCGACGCCAGCAGCGCCGGGGCCACCCACACGGCCGCGGGCTCCGGGACCCACCCCATCCGCCAGACCAGCAGCAGCGGCACGAAGGTGTAGGTCAGATAGTCCACGATGTCGTCGATCGTCCGGCCGTCGATCGCCGGGAGCCAGCGCTTCACCTCCCAGCGCCGCGCGAGCGGGCCGTCGGTGGCGTCCACCAGGACCGAAACGGCCAACAGGAGGAACACCGTGCGTGGGTCCGGCGCGGGTGCGCAGATCTCTACCGTGGCGAACAGCGCGAGCACGACGCCGGAGGCGGTATAGAGGTGAAGCGCCGCCGCCCGGATCCGCTCGACCCTCAAGGCGCGCCGTCGGTATCACGGGCCCGCGCCTCGGTCGCCTCGTCGAGGCGCGCGCGGATCGCCGCCAGGATGGGGTGCGCTGCGGTGTAGGCCTGTCCGTAGCTCAGATTGAAGCGGTAGTCGAAGTCGGCCGGGTTGAGACCCTGGGTGTGCTGGAGGATGGTCTCCAGCTTGTCGAGCCCCTTGGCGAGCTGAGCCTCCGGGGTCCGGGCGGCCTCGTACTCGTCCCAGAGCGCCAGGAACTCCTCGCGAAGCCGCTCGGGCAACGGGCTCAGGACCGAGCCGAGGTCCTCCCGCTCCCGCGCAGCCTTGCCCGCCTCCGCGGACTGGAGCGGCGCGGGAATGTCGCCGTGGATCGCCTCGCCGAGGTCGTGGATGAGACAGATCTTGAGCAGGCGCGCGAGATCGATCCCGGGGAACCGGTCGGAGAGAACGGCGGCCATCAGCGAGAGGCGCCAGGTGTGTGCCGCCACGCTCTCGCGCTCGCCGGCGGTGGTCCAGCCGCTCCGCGGCGTGCTCTTCAGGCGCTCGGCGGTCCGAAGGAAGGCGAGGATGCCCTCGAGCTCGGGATCCGCGCCAGGGGCGCGGGTCTGGTCGTTGGCCACCTGGGAAAGCTATCCTCGGGGGTGCGGCGCGCGAGGTCCGCAACGCGCGAGGACCGCCGCGCGCGTGATACCGCCGCCAATTCGCGAGATCGGCCCACCTCAGCGGTAGACCTGGTCCACCCCCACCACGCGGAGCTCTGTGTGCGCCGGATCCTCGAAGCGCTTCTCTACGCCTGCGCAGCCGTCGTCGTCGGCACAGGCTGCGCGCCGAGCCGGGCGGCGGGCGCAGGCATCCGGGTGGACTCCGCGATCGCGGTGCCGATGCGCGACGGAGTGAGGCTGACGGCAACGATCTGGCGACCGGCAGCCCCTGAGCGGGTGCCGGTGCTGATCGTCCGCACTCCGTACGGCCGGGGGGAGGAAGCGACCGGGCCGGATTTCATCGATCAGGCCGTCGCACGCGGGTACGCTGTCGTCGTGCAGGACGTGCGGGGGCGCTACGACTCGGAGGGCGAGTTCGAGCCCTATCGCCACGAGGGGCGCGACGGCTACGACACGATCGAGTGGGCGGCCCGGCAGCCGTGGTCGAGCGGGGCCGTCGGGACCTTCGGGCTCTCCTATCCCGGCGCGGTACAGTGGCTGGCGGCGGTGGAGCGGCCGCCGGCCCTCAGGGCGATGGTGCCCGCGATGACCTACGCGACGCCGGAGAGCTTCTGGTATTCCGGCGGAGTCTGGGATGGATCGTGGCTGGATTGGACCTGGTGGAACATCGCGCCCGACCTTCGCCGGCGGCTCGGGGCGCCCGGGCCCCGGACCGACGCGGAGGTCGCCGCTGCCTGGAAGCGCGAGGGCGCCGCGGCGCGCCGACACCGTCCGCTGCTGACCCTGCCTCACTTCGATGGCATCGCGCCCTGGTACTACGAGTGGATGCGCCATCCGCCGGGCGACCCATGGTGGGACTGGGCGACGCCCGAGGGGCGCTACGACGGCGTGGGCGCCGCGGTGCTCAATATCTCCGGGTGGTTCGACGAGCCGTATGGTCCGGTCGGCGCCGTCGCGAACTACACCGGCCTGGTGCGCACCCGCGAGCCGGGGAAGGCGCGAACCGCGCTGATTCTTGGCCCGTGGACCCACGGTGTGGATGCCGTCGGGCGAACACGCGCGGGAGACCGCGCGTTCGGGCCAGATGCGGCGATCGATTACACCGCCACGGTGCTGCGCTGGATGGATCGCCACCTGAAGGGCGCAGGTCCGACTTCGAGCGATTCACTCGACGGCAGCGGCGGACCCACGGTGCGGGTGTTCGTCATGGGAAGCAACCAGTGGCGCACCGCGAACACCTGGCCGGTACCCGGCACCTCCGCGGACACGCTCTACCTGGGCGGAAGCAGCCTCACCGTCTCGGACTCCGCCGCCGCCGGGGATCTCGCGCGGCGCCCCCCGGCACGCGACGGCGAGAGCGTCATCCGGTCCGATCCTTCCGATCCACTCCGCGATCCGTATGACGGGGAGTACGGCGCGCACGACTACCGCGCGCTGGCGGGCAATCCCGCAGCGGTGGTGTTCGAGACCCAGCCCTTCGCCGAGCCCTACGAGCTCATCGGGCAGGTAGTGGCCGAGCTCGAGGTGAGCGCGACCGTGCCCGACTTCGACCTCTGGCTTCACCTGCACGACGTGGCGCCCGACGGGACGGCCTGGAACCTGGCGAGCGCGGGAACCGCGCTGCTGCGGGCGAGCTATCGTGAGGGCGGTCCCACCCGGCACCTGGTTCCGGAGGGTAAGGTCGTGCCGCTCCGACTCGAGGGGCCGATCACCGCGAACCGTTTTCTACCCGGGCACCGGCTCCGGGTCGTGCTCACCGGGGCGTTCTACCCCTTCTTCTCGGTGAATCCGCAGACCGGCGAACAGGAGTTCGAGAGCGACGAGACGCGCGCGGGGAACATCCGAATCCATCACTCGGATCGTTTCGTGTCTCGCCTCATTCTGCCGAAGGTGCCGGTCGCGTCGGAGTAGGCACCCGTCGGAGAGACCGTTCCGACTCGAGCCGCGGTCACTCGGCGTCGTGGAAGATGATGCCGATCACGTGCCGCAGGCCCGAGCGCACCCGGCTCACTCCGTGGCGGAGGTTCACGCGGTAGGCGCCGCGGGCGCCCCGCACGGGCGATTCCTCACCGTGAACACCACTGCGTCGCCCTGGCCGAGCGGCACCACCTCGGCCCGCGACTGCATGCGGGGGCGCTGCTCGGTCATGACGAACTCCCCACCGTGAAGTCGTGTACGGGCCGCGAGAGCAGGATTGCCACCTGAAGCGAAAGACGTGCTCGCCGTAGACGTCCTGGTGCAGGCAGTTGTACTCACCCGCCTGGTACTCCGTGAGCGACCCGCATCCAGTCGAGACCCCTGGTGCGTGCGTCCGGCTCCTCCGCCATCTCGACCCCGGGCGCCGGCGGGCGGATGGCCGACGTCGCGCTCATCCCGCGGCCTCGCTCTGGAGCAGTGCCCGCTTCCGCTCGACGCCCCACCGGTACCCCGACACACCGCCATCGCTCCGCACAACCCGGTGGCAGGGGATCGCGACCGCGAGCGGGTTGGCGGCGCAGGCGTGCGCCACCGCCCGTACCGAGCGGGGCGAGCCGATGCGCTCGGCGATCTCCCGGTAGCTGGCGGTCGCGCCCGCGGGGATGTCGCGCAGCGCGCGCCAGACGCGCTGCTGGAACGCGGTACCGCGGACGTCGAGCGGCAGGTCGAGGCCGATGCCGGGAGACTCGACGAAACCCACGACTCTCGCCACCAGCTGCTCGAAGGCGCCGTCTCCGCCTATCAACGTGGCGCGTGGAAACCGGTCCTCGAGGTCGCGAATTAGCGCCTCGGGGTCGTCGCCCAGCAGGATGGCGCACACGCCGCGCTCGCTGCTGGCGACGAGAATGGAGCCCAGCGAGCACTCGCCGACCGCGAACCGGATCTCGGCGTTGGCGCCGCCGGACCGGAACTCGGTCGGCGTCATGCCCAGCAGGCGCCCGGTCTCGTCGTAGAACCGACCGTTGGAGCTGTAACCGGAATCGTAAATGGCGGCGGTGACCGTCGGCGCCCGACCCAGCTCGCGGCGGACCCGCTCTCCCCGATGGGCCGCCGCATACGCCCTGGGCGTGACGCCGGTGATCGCCTTGAACACGCGGTGGAAGTGGAACGGACTGAGTCCCGCCCCCGCCGCCAGCTCTTCGAGGGCGGGCGGGCGCGGGGAATTCTCGATCAGCCGGCAGGCCTCGGTCACGGTGGCGGTGTGCTGCTCCGCCAGCGAGGGCCGGTCGGGGCGGCACCGCTTGCAGGGCCGGAACCCCGCCTGCTCGGCGTCCTCGCGAGTGGCGTGGAAGCGGACGTTCTCCGGACGCGGGCGGCGGGCACCGCACGAGGGGCGGCAGTACACTCCCGTCGTACGCACGGAGTAGAAGAAGGTGCCGTCCGCACCGGCGTCCCGGGCGATCACCGCAGCCCAGCGGGAATCGGTTGTGGTGCTCTCGTCCGTCATGATCATTCGTGGGGCCCTCGGCTGCGTGGCACGATGTCGTAGTTCACGGGCGTAGTCTACGGCTGCCGCAGCGGGGCCGCACCCCGATTCTTGCTCTAAAACTCCGGGACCACCAGTCTCCCTTCGGCAGCGGACCGCTCGCCGGCCTCGATCACCGCCATGACGGCGCCGGCCTCGGCCGCGGTGACCGGCGGATTGCCTCGCCCGAGGAGCGCCTCGCGCATCCCCGCGTAGTAGGCCGGGTAGTCTCCCGGCGGAACGCGCAGCTCGGCCGGGCGGTCGGCGCCCCCCCGGAACACGAGCATCGGATCCGGGTCCTCTCCCCAACCCGGCGATCCCGGCCGCGCTCCAGCGACCAGGCGAGCCTCCTGGGGATCCCAGCCCAGCTTGGTGAGGCTCCCCTCCGTCCCGCGCACCAGGAAGCGCGGCGCAGGCTCCGCCGCGAGCATGCTCGCCGTCAGGATCACCCGGGTGCGCCCGTAGCCCAGGGTCGCGTGGAACCAGTCCACCGCGGCGCCGCCGCGCCGCTGGATCCGGAGATCGGCCGAGACGGTCTCCGGCCGGCCGAACAGGACCAGCGCCTGATCGATCAGATGCGGGCCGAGATCGAACCAGAGCCCGGATCCGGGTCCCGGGCGCTCGCGCCACCGGTCCTTCACCTCCGGCCGGTGGCGGCTCATCTCCGACCTCAGCTCCACGATCTCTCCCACCAGTTGCTCGGCGACGGCGCGGCGGACGCCGAGGAAATCGCTGTCCCAACGACGATTGTGAAAGACCGAGAGCACCAGGCCGAGGCCGGTGGCCAGCGAGGCGAGCCGTTGGGCGTCGGCGGCCGTGATGGTGAACGGCTTGTCCACCACGACGTGCTTTCCGGCGCGCAGCGCCGCCTCGGCGAGCGGGGCGTGACTGTCGTTCGGCGTGGCGACGACGACGAGATCAGCCGCGGGATGCCGCGCCGCGGTGAGCGGGTCGGACACCGCCTCGACCCCGGAGTAGCCCGTCGCCCCGGCCGGGCGCCGCGTGCCGAGCACCGTGAGCACGAGACCGGGAGTGGCCGCGATCAGCGGGGCGTGGAACACCCGGCCCGCGTAGCCGAAGCCGATCAGCGCCACTCTTATCGGGGTCAGCGCCGGCCTCTGCGGACGATGTCCCCCAGAATACCGACCGCATCGCGGAGCTGAGCGTCGGAGAGGTACGGCGCCGGGCCGAGCCGGAGCACCTCGCCGCGCGCGTCGGTCATCACGCCGCGGGCGTGAAGCTCCCGGACCAGCGAGGTGGCTCCCGGCGAGCGGAGCGCAAGGAACCCGCCGATCTCCTCCAGCGGCACCTTCCGATCGCGGCTCACCACCGCCGGGTCGAGGTCGAGTGCGTCGAACTCCGAGGCGAGCACGCCGATCTGGTGTCGGCTCACCTGGCGGAGGAATGCCGGCGTCAGCTCCTGCTCACGGAAGAAGTCGAACACGGCCGCGGCGCGATAATGACTGGTGGGGTCGTAGGTCGCGCCGGCGAACCGGTCGCCGCCCCGGCCGTATGCCACCCGTCCGGGCTCCTGCCGCTCGGCCAGCGCGGTGAACTCGCTGTACCAGCCGGTCACCACCGGGCGCAGCTCGGTGTCCCGCGGCAGCCTCAGGAAGCAGTTGCCCTCGCCGAGCTGGCAGTACTTGTAGCCGCCGCCCACGACGAAGGCGTCAGCCAGTCCCTCGTGCTCGAGCGAGACCGGAACCACGTTGAGCGCATGGTAGGCATCCACCACGAGCGCGGCGCCGCGCCTGCGGCAGGCGGCCGCGACTTCGCCGAGCCCGCGCGCGATGCGGCCGGTGTCGAAGAACACGGCCGACACCAGGACCGCCGCGGTGCGTTCGTCCACCTCGCGAGCGAGCCGGTCCCCGACCGACTCGACCGGCGCCTCGGCCACGCGTACCAGCTCCAACCCTTCCTCCGCCAGGCGGTCGAGCTGCCGGCGGATGGTGTGGAACTCGCCGTCGGTGGTGACCAGGCGCGGCCGCGTCCGCAGGGGGAGGGCGGAGAGGAGCCGCACGACCAGTTCGTGGGTGCTGGCGGCCAGGGCGATCCCGTCTCCCGCATCGCCCAGGAGCCGCGCGAACCCGGCGCGCACCCGCTCGGCCTGGACGAAGGCGTGCTCCCACTTGTCGTCCACATGCCTGGCCGCGTCGAGCCACGCCGCGGCCTGGGCCTCGAAGCCGCAGTCGGGCCAGGCCTGGTGCGAGTGGCCGGTCAGGAGGAGCCGCTCGGAGACACGGAAGCGGGAGTAGTGGGGGGCCAGCGCGTTGGGGGAGCGATGGAGCGCGGCGGGCTCCATGCTACAGCTCGGTGCGGATGGCCCAGAGGTCCGGATAGAGGGGCCGATTGAGCGTCCTCATCAGGTACTCCGCCCCGGCGCTGCCGCCGGTCCCGCGCTTCGTCCCGATGGTGCGTTGAACCATCTTCACGTGCCGGTAACGCCACTCCTGCAGTCCCTCGTCGAGATCCACCAGGCGCTCGCACAACTCGGCCAGCGCCGCGCGGCGGCGGTAGACGTCCACCAGCGCGGGCCTCAGCTCGGGGGAAGGCTCCACGCTGCGGGTGACGTCGCGCTCGAGGTCGCTCCGGGGCACCGGGACGCCGCTGGCGGCGAGGTGGCGCAGGAATGCGTCCCACAGCGTCGGGGCCGCCAGTCGCCGCTCCAGCCGCCGCCGCGCCTCGCTCCCTGCCGGATAGCGCTCGAGGGCTCTCGCGTCCTTCAGGCCCATGGCGAACTCCAGCTCGCGGAACTGGTGGGACTGGAAGCCGCTCCCGGACTCCAGCCGGTCCCGGAAGGACAGGAACTCCAGCGGCGTCATGGTCTCGAGGATGTCGAGCTGGGCCACCATCACCTTGAGGATGGTCAGGATCCGCTTCAGGGTGTGCCGGGCGCGGTCACCCTCGTTCCGGGTGAGGAGGCACTCTAGGTAATCCAGCTCATGGAGCACCTGCTTGAACCAGAGCTCGTAGACCTGGTGGATCACGATGAAGAGCATCTCGTCGTGCTCCGGGCCCTCGGAGAGCGGGGTCTGCAGCGCGAGGAGCTCGTCGGTTCGCAGGTACTCGCCGTAGGTGGGCATGGGGGCAGGATGCTCTCGTGACGAGGGCGGCGCAAGAGTGGCGCGGTACGCTCGGAATCCGGTGCCTTGAGTCACATCCCCGCACCGGCACACCCGCTATGGTCCGCCTCCCGGTGGCGAGCATGTTCGCCGCCCAACAGCGAAGTGAGCGCAGTCAGGGATGAAAGGACGTTCAGCATGATCATCAGCAAGCTCGTACCAGCGGCCGTGACCGGTCTCCTCCTGAGCCTGGCTCCGGGTGCCGGGTCTTCAGCGGCCGCACAGGGGCAGGCGCCCCCCATATCGGACAGCACTCTCGTGTCGGACAGCACCTTCGTGCAGCAGGCCGGGAGTGGTGGGCTCGCCGAGGTGCAGCTCGGCAAGCTGGCGCAGCGGAAGGGCGCGAGTGAGGAGGTCAAGCAGTTCGGACAGCGAATGGTGACCGATCACACCAAGTCGAACCAGGAGCTCGCCACGGCCGCGCAGAACGCGGGCCTCAACGTGCCCTCGGCCCCGCTGCCCAAGCACCAGAAGAAGATGGACAAGCTCTCCGGGAAGTCGGGCGCGGAGTTCGACAAGGCGTACATGTCGGCGATGGTGAATGACCACACCAAGCAGCTCGAGCTCTTCCGGCAGGAGGCCCAGTCGGGTCAGGCGGAGTCCCTGCGGGAGCTGGCGTCGCAGACGGTGCCGGTGCTGGAACAGCACCTCACCCTGGCGAAGCAGGTCGCGGGCCAGGTCGGTGCCGATACCACGGTGACGACCACGGCGCAAGCGGAGCAGACCTCGAGCAGGTAGTCCGCGCGGCGGCATCGTTCGTCGCTGCAACATCGCCAGGCCGGAAGGAGGCGCCGGATTCGAGGTCCGGATCCGGCGCGCCGGGCGTCCTGCTCGCCGCGATCCTCGCCTGCAACGACGAACCCCGGGTCACCGAGCCTGCGGAGCCGCTCGCCGGCCACACCCCGGCCGCGCGTTACCGGGTCGAGAAGTATTCCTCCACCCTCGGCGGCGCGATCAGCGTAGCCACCAGCATCAACATTCGCGGGCGGCTGGCCGGCTTCTCCGATCTCGCCGGCGGCACCCGGCACGCGGTGCTCTGGCGCCACGGGCGCATCCAGGATCTCGGCACGCTGGGCGGGCCCAACAGCAACGTGCAGTGGCCGGGACAGAACGACCGGGGCATGGTGGTCGGCATCGCGGAAACCGCCGACACGGACCCGAACCGGGAGCCCTGGAGCTGCTCGGCGTTCTTCCCCGGCGGGGTTCCCACCTACCACGTGTGCCGCGGCTTCGCGTACTACGGCGGCCGGATGCACGAGCTCGCGACGCTCGGTGGCACCCATGGCTTCGCCACCGCGGTCAATACCTACGCCCAGGTGGTCGGCTGGGCGGAGACGGAGGTCGAGGATCCGACCTGCAACGGGGAGCAGAAGCTCCAGTTCCGCGCGGTGCTGTGGGAGCCCAAGCGAGGCCGGCACCGGGAGCTGCCCCCGCTGCGCAGGGACTCGACGTCCGCCGCCACCGCGATCAACGACCGCGGCCAGGTGGTGGGCATCTCCGGCGACTGCGACGTCGCGGTCGGCCAGCTCAGCGCGAAGCACGCGGTGATCTGGGAGGACGGCAAGCCGAAGCGGATCCCGGATCTCGGAGGCGATGCCTGGCACACGCCCATGGCTCTCAACGAGCGCGACGAGGTGGTCGGCTTCTCCAACCCGAGAAGCGTGCCGGGCATCACTTTCCAGCCGTTCGGCTTCATCTGGACCAAACAGAGGGGAACGAAGAAGCTGCCACCACTCGAGGGAGATCTCTACGGCCAGGCGTTCGCGGTCAACGAGGAGGCGTGATCACGGGCAACCTGATCAAGCGGAACACCGACAGCAACTTCGTCT
>DATABZ010000193.1:0-5429 GCA_036259315.1 Gemmatimonadales bacterium | reverse complement strand
CGAAAGGAGCGAAGACCTCCCGCGCCGGCGCGACCTCCAGCACCACGCACGCCGAGGCTCCCAACAGCGCGGTCACCGGGAGCGGCAGCGCCTCCGTCACCCACAGCACCACGACGGCCGCCATGACGGCCGCGAGGCGGTGGGCCTCGGGCGTGAGTCCGGGGATGGGCAGCAGGAGCAGCGCGAGAAAGACGGCCGGCGCGAGGAGAGACCCGAGGACCCGGCGCACGCTAGGCCAGGTCCCCGGCGCTCACGTCCGGATCCACCACGACCGTGGGAGCCGTCGGATGCTCGGGGATTCCGGGAGCGTCCGCCTTTCCTCCCGCCCCCTCGTCCGCCTGTTTTTCCCCCCGCACTGCGGGGAGCGCCTCGTCCCGGATCCAGCCGTGGAGTGACGCGTGGGAGGCGATGGCCAGCGTGTCGGGCGCCAGCACCAAGGTGCAGCCGGCCGCGGCGACCCGCTCGGAGAGACGCCGGATCGACTCCGAGCGCTCGGCGCGTGGCTCCACGTTCCGGATGTAGACCGCGAGGATGCGCTCGGGATGCTCCGCCACGATGTCGGCGTAGATCTCGGGATCCTCCTGTGAGCTGTCGCCGATCAGGATGAACGGCAGCGAGGCGAAGGTCTGGAGGATGTCGCGGATGTGAGCGGCTTTGTGCGCCTGGTTCCGCAGCATCGAGGGACGCAGGTCCCAGTCCCGAAGCAGCAGCGGCCCGGCGGGGATGTCCTGGGCCTCGAGGAACTCGCTGATCACCTCGTACAGGTTCCACGGGCTGCTGGAGACGTAGAACACCGGATTGCGCGCCCCGCCGCCGCCCTCGTGCAGCGCGCGGTAGAATGCCGACACGCCGGCGAACGGCAGCCGGGTACGCGCGTTCTCCAGGAGCACGATGCGCGCCGCCCGGATGAAGCTGGTGACCTCGGATTGGAGCACCGTGTCGTCCATGTCGCTGATGACGCCGTAGTGAGCCGACGGCGGCGCCGTAAGAATGGGCGCGACGGCGGCGCGGGGCGGACGGCCCTCCTGGAGGAGCTCCAGGTGCACGGAGCCCCACAGCTCCGACCCGGCCGCCGGCTCGAGCTCGAGCCACTCCCGGATGAAGCCCTCGTCGTCCGCCACCAGGTCGCGCTCCCCGCCGGGATGCCAGGCGCGGACGCGGGCGAACGGCAGCGGATCGCTCTCCAGCCGCTTCAGCATCGCGAGCAGATTGCGAACCTTGCTGTGTCCCGCGGTGGGTTCGGCCAGCCCTTCGTCCTGGAGCACGCGCGCGAGGACGAGCGCGCGGCCAGCGTTGGCGTAGCCGCGATAGGCCGCGATGTGATACGGGTCGCGGTCCACCAGGCGCTCCAGCGCGCCGGCGCCCTGGCGAATGCGGGACGCCAGCGACGCCGCGAGCTCGCGCAGTTCCTGCCGCCATCCGTAGCTGATATCGGCTCCTCTCGCTGGAATGGTGGCTCGCCGCTCGGGACGTGCAGGCACCCCTCCGGCGCGTCTGGAATATCCCGATGCGGGTCGGGCGACGCGAGCCCGGTCATTGCGAGTGAGCATGGGCTCCGCTCCGGTCGCTCGACGCGCACCGCCTTGCAGATCCCCAAAACCTTGTCACCAGACCCGCCTTCCATTCCGTCCCGGACCTCGGCCTCCTAGGCCAACGCCTTCTCCGCTGGAGAGTTGCCTCGAGGGTTCGGGGCGGGCTTGCCTCTTGCACTGCAGCCCGCCCTGCGTCCCGAACCCGAGTCGCACCCAGCACGGAGGCAAGGCGGATGAGGCTTCTGGTGGTCGAAGATTCGCCGCTCCTGCGAAAGATGTTCGGCCTCGCCTTTCCCAATCAGATGAACGACCTCAGGCCCGCGGAGAGCGGACGCTCGGCCATGGCGCTGCTGGAGGATTCCAGGAAGCCCTTCGACGCGGTGCTGCTCGATCTCCGGATGCCGGACATGGACGGCGTGGAGTTTCTCCGCGCGCTCCGTCGGCAGCCGGTCCACGGCCGGACGCCGGTCATCGTGACCACCGCCGAGTCGGACGACTCGGAGCTCATGGAGCAGGCGCGGACGCTCGGTGTCGCGGCGATCGTGAAGAAGCCGTGGTCGCCGCAGGCGCTCAGGAGCATCGTGCAGAACGTCATCGACTCACCGCAAGGATGACCATGCCCGAATCCTTTCTCGTCATCGACGACTCCAAGCTGCTCCACCAGATGTACCGCCTGATCTTCTCCCAGGGCGACCTCGCGGGCAGCACCGTGCATTACGCCGGCAACGGCCGGGAGGGCTACGGGCTGCTCGCCGCCCATCCCGACCTCACGCTCGTGCTGCTGGACCTCAACATGCCGGAGATGAACGGACTGGAGGTGCTCGAGCGCCGGCAGGCGGAGCGGCTGCACCCCCACATCCCGGTCGCGCTGGTCACCACCGAAGGCAGCGAGGAGGACGAAGCGCGCGGGCGTGCGGTCGGGGCCTGGGACTACCTCCGCAAACCGTTTCAGCCCTCCGACATCCAGGCGCTGGTTCGCCGCGCCCGGGAGCTGCGGCGGAGCCGGGGAGCGGCGTGAGCGCGGACATGCATCCCTTCGGGGATCTGCTCCAGGACTACGTCGTGGAGTGCCTGCCTCTGGCCGAGCAGGTCGGCGACGCGTTCGTCGAGCTGGAGCGGCGCTGGCGGGCCGGTGAGCCGGGGGACGATCTGCTAACGACGGTGAAAGGCCGCCTCCACACCATCAAGGGCAACTCCGCCATGATGGGCCTCTCGCCGATGCGGGACGTGGCCCATGCCTTGGAGGACGCCTGCGGCTTCCTGGGACGCGCGCCCGCCGCCCGCACGGATGACGCAGCCGCGCTGCTCGTGGCGGGCGGCGGCCTGCTGGTGGAGCTCGTCGGGGCCGCCTCACCCGAGGCCGACCCGGGGCCCGCGGCGGACTTCGTGGAGCGGGTGCGGGACTACCTTGCGGCCGCACCGGGCGCCGCGGCCGCGCGGAGCGAGCGGCGACAGAACGAGCGCCGAGGACCCCGCGCTACCGACGATGGCGCCGCGGGCAACGTCGTCCGGATCGACTTCCGCCGCCTGGACGCGATGCTGGAGGTGCTCGGCGAGGGCCTGATCCAGCACTCCGCGCTCGCCGACGTGCAGCGCCGCCTGGCGCGGCGGGCCGGCGCCTGCGAGGAGATCGACGAGCTGGATCAGGCCGTGCTCTCCCTCCAGAAGACGCTGACCCGGCTCGAGTCCACCCTGATGGAGACCCGCCTGCTTCCGGTGTCGACCGTGCTGAGCCGCTTTCCCCGGCTGGTGCGCGACGTCGCCCATGCCGAGGGCAAGAAGGTGCGTCTCGAGATCACCGGCGGCGAGACCACGCTCGACAAGGCGGTGCTCGACCGGCTGAGCGAGCCGCTGCTCCACCTGGTGAGCAACGCGGTGGCGCACGGTGTGGAGCGGCCCGAAGACCGGGCCCGGGCCGGCAAGCCGGCCGAAGGCGTGATCCGGCTGCACGCCGCGCCGATGTCGGCGCAGGTGATGATCCGGGTGAGCGACGACGGCCGCGGACTCGACGCGGAGCGGATCCGGGCCAGGGCGGAGGCGCTGGGTCTCGACGTGCGGAACGCCGACGCCGCCCAGCTGTACAACCTCGTGTTCGTATCCGGGCTCTCCACCGCCGACCGGGTCACGACGCTCTCCGGCCGCGGCCTCGGGCTCGATGTCGCCGCCAACGTGATCCACGCGCTCGGCGGTACCATCGAGGTGGAGAGCCGGCCGGGACGGGGCACCGTCTTCACGCTGAGCCTTCCGGTGACGCTCGCGATCGTGCGCTCGCTGATCGTCGAGGTGGACCGCGAGCGCTACGCGGTGCCGCTCTCGCACGTGGCGGAGACGGTGCGCGCCGAGCCCGAGGCGATCCGGCAAATCAACAATCAGGGGGTCACGCAATGGCGGGGAGACCTGATTCACGTGGCCGATGCCGGCGCCGTCCTCGGAACACCGGCGCCCTCCGGGGCCCAGCGGCCCTTCTACGTCGTCATGACGGCGGGCGCCAGGCGGCGTGGACTGCTGGTGGACCGTCTCATCGGCCACCAGGACGTCGTGGTGAAGGGCCTGGACCCGGCCCTGGGCCGGCCCGCCGTGGTCTCCGGTACCACGATCCTCGGCGATGGCCGGGTCGCCTGCATCCTCGACGTGGTCCGCATTCTCGACGGAGCCGGGCATGTCAACTGACGCGCGGGCGGTCGCCGACCCTCTGCTGGGCTTTGCGGACTCGCTGCCGGCTGCCGCGACCGATGCGGCCGCGCCGGCCGCGATGCTCCATCTCCTGACGTTCGCCCTGGACCGGGAGGAGTTCGGGATCCCGGTCACCCAGGTGCGCGAGGTGATCCGGGTGGACGGCATCACCCGGGTGCCGCAGGTGCCGGCGCACGTGCGTGGCGTCACCAATCTGCGGGGGCGGATCCTCGCCGTGGTCGAGATCCGGACCCGGCTCGGCCTCGCCCCGGCGGTGATCACCCCGACGTCGCGCATCGTGGTGGTGGAGGTGATGGGCCGGGCGCTCGGTCTGCTGGTGGACCGGGTGTCACAGGTGAGCAAAGTGCCGGTGGACAGCGTAGCCCCGCCTCCCGAGGAGGTGGTGACCGCCGAGACCGACTTCCTCACCGGCGTGGCCCGGTGGAACTCCCGGCTCATCATGCTGCTCGATCTCGACAAGGTGCTGGTTCTCAACCCCTAGTCTCCCTCAGCTCCGTACAAGGACGCCGCGACGATGGCCAACGGCTGGCAGCAGACGATCAAGGACTGGACGATTCGCCGGAAGATCCTCACCGGATTCGCCGTGGTGCTGGTGCTCACCATCGCGCTCGGCTGGCAGGCCATCCGCGCGCTGGATCGCCTCAACGCGGCAGGTACCGACGTGCGCGCCGCCGAGCAGATCTTCCAGGACTCCCGGGCCACGATCCTCCTGCTCATGATGGTGACCGTCGGGGCCGGCGTGCTGCTCGCGCTGGGCCTCGCCCGCCTCATCGCCGATCCGCTCACCCAGCTCGGCGTGCTGGCCGAGCAGGTGTCCAAGGGCGATCTGACCACCGACATCCGGAGCAAGTCGCGGGACGAGATCGGGTGGCTCGAGCATTCGATGCGGCAGATGGTGAAGAACCTGCGCGAGATCGCCACCCAGATCGCGGTCTCCTCCCGCGCCGTGGCCATGTCGGCCGAAGAGATCTCGGCGTCCTCGACCCAGATGGCCAAGGGCGCCGAGATGCAGTCGAGCTCGACCGAGGAGACGTCCTCCACGATGGTGGAGATCGCCTCCCAGATGCAGAACCTGGCCCGCAGCGCCGAGGCGCTCGCCGCGAACGTGGACCAGACCTCCGCCTCGATCCAGGAGATGAGCGCGACGCTCACCCAGACCGCGGAGAACGGCGAGGTCCTCATCGGCGCGGTCGAGGAGGCCAC
>DATABZ010000192.1:0-5447 GCA_036259315.1 Gemmatimonadales bacterium | reverse complement strand
GCGGGACCGCGTGGCTCCTCTCCACGTCGCTCCGGTGCCGGAAAACTCTTCCCTCGTCGAGCTGCGTATGTTTCGCCAGATCCTCTCGTTTCTCACTGGTAAAGCCACTATGGAGGCAGGTATGGCCGCGGATTACTTCATTGGTGAATCGCTCGTCGGCGACGGCAACGAGGTCGCCCACATCGACCTGATGATCGGGTCGAAGTCCGGCCCCCTCGGCCACGCGTTCGCCCAGGCGCTCTCCCGCAACACCGACGGCTTCACCACCCTGCTCGCCGTCGTGACGCCGAACCTCCCCGCCAAGCCCGACACCCTGCTCTTCAACAAGGTCACCATCAAGGGCGCCAAGCAGGCGGTGCAGATGTTCGGCCCGGCCCAGGCGGCGGTCGCGCGCGCGGTGGTGGATTCGGTGAACGAAGGGGTCATCTCCAAGTCGCAGGCCAACGATCTCTGCGTGCTGGTGGGCGTGTTCATCCACTGGCAGGCCGAGGACGACAAGAAGATCTACCAGTACAACTACCAGGCGACGAAGGAGTCGATCGCTCGGGCGCTCCAGGGCAAGCCGACGGTGGACGAGGTGCTCCAGAAGTACAAGGCCGCGCGGCATCCGTTCGCCAGCGGCGCCGAAGGCTGATCGCTACAGTCCCGCTGTTTCGTTGTTCCGGCGAGGGGCGCGCCCGACAGTGGGCCGCCCCTCGTTCGTTCTCAGACCGAGCGACCGAGGGAGGCCGTTCCAGGAATGCGTAAGCTTCTGCTGCAGCTCGACAGCTCGCGCTTGCCGAGTGTCTTCGATCAGGTGGTGGCGTACGACGCGGGTGCCGACGACATCATGAGCTACGGCGGCGTCACCGAAGGCGACGTCCGCGACCTCATCCACGGCTGCATCTTCACGCGGGGCCCCAAAGACCTGCACAACACGGCGGTCTGGATCGGCGGCAACAACATGTCGGCCGGAGAGCAGCTCCTGGCCATGGCGCAGGATGCGCTCTTCGACCCGTTCACCGTCTCCATCATGCTGGACTCCAACGGGTCCAACACGACGGCCGTCGCCGCGGTGGTGAGGATCGAGGAGACGCTGGGTGACCTGGCCGGCAAGAAGGTCCTGATCCTGGCCGGCACCGGTCCCGTGGGACAGCGGGCCGCCGGTCTCCTCGCGAAGGACGGCGCCCACGTCACCATCACGTCGCGCAAGCCCGAGCAGGGCGAGAAGGCCCGGCAGTTCATCAGCGCGCGGTTCAACGTCCAGGTCGAGGCCACGACGATGACCGACCCGGCGACGCTGCCGAAGCTGTGCGAGGGGATCGACGTGCTGCTCAACTCGGGTCCCGCCGGGGTGCAGATGGTGCCGAAGTCGGCCTGGACCGGCGCCAAGACCCTGAAGATCGCGGTGGATCTGAACGCGGTGCCGCCCCTGGGCATCGAGGGCGTCGAGGTCAACGACTCGGGCGCCACCCGGGAGGGTGTGGTGGTGTACGGCGCCTTCGGCGTCGGCAACTTCAAGACCAAGCTGCACAAGGCGTGCGTGGCCCGGTTGTTCACCCGCAACGATCTCGTGCTGGATGCCGAGACGATTGCGGAGGTGGCCCGGGAGCTGGTGACCAAGAAGAAGTAGGCCTCTATGCCTCGCGTCGTCGGCATTGATGCGGGCACCGTGAGCATCGACGTCTGCGGTCTGGTCGAAGGGCGCCTCTCGCTCGATCTCACCTGGCCCACCGCCGAAGCGGTCGCGGACCCCGACGGCTTCATCGCAGCGCTGCGCGGCCCGGGCGGGCCCGATCTGGTCGTCGCCCCATCGGGCTATGGCCTGCCGCTCCGGCCCGCGCGCGGCGCCACCGACGAGGAGCTGCGCCTCGCGTTCCTGGCGGGGCCCGACGAGCGCGGCGGGATCGGCGGCCTTCGCCGCCTGGTGAAGCGGCTGGCCGCATCGGACCTGCCGGCGGTCCTGATTCCCGGTGTGATCCATCTCGATACCGTCCCCGAGCACCGCAAGCTCAACCGGGTGGACATGGGGACGGCCGACAAGGTCTGCGCCGCGGCACTCGCCATCGAGGAGCAGCGGGAGCGCACCGGCCAGCCCGTGGAGGACCTCTCCCTCATCCTGCTGGAGCTTGGCGGCGCGTTCTCGGCCGGGGTGGCGGTGGACCGGGGCCAGATCGTGGACGGGCTGGGAGGCACCAGCGGGCCGCTGGGCTGGCGCGCCGCCGGTGCACTGGATGGGGAGGTGGCCTTCCTCGCCGGCCGGGTGGACAAGGGAATGCTCTTCCGCGGCGGCGCGGAGACGGTCGCCCGGTCCGGGCGCGAAGCCCGGGCGCTGGCGCTCCGGGCCTACGTCGAGGGCGCGGTCAAGGCCGTGGCCCAGCTCAGAGTATCCGCGCCGCGGGCGGAAGACGTGCTGGTTTCCGGACGGGGTGCCGCGGACGCCGACGTGTTGGCCCGCCTGCAGCGAGCGCTGTCCAGTGTCGCCACGGTGCGGCGGCTGGAGGGCTTCGCACTGGTCGCGAAACAGGGCGCCCAGGGAGCGGCGCTCATCGCCGACGGGCTCGCCGGCGGACGCCACGAGGCGCTGGTGAAGCGAATCCGCATCGGGGAGGCCCACGGTACGGTGCTCGACCATCTCCACCTCATCAGCGCGTCCACTGCCCGGCGGCGGCTGGCGCTGGAATCCGATGACTGAGGGCCCCCGCCGCCTGCTCGTGGCGGGTGTGACGACGCGGCCCCTGGCCCTCTCCGCAGCAGCTGCCGGCTGGTCGATCACCGCCGCAGACGCCTTCGGCGACCTGGATCTCCGCGCCTGCGCCGACGTGGTCGTAGCTCGGGGTGAGCACGGCGGCTTCGACCCAGCCGCCGCGGTCGCCGCCACGCGGAGCACCCTCGCCGATGTCGTCGCGTACACGTCCAACTTCGAGAACCATCCGGCCGCGGTCGCGGACCTCGCCCGGGGCCGCCGGCTCCTCGGCAACCCGGCCCCGGTGATCCGGCGGGTTCGCGATCACCTGGAGTTGATGCGCACACTGCGCCGGCTGGGCTTCGAGACTCCGGCCACCCGCGCCGCGCCACCGCCAGAGCGAGTCGCTGCCACGGGGCGCTGGCTGCTCAAGCCGCGCCGCTCGGGCGGCGGCCACGGCACGGCGGCCTGGCACCCGGGCCGCCCGGTCGCTCGGCACCAGTATCTCCAGGAGCGCATTCGTGGGGCGCCGGGCTCCATGGTGTTCCTGGCGGATGGGCGTCGCTCTCTCGCGCTGGGTCTCTCCCGCCAGCTGGTCGGCCGCCGGGCATTCGGCGCCCGTGGGTTCCGCTACTGCGGGAGCCTGATGGGCACCAGGCTCTTCCCGGCCGAGGAGGCGCTGCGACACCGTGCCGAAGCCCTCGCGGCCGCGGTGGTGCGGGAGTACGGATTGGTCGGCCTCAACGGGATCGACTTCATCGCCAGCGGCGGTGTGCCCTGGCCGATCGAGGTGAATCCGCGATTCTCCGCTTCCATGGAGCTGCTGGAGCGGGGCGCCGGGCTCCCGCTCTTTACCCTGCACGCGGATGCGTGTGGCGGCAGGCTGCCCGAGGCCCCACCATGCCCGTGGCGCGTTGTGCACGGCAAGGCGGTGGTCTTCGCCCGGGATGACGTGAGGGTCGGCGCCACCCGGCGGTGGCTGGGAGATCCGGCCATGGCCGACATCCCGCACCCGGGGCAGCGGATCGGGCGCGGGCGGCCGATCTGCACCGTCTTCGCCTCCGCTCCGGACCGAGGGGCATGTCTGCGAGCTCTCGAGTCGAAGGCGGCAGCGGTGTACCGCGGCCTCGACTCCGCCGTCCGGGGCGCCGCATGAGCCGTGACCAGGTGTTCCGGTCGGTCACCTGCCTGGGCTGCGGGTGCGGCTGCGACGATCTCGAGGTGCGGGTGCGCGACGGCCGGATCTCCGCCGTGTCGCCGCCCTGCCCGGTCGCGCTGCGGTGGTTCGGGGGCAGCAGTTCCCCGACCTGCCCGAGGAGCTCCGGCCCGCGCTCGCGATCGCGGAGCGCCTGCTCGGTGGCCGATACGTCGCCCTGGTGCACGAGGCCGAACCGGGGAAGAACCCTGCCGACGACCAGCGGACCGAGAGCCTGCTGGCGCTTGCCCAGCTGCTCAACGGACCCGGCCGTGCCGCCGTGAGCAGTCTCCGGGAGGGCGGCAACCGCTCCGGCGCGGAGGCGGCGCTCACCTGGCAGACCGGCTACCCGATGCGGGTCAGCTTCCGCGACGGCCATCCGCGCTATCGGCCGGGCCGCTCTGGTCTCGAGCGCCTGCGATCCGGCGGTGCGGATGCCGTGCTGGTCGCGGGCTCGGCCGCCGCGCTGGGCGACGGCGCGCTTCCGCTCGAGGGCGTTCCCTCCGTCGTCGTCGGGCCCAGGGCGAGCGAGGCGGCCGGGGCTCGGGTGGCGATCGACACCGGTGTCGCCGGGATCCACGAGGGTGGCATCGGCTATCGCATGGACGACGTGCCTCTGCCGCTCTCGCCCGTGCTGGTGCACCCCAGGAAGGCGGCCGAGACTCTGAGCCTGCTGCTCCGCGCGGTCCGAGCACAGCCGGTGGAGACGGCCCGATGAGCCCGCCGGACCGCCTACGCATCGTCGGGGGAGCGGTGCACGACCCCGCGAACGGGGTGGACGGCGAGGAGCGCGACGTCTGCATCGAGGACGGCCGGATCGTCGCGTCCCTGCCGACCGGCGTCCCCACGCTCGATGCACGCGGCATGGTGGTGATGCCGGGCGGGGTGGACATCCACGCGCACTTCGCGAGCTCGAGCTGCAACCACGCGCGACGCCTCATCGCGGACGAGCACGCCGCCGATCCTGCGCCCGCGCCCGCGCTCTTCGACGGCGAGGGCCTATCGGGCAGCGGCGGCACGGTTCCGACCACCTTCACGACCGGCTATCGCTACGCCGGCCTGGGCTACACCACGGCGTTCGACGCCGCGGTCGCGCCGCTGCTCGCCCGCCACAGCCACGCGGAGCTGGACGATACGCCCTGCGTGGACGGCGGGATCTTCGTCCTCATGGGCAACGACGAGTACCTGCTCCGCCAGATCGAGCGCGGGGAGCGGGACCGCGCGCGGGACTACGCCGCGTGGCTTCTCGGTGCGACCGGCGGCTACGCCGTGAAGATCGTGAACCCGGGCGGGGTCGAGGCCTGGAAGACCGGTCAGCGGAACGTGACCGGCCTCGACGACGAGATCTCGGGGCGGAAGGTGACTCCGCGCGCCATCCTCGAGACCCTCACCGACGCCGCCAACCAGCTGGGGCTCCCGCACCCGGTGCACATCCACTGCAACAACCTGGGCGTGGCCGGCAACGCGGCGACCACGCTCGCGAGCATGCAGACGCTCGCCGGCCGGCGCGCGCACTTCACCCACCTCCAGTTCCACTGCTACGGCGGGGAGCCGGGCAAGGGCTGGGCGTCCGCTGCCGCGTCGGTG
>DATABZ010000191.1:0-14625 GCA_036259315.1 Gemmatimonadales bacterium | reverse complement strand
GGCGCCCTGACCGATTCCGAGCGGGGGCGCGCCGCCCGGCCCCGGCCGGTCCGGGGTTTCGTAGTAGTCGGCGCCCATGATGAGCGAGTCGCGAATCGTGGCCCCGGCCTCGATCCGGGCACGCACCCCCACCAGGGAGTGCTCGATGAACGCGTCGTTGATGATGCAGCCGTCGGCGATGACGGAACGCTCGATCCGGCTCTTGATGATCTTGGTGCCGGGCAGGTAGCGCGCGTGCGTGAAGATCGGCGCGGTGGGGTCGTAGAAGTTGAACTTGGGGAGCGGCTCGCAGAGGTCCAGGTTGGCCTCGTAGAAGGACCGGATCGTACCGATGTCCTCCCAGTACCCCTGATACTGGAAGGCGTGCACCCGGTGGGTCGCGATGATCCGGGGAATCACGTGCTTGCCGAAGTCGGCCTCGGTCCCCTGCAGCGCCTCCGCGAGCACGGCGCGATCGAAGACGTAGATCCCCATGGAGGCGGGGAGCGCGTCCGGGTCCACGGGGCTCTCCAGCTCCTCGACCCGCGACCAGTCCACCCGCAGTGAGCGCTGCACTTCCGGATCGGAGGGCTTCTCCACGAATCGGACCACCCGGCCGCTCGGGTCCATGCCCATGATGCCGAAGGCGTGGGCCGCCTCGGGGCGGACCGGCGTGGTCGCGACGGTCACCTCGGCGCCGCTCGCGGCGTGGCGCTCGAGCAGCTGCCGGAAGTTCATCCGATAGAGCTGGTCGCCCGAGAGGATCAGGACCAGGCGGTGCGGGTAGTCGCCGAGATGCACCAGGTTTTGGCGCACGGCATCGGCGGTGCCCTGGTACCAGCTCTCGCTCTCGGTGCGCTGCTGCGCCGCCAGGATCTCGACGAAGCCGGGGGCGAAGTTGTCGAAGCGGTAGCTCTCCTGGATGTGACGGTGGAGCGAGCTGCTGTTGAACTGGGTGAGCAGGCAGATGCGCCGGAGGTCCGCGTTCAGGCAGTTGCTGATGGGAATGTCGACGATGCGGTACTTCCCGCCCAGAGGTACGGCGGGCTTGGCGCGGTCCTTGGTGAGCGGGAAGAGCCGGGTGCCGGCACCGCCACCCAGAATCACGGAGAGCACGTCCTTCGGGCTGAGCGTGCTCCACGTCGTCACGGCTTACGCCTCGCCGACCGCGGCGCCGCAGTTGACGCAATGCCTCCACCCGGGCTCCACCTCGCTGCGGCACTCGGGGCAGAGGATCTGCGTCTGACTCTGGCCGCAGTGGGGACAGAAGTTCACCGGCCGGTTGGTGGGGAGCGACCCGCCGCAGTAGGGGCAGTCGGGCTTCGGGTCCGGCGCGTCGCCGGCTCCGAGGCCAAGCCCCCCCAGGCCTGGCGGCACCACACGGGGCGCGGCCCCCAGCACGAACGTGGGCTCGGGCTCGGCTAGGGGCTCCTCCTCCCGCTCGGCCGCGACATCGCGTTCGGCCCGGCGCTCGGCCTCGGCCCCCCGCTCTGCCTGGGCCTCCGCCGCGGCCGGTGGCTCCGGTGCCGGTTCGGGCTCGATCTCGCGCCCGGTCGCTTGCGCCCTCCCGTGATCCGACACGAGCTCCCACTCGCGACCCGACTCGAGCTCGGGCTCGGTCCCGAACCTCGGCTCGTATTCGTGACTGGCTGCGGGAGTGCGGGCAGGGGCCTGGTAGTCCGCCCGGGGATCGGGTGCGAGCGCCCAGAGCAGCGGCTCGGGTTGCAGCGTGAGTCGCACCTCCTCGAAGGAGTAGAGCGCCGTGAGGTCCGGGTTCGGGCTCCGGCTCTCCTGGACGAAGCGCGCCCGCGCCTCCTCGGGCTCGGTCCGCACCAGGTCCCCTTCGCCGGCGCAGAGGCGCAGCAGCACCGCTTCATAGTCCTCGACCGTGTCCACCTGGAGCGCGCGACGGTTGGTGCGATACGGCAGGATCGAGCCGGTGATGTCGTCCAGGGGCAGCGGCCCCTGGAGTCGCGCCGGGTCGGTGGCGGCCAGCGTGCTGACCAGGCGGCGGAAAAATCTCTCGACCTCGGTCACCGGCGCCCTCGGAGATGTGGCAAGGTACGGCAGCTTAAGGTACGGGAGCTTAAGGTAAGGCAGCTTAGAGAATTCGACCGGGCGGTGTCAAGCAACCTGTTCGACCAGCACCAGCGGGAAGCGCTCGCCTTTCGTGACCCGCGCCTCCAGCCGAGCGAAGGCGGCGTCGGGGTCGTACCCGACGTAGAGGCCCTTCTCCCGCTCGGTGGCGAGCCAATCGTCGAATCCGGACTCCACCGCTCCTTCGGTGCTCCGCTGCTCCCGCGCCGCGCGGACGGCGAGCCGGTCGGCGTACTCGTTCTTGGGATGCTTGTCATGGCCGCGGAGCCAGGTCCACTGCACCGCGTGCTTCCGCCGCGCCAGGTCGAGCCGCTTCCAGAGCTCGAGGTTCTCGATCGGCCCGCCCTTCCGGGTCCAGCCGCGCGCCTTCCATCCCTCCACCCACTCCCGCATGCCCCGGACGAGGTACTGGGAATCGGAGACCATCAGGACGTCGAGGCGAGTGCCCTTGGCGGCCAGGAGATCGAGGACGAACGCCGCTCCCTTGAGGGCCATCCGATTGTTGGTCGTGGCCGGCTCGTGCAGGTAGTAGTCCCGGCGCTGGACCACTCCGTTCCTGGACCGGACCTCGATGAGCGCGCCGCCGCCGCCGGGGTTCTCCCCCTCACGTCCGTTGCCCAGGCAGCTTTCATCGAGGTGGAGGACGGCGACGGGCCCGCTCACTCGATCACCTGGAAATGATCGATCTCGTCCAGCAGGAACGGCAGCTCCTCGCCGGTCATCGGCAGATGCCCGATCAGCGCCTCCTTTCTCCCGACCGTGGCGATGCGGCGCGCGACCACCACGTACTCAGTCCCCCGGCGCGACAGCGCGACGCGCAGGCCCCGGCGGACCGCGCTCTCCAGCTGGTCCATGCGTTGGGTCGTCCAGCGGATCGCCATGATCGTGGCTCAGAGACGCCGGCTCACCCGGATGTGCCCCGGGGGGCCCGCGACCAGTCGGCCGACGACCGACGCGGCCGGCGTTTCCGCCTGCCGCAGGGCCTCCAGCAGGGCAGTCTCGTTCTCCGGCGGCACCGCGAGGAGCAGCCCTCCGGATGTCTGCGCGTCCACGCAGAGCACCCGCTCGTGGGGCGACAGATCTTCGGCCCAGCTCACGTCCACCGCAGCCTCCAGGTTCCGCCGGGTGCCGCCAGGTACGATGCCCCTGGCCGCCAGGTTGAGCGCGTGCGGGAGGATCGGCAGCGCCTCGAAGGCCAGCTCCGCGGCCACTCGGCTCGCCGCGAGCATGTTGTGCAGGTGCCGCAGCAGCCCGAAGCCCGTGACGTCGGTGGCGGCGCTGACCCCCACCTGGAGCGCGGCACGGGCCGCGCCGGCGTTGAGCGTAGTCATCGAGCGTACCGCCTCGCCAATGCCGCTCTCGAGCATCGCATCGCGCTTGAGGGCCGTGGTGAGAATGCCGGTGCCAAGCGGCTTGGTCAGCACCAGCACGTCACCGGCGCAGGCGCCCGCGTTGGTGAGCATGCGATCCGGGTGCACGTCGCCCACCACGACCATGCCGAAGAGCGGCTCGAGCGAATCGATCGAATGCCCGCCGACCATCGCGCAGCCCGCGTGGGTCACGATCGCCGAGGCGCCGGCGATCACCTCGCCGAGGAGCTCGAACGGCAGCTTCTCCCGCGGCCAGCCGACCAGGTTGAGCGCGAAGAGGGGCGTCCCGCCCATGGCGTAGACGTCGCTGAGCGCGTTTGCGGCCGCGATCGCGCCCCACTGTCTGGCGTCGTCCACGATAGGCGTGAAGAAATCCACCGTGGCGACCAGCGCGCGGTCGGCGGAGAGGCGGAACACGGCGGCGTCGTCCCGGCTCGCCGCGTCCACCAACACGCGCGGGTCGGCTACCGCGGGCAGGTGGGCGAGAACGTCGCCCAGCTCGACCGCCCCCAGCTTGCAGGCGCAGCCCGCCCCGTGGGAGTACGCGGTGAGTCTGACGCGAGGTGTCTGTTCGACGATATGGTCCGCCATCCCTGCTCCGGCCGCTGTGGCGACCGGAAGTTACTACCGGGAGGCAGCGTCGACGAAGCCGGCGAGGAGACGATGCATGCGGAGATCGCGGTCGGTGAGCGCCTCGGGATGCCATTGCACGCCCAGGAGGAACCGGCCATCGGGCGACTCGACCGCCTCGACCAGGCCGTCCGGCGCGACAGCGCTCGAGACCAGACCGGGCGCGAGATCCTTGACCGCCTGGTGGTGCATGCTGTTCACCCTGAGCGGAGCGGTGCCTACCAGCGAATCCAGCCGGGAGCCGGCCGCGACGGTCACCGGGTGGGCCAAGTGGTCGCGGGTATAGCCTGCGGTGGGGAAGTAGTCGTGCTTGATCGCGTCGCTCCGCTGGGCCGCGATGTCCTGGTACAGGGTGCCGCCCAAGGCGACGTTGACGATCTGCAGTCCGCGGCAGAGCCCGAAGAGCGGCTTCCCCTCCGCCACCGCCCAGCGCGCCAGGTGCAGCTCCACCCGGTCGCGGGCCGGGTCCAGCCGCCCGCAGGTCGGCAGCGGCGTCTCGCCGTAGGCGGCGGGGTCCAGATCCACGCCGCCCGGCAGGAGCAATCCGTCGAGGCGGTCATAGAGGGCGCGGAGGGTGTCCTCCTCTTCGTCGAGCAGGGGGATCATCACCGGCAGCCCTCCCGCCGTCGCCACGGCGCGGGAATAGCGTTGGTTCATGACCCAAGAGTCCGGCAGCCCCGGAGGGATGCCGTCGATGGAGTGGAGCGTCTGGGTCGGAATACCGATGAGCGGCCTGCGGCGCACTCGATCTCCTTGTCTGATGTTGCGAGGTCCGGCCCTCGAACCGGTGAGGCGGGACACCTGGGCGTCTGCCTGCCCTATCGATAGCAATATGGGCCGGGATGCGCCGCGACAACCCTCACATGCCGGGGCTGTCGGCCTTGAACACGACCTGCCCGCCCGGGGTTCCCGAAACCACCCCTTCCTCCGTTTCCGCGATCAGCTGGTCCACCACGCTGGTGAGGTCGCCGGTGCGGCGGTACGTCGCCAGCTGCCGGTCCGCGCTGGACCCCTCCGAGAGGATCCGATAGGCGTACTCCACTTCCGCCCGGCTCCCCAGTTCGTCCACCACGTCCCCGATGAACCAGTCGAGCAGCTCGCGGATCAGATCGGCCGCCGGCAGCTCCTTCTGCCTGCCGAAATCGATGAGATTACCCTCCAGCCCGAACCGCACCGCTCGCCACTTGTTCTCCTCGATGAGGTCCGTGGAGTAGGTGCGGAAGGTGATGTTCTCCCGCCGCATCTTCCACAGCTTGGCGACGATGGCTTGCAAGATCGCGGCCACCGCCACCGCCTCGTCCACCCGGGTGCACACGTCGCAGATCCGGAATTCCAGGGTCGGATAGTTCCAGTTCGGCCGGACGTCCCACCATATCTTCGACGCGTTAGGGATGCAGCCCGTAGAGGTCAGCGTCTCCAGGTAGCTGGCGTACTCCGCCCAGTTCGGAATGATGCGCGGCACCCCCGTTCTGGGAAAGCCGCGGAACACGACGCTGCGATAGGACTTGAGACCGGTGTTCCGCCCGTTCCAGAAGGGTGAGCTGGTGGAGAGGCAGAGGATGTGGGGCAGGAAGTAGCGGGAGACGTTGAGCGCGTCGATCAGGAACTCCCGGTCCTCGATCCCGATGTGCACGTGGGTCCCGAAGATGAGGAGGCGCTGCGCCAGGTCCTGCATGTCCTCCTTCACCCCGAGGTATCGCTCCAGCGGCGTGATCTCCTGCTTCACCCAGGATGAGAACGGGTGCGTCCCCGCCGCGGCGATCTTGAGCCCGTTTCGGGCGGCGAGCTCGATTACCGCGCCCCTCAGGTTCACCAGCTCGGTCCGCACTTCCGCCGGAGTGCGGCAGACCTTGGTCCCCACCTCGACGATCGACTGGTGCAGCTCGGGCTTCACCTGCTCCAGAAAGCGGTGGTCGGCTTCGAGGATCTGGGTGATGTACGAGGTCAGCTCCCGGGTCTTCGGGTCGATGATCTGGTACTCTTCCTCCACGCCGAGGGTGAGCGATGGGGGCTGCATCCGGTCTCCTTTCCGATCCGTTCACCGACGCTCGACCAGGAAGGTCGGGACGGTCGAGCCTCCCCCCGCCGTCACGTTGAGCAGCGCGGCGGTGGAGAGGCGGGTAAGGCATCCTTCGGCGTAGTCGCCGTGGCAGACGAAGGGAGCGGTGTCCATCATCCGCTCCGCGAACACCGTGCGGCCGTCCACTACGCTCGGGTACGGCTCCGAGGGAATGGCGACCCGCTCCTGTACGATGTACGGGCTCGCGAGCGCCGTCGAGACCGCCCGCTCCCAGGTCGAGTCGTCCACGTCCCAGCCCAGGACGATCCCGGTCCCGCCGTAGTCGTCGTTGGGCTTGAGCACCAGGCGCTCGCGCGAGGCCAGCACGAAGGCTACCAGGTCGACCGGCGTGCCCGCGTACTCGGTGCGGCGCTCCTCCATCACCCGGGTCCAGGGCACATGCGCCGCGATGCAGGCCCGCTCCTCGACGGTGAAGAGCGTCCGGTTGCGCTCGTCCGAAAGCACCGCCAGGCTCGCCTTCTTGTGGAGGACCTTGCACCGCGGTGTGTTCACCATGCAGACCGCCCGCGCCGCCACCGCCTGGAGCAGCGGGGTCTCCAGGCCGCAGCGCTCGACCAGCTCGGCGAGCAGCACCCGCTTGTACACCAGGTCCACCGGCCCGCCACCCGCATAGAGCCGCCCGGCCCGAAAGTCCAGCTCCCGTGGATCGGCGATGACCGCCTCCACCCCGATAACCTCGAAGTACTCCTGGAAGAGGACGAACTCGCTGTGGGTCGGGACCTCCGGCCAGTCGACGATCGCCACCCGTGGCCGCCTGCGGCCGCCACCCCATTCCTCGTACGCATCGAGCAGCACGTGGAGCACGCCGTGACGGGCGACGAGCGGCCGGGCCTCGAACCTGCGGCCGAATGCGCGCATGACCGGCAGGTCGGCGAACGAGGCGACCAGCGCGTCGTTGTACCCCGCGCCGGCGGGCGTCTCGGCGTTGTACTCGGTCAGCGCCATGGTGTCGGCGTCGTCCATGACGAAGGCGTCCAGCCGTGACGTGGGGCTCGGCTGGCGCAGCCCCGGATCGAGTCGGATCAGGCGCTCCTCCCAGTCCGCCAGCCGGAACTGCCGCCGGAACTCCGGGTCGGCCATGGCCCGCTCGTACACCTTGCCGAAGGCCGCCATGAGCAGCCGGACCCGCTGCTGGAGCACCCGGTACCGCGCCAGTGTCAGGAAGCGCGGCCGGAGCACCGTCGCGACCGGCCGCTCACCGAACACGAGCCCCCGGCGGCGCAGCTGGTCCGAGAGCATGGCCCAGGAGGCCTGCGCCAGCTCGTCGGTCAGCAGCTCGTGATAGTGGGCGATCGCCTCCTGCACGGCGCCTCGCTCAGCGCCCCGCGGTGAAGGCGGCGTCCCACTTGAGGGCGCGCGACTGCCGGCGTGGCTTCTTCGCGAGCCGGATCGCCATCTCGGTCATCGCCCGAACGGTCCACTCGAAGTACGTCGGCGTGAGCGAGTAGATGTCCATGTCCGGGGCCGGGTTCATGAAGTCGATCGCGTACGGCACTCCGTCACGAATCGCGAACTCGATGGAGTTCATGTCGTACCCCAGCGCCCGGACCAGCGTTCTCGCGTCCTCGGCGATGCGTGCCTCGAGCTCGGCGGAGAGATAGCCGGGATCCACCAGGTACTTCCGCTCCCGTGGGTCGTACGGCATGACCAGGATGTCCTCCTGGCCGATGCACAGGCATCGGACGAACCGGTCCCACTGGACGTACTCCTGCACCACCATGGTGAGCAGCCCGGAGCGGTCGTAGTGGTGCAGCAGCTCGTCGAGCGAGCGGCACACGTAGACCTCCTTCCAGCCGCCGCCATGCGCGTCCTTCAGGATGCACGGCATGCCGATGTCCCGCGCCAGTCCCTCCCAGTCCAGTGGGAACTCGAGGTTCCGCAGGCTCTCGTCGGGGACGATGCCGGGCACGTAGGACTTGTTGGGCAGCGCCACGGTCTTGGGCGATGCCACCCCCAACCGGGTCGCCAGCGCGGCGCCGAAGAACTTGTCGTCCGCGCTCCACATGAACGGGTTGTTGACCACGGTGACGCCGTCCAGCACCGCCTTCTTGAGCCAGGTGCGGTAGAAGGGCACCTCGTGCGAGATGCGGTCGATCACCACGTCGTAGGGACACGGCTGGTCCATGGACGTGGCACCGATTCTGGCATACTCCACCGTCACCCCTGCGTCCCGCTTCGCCACCTCCTCCATGAACGCCGGAGGGAACGACCACTCGCGCCCGACGATGAGTCCCACTCGCTTGGTTGCTGTCCGTGTCGCACGTGCCATGATCAGTCGTGCCCTCCGATGTACAGCCGGATCATCCGCTCCCAGTAGGGCCAATCGTGTCCCCAGCCGTCCCAGATGCGCAAGGCGTTGCCGATCCCCTTGCTCCAGAGCGTGGCCGACAGCGCCTCGTTGTCGGGGTATGCCGGATCGTCCCGTCCGACGGCGAGGATGATATCCTGGCGGCGAAGGGCGTCGAGGCGCCAGGGCTCGTGCTCGTTCCGCAGGAACTCGGGAGGATTGCAGGCGTAGACGGTCTGGTCCGAGAACCCGCCGGTCAGGCGACGGATGTCGTAGGTGCCGCTCATGCCGAGGATCCGGTTCACGAGGTGCGGATGCCTGAATCCCAGGCACGCCGCGTAGTACGCCCCGAGACTCGCCCCGGTGGCGATGACGTAGGCATTCCCGTTGCGGCTCGCGGTGAACGGCAGCACTTCGTCCACCAGGTACCGATCGTACTGGAGGAATCGCCAGGCCCGGGCGCCGGGGTGCAGGTGCTCGGCGTACCAGGTCTCACCCGGCAGGTGATCGAGGAGGAAGAGCTGGATCCATCCCTGGTCGATATGGTCGGCGAGCACTTCGTGCATCCTGCGGTCGAGCCACTCGCGGTGCGTCCCCATCGACGTGGGGAACGCCAGCACCCGCGCGCCGTGGTGCCCCACGACTTCCAGCCCCATCTCCCGGCCAAGGGCGGGGCTGTACCAGCGGTGGTACTCGTGATGCACGGCTACTCCGGGGAGGGGACGAGGAAAGGGAGAGCGGCACGGAAGCGCCGGCTCCAGGCCGCCTCCTCGTGGGCTCCCGCGCGCTCCTCCACGTAGCGCAGCTGCTCGCCGGGCACGTATCCCTTCGCCAGCAGGAGGTCGCGAAGCCGGCGGGCGTCGTGCAGCGTTTCCTCGCCCTCCTGCTGCCCGACGTCCAGGTAGAGCCGCCCGGGATGGCGGGGAGCCTCCTCGACCAGCCCGAAGATAGCTCGCCCCGCAAACCAGAGCGACGGGCTCAGCGCGGCGGCGACGCCGAACACGTCGGGTCGGACGAAGAAGGCGAAGAGGCTGATCAGGCCGCCCATCGACGAGCCCACGACCGCGGTGGTCTCCCGCCCCGGGAGTGTGCGGTACCGGGCGTCCACGAGGGGCTTGATGACCTCGACCATGTGCGTCACGTACTCGCCGCCGCGACCGGGGCCCCGCTCGGGGTCGTCGAAGGGGTTGTACTCGACGATGCGACCTTCGCCGGCGTTGGGAATGCCCACCACGATCGCTTCCGCGCCCCGCGCCGCCGCGCGATTCATCGCGAGATCCACTCGCCAGGAGCCCGCGAAGCTCTCCTCCGGGTCGAACAGGTTCTGCCCGTCCTGCATGTAGAGCACGGGATAGCGGCCGTAGGTGTCGTCGTAGGCCGGTGGCAGATACACCGTGAGATCGCGATCGAGACCGGGCGTCTCCGGGCCGGGGGTGAGGTGCTCGATCCGTCCGCGGGCCCGCCGCCGACCCCGGGGCACGGGGCCTTCGCTCACGCCGGGCTCCGCGAGGCCCAGAGCAGGGCCCGCAGAGCGACGAGGGCGCGCTCCTCCTGCGCCGTGGTGCCGAAGGTCCCGTCGTTCCGCTGCCTCGCCGTCAGGGCGGTGGCCGCGCGGCGCACTGTGACCTGCGCGTCGGGGGTGCCTGCGGCCAGGAGAGCATCGATGACCTGAAAGAGGTCCGCGCCAGACCACTCGCCTTCGATGCGCTGGTGCGCGACCAAGAGACCCACCAGGCGGCGCACGATGTCACCGTAGGCCGGGCCTCCCAACGCGAGGGCGTGCAGCCCAGCCACCATCAGGTCCGGCGCGAAATAGCCGTTCCATTCGGTCCACTGCTCGGAAATTCGAGCCAGGCTCTGCAGGTGCCGCTCGATCGGCGGCCGGCCACCGAGGCCGGCGCGGAGCGCGGCCCGGAGGCCAAGGCAGCTGATGGCGAATCGTGCCGCCGGTTCCACCCGGAACACCTTGCCCGTCGGGAGCGTCACCGGCGCGAGCCGCTGCGCGGGCGGGGCTGGCGCGAAGAACCCGGCCAGGAAATGATGGCAGAGCCGTCGGGCGTGCCGGACCCGGTCGCAGTCGTCGTGATAGGTGCCCGGGCCGTCCTGGAGCTCGAGCAGCCAGGCCAGCGCACGGGCGACCGCAGGAGAATTCCCTGGTTCACCCAGGTCGAGCAGCTCGTGCACCCGCCAGATCGTGGGCACCGCGCCTCCGCTCACGGTGCCGTCCGGCCGGAGCCCGGCCGACAGCTCGCCCCGAAGCCGCGCAGCGAGCGCGCCGTCGCCGGGCGCGGGGCGACCCAGCGCCTGTCGGGCCAGCACTCCCTGCCGGGTGTCCCGGCGGGCGAAGTAGACCTCCAGGCGCTCGATCGCTTCCGCGCTCATGCGGGAGCCAGTCGCCACGCCAGCAGTCCACCCGCGACCACCGTGCGCACCACGCGCAGGGCCGAGATCCCGATGGCCACCCCGTCCATCGGCTCGGCCGGCCGCTTGCCCCGGGAGCCGGGCCACTCCCGCAGCGCACCGACCAGGCCGAACACCAGCCACCACCCGCCGGAGCCGAGGCTCCCGAACCAGAGGCCGCCGAACAGGGTCAGCAGGAGGGCCTCGACCAGGAAGACCCGGGCACGCCGAAATCGGCCGTCTCCACGCGCGGCGCCGATCCGCGAAGCGACGAGTTCCCAGAGGAGCAGCCAGCCTGCGACGACAGCCCACGCCACGAACAGGCGGCTCAGCGCCATCGGCCGGTCACCAGCGGGCCCGGATGCTGTCGGGCGAGAGCATGCGACCCCTGCTCATCACCTGCTCGATGGCGAGCGTATTGCGGATGTCGGCCAGCGGGTCCTGCCGCAGGACGACCAGGTCGGCCACCTTGCCGGGCGCGATGAGGCCGAGCGAATCCACCCGGAGGAGCAACGCGCCGTTGCGGCTCGCGGCGCTGATGGCCTCCGCGGGGGTGAGTCCCGCGGCCACCAGCAGCGCCATCTCCCGGTGCACCCCATAGCCCGGGATCTGCAGCTGGTTGGCGGCGTCGGTACCCACAGCGATCCTGCCGCCCTTCGCGTGGAAGATCCGGAGGAAGAGATCCTGCGATCGGCGCCCGCGCCGGAACGCGTCGAAGTCGGCCCGAGTCCATCCGGCCCGCTCGATCATGTCGGCCACGTCCCAGCGGCGTTGCTCCTCCTCCGGGACCGCCGCCAGCATGGTATCGCCCCGAACAGCGGGGTCGTCCAGCCGGCTGAAGGTCTCGTGCAGGATCAGCGTCGGCACCACGATCACATTGCGCGCCGCCAGCACGCCGGCCACCCGCGCGAGCGCCGCCGAATCCAGGGTGGCCCAGGCTCTCTCGAAGGCCGTCCAGCCGGCGAAGAACGAGCGGTCGTGCGCCGCATAGAGGGCGGAAGGATCGTCCAGAGCGGACTCGGGGATTCCGGACAGATGCTCGAGAGACGCGAGACCCGCCCGCGCCGCGGTCACCGCGTCGGTGAGACCGAGATGGCCGGCGACGGGAAGATTGAACGTGCGCGCTTCGTCGAGCACCGGCCCCAGGAGGTTGCGGTCCACCCGGGTATACACCTTGACGAGGTCGGCCCCGGCGTTGACCAGGCGATCCACGCCGCGTCGAGCCTCCCGTGCGCTCCGCGCCGTGTACGCGTCGGGGTAGGTGGCCGGGATCCCGTCCATCATCGCGCCGGCGGCGTACACTCTGGGTCCCGGCCTCCAGCCGCGGTCCAGCTCGCGCCGCACGCCGAGCACGGTTCTGAGCGGCCCGTGGACGTCGCGCACCGTGGTCACTCCCCAGGCGAGATAGCGCGCCATCGACCACCGGGCCACGCCGGCCTGGGGGTCCACCAGGTGGACGTGACCGTCCACCAGCCCCGGCATGATCCATCGCCCGGTGAGGTCCACCAGCCGCGTGCGCTCCGGAAGCTGGAAATCGGCCCGCGAGCCGACCGACTCGATGTGGCCGCGTCGCACCACCACGGCGGAGGCGGGCAGCGGCGGACCGCCGGTGCCATCGATGAGCGTGGCACCGACCAGCGCGACGCCGTCCGGTTCCTGGGAGCGGCACGCAAGGAGCAGACACAGCCCGACGGCCGTGGCCGCGTGAAAATGGCGAAGGGGCATCAACTCTGCGGGACGAGGTGCTGGAAGGTGGAACTGCGTCCCAGTCGATGCAAGATCCGGCTGAGGCAACATCCCGACCAGAGCGGTTCCTGATACGACTGCGCCCCGCGGGGGCGGGGCGCAGCGTGGCTCACCGGCTGGAGGTCAGCGCCGGCGTCCGGACTTCCGCGCCGACCGCCGGGCCGGACGCTTCGCCGCCTTCTTGGCGCCTCGCTTGGCGGCCTTCCTGGTCCCACGCTTGGCCGCCTTGCCGCCGGCCCGTTTGGCCGACTTGGCACTCCGACGACTGGTTTTCGCGCTCTTCCGCGCCGACTTCGCGCCTCCGCGAGCCGACTTCGCGCCCCCGCGCGCCGATTTCGCGCCTCGACCAGCCGCCTTCTTGCCGCGCCGCGCCGCCTTGGCCCCTCCGCGACTCGCCTTCCGCGACGCCTTCTTCGCGCCGCGACCGGTCCCACGCTTCGCGCCCGTCCGTGTTCCTGCCTTGGCGGCCTTTCGCGCCGTGCCTCCGGTGGTCTTCTTCGGCCTTGGTCTGCGCTCCCGCTCGGTGGCGGCGGACGAGGTGTCGGAGGATGAGGTGGGTGTCGCTGCCGGCGCGGGCGCCGGGGTGGGGGCAGGCTCCGAGGGCAGGGGGTCCATCCAGCCCGAGCCGGACCAGCCCATTTCCATATAATGAAGGTCGGCCATCTTCGCTCCTTCCGAACGCGGATGCGGCGCAACCCGCCGCCGGTCGCGAGACGCGGACGCCTCCTCACGGTCAGGTTATAACTTGCACATCTTCAATCCTTCTGCAAGCCTGCCTTCTCGCGCTATACTTACGCGATCCCCGACCTCATCCCGGACGTACCTACCCGGTGACATCTCTCCGCTTCGCGCTGTCCCTCTTCGCGACCGGATCCGTCGCGATCGCCGCGCCTGCACCGGCCCAGACAGTCGCCGAGGTGCAGGTCACCCCCGAAACCATGACCCTGGCGGTAGGCGCACGGCAGCCCCTCTTCGCCACCGCCTACGACCGCCAGGGGAATCTCATCCCCAACGCCCGCTTCACCTTCTGGAGCTCCGACACGCTCGTGGCGAAGGTCGCCGGGAACGGCGCGGTGGTGGGCGTGGGGCCCGGGCTCGCCAAGGTCGAGGCGCGAGTCCAGGGCCTCCAGGCGTCCACGGCGGTCCTCGTCACCGGTCCCGGCGGCCCCGGTAACCCGGCCGATGTCCCCGCGGCCGTGCTCACGCTGGAACCGGTCTCCGCGGCGCTCCTGCCGGGAGAGGCGCTGGTCTTCGCGGCCCGCGCCGTCCGGGAGGACGGCACTCCCGTCGCAGTGGGCAAGGTGGGGTGGAGTTCCCTCGACGCGAGGGTAGCCGCGGTGGATTCCGGCGGCGTCGTGATCGCGGTCGCGCCCGGGCGCACGATCATCCGCGCCTCCAGCGGGGGCCTCGTCGCTACGGCCGCGGTCGAGGTCGCGGCGGCGGAGATCGCGCTCTCCACGGACAGCCTGATCCTGGGGCCAGGCGAGGTCGACACCCTTCTGGCCATCGTCCCGGGGCAAGGCAACCGCGAGGTCCGCGGCGGCATGCGGTGGCAGTCGAGCGACACCGCCGTGGTCAGGGTCGGGCCGACCGGCATCGCGAGCGGCGTGGCGCCCGGGCGGGCCGAGATCGTGGCGTCGTGGTTCGGCCAGGAGCGCCGGGCGGCGGTGCTGGTGCACGCGGAGCCGCGTTCGCTGGTCGTGAGTCCCCGGCCCGGCTCCGGACCGATCCAGCTGCCGGTTCGTGCCGTCCGCCGCGTCACCGTCACCGCGGAGGCCACCGATCGGACGCGGATCCCGGAAGCACGGATCTCATGGGAGATCGGCGACACGGCGGTGATCGCCTACGATCCCGCCAGAGGGGAGCTCACCGGACGCGGCATCGGCAGCACCACGCTGACCGCCCGGCTGCACGGCTTCGATCCCGTTTCCTGGGACGTGCAGGTGATCCCGGGCGACCTGGCGCTGGATCCGCGTCGACTGGGCATCGGTGTGGGCGAGCGGGACTCGATCCGCGCCCTTCTCCTGGACCAGTCC
>DATABZ010000190.1:0-8099 GCA_036259315.1 Gemmatimonadales bacterium | reverse complement strand
GAGCGCCATCTGGAGGTCTCGGTCGATCGCGCCGTCCGGCGGATCGCGTTCATCGCTCGGCACCGCGAGCCGGACCCGCTGCCTTACCTCACGCTCCTTCCCGCGGCGGAGCCGGCTGGCCCTCCGATCCCGAAGAAATCGTCAACATATCCGAGCGACCCTTGTCCGACTGGCTCGAAATGATTCGGATGAAAGGCCTGACAACGCAGGTTATGGCGGCATGCGGTTTCTATCGTGCATGTACGTTAACAAGGATGCGGGGCACTGATCACCTTGGATCGATCCGCGTCCAGTATGGCTCATCAGCCAGGGAGAGCACTGATGACGATGCGGAGACCAAACGGGTGGCGACGCCGGAAGTCCGCGTTCGCCGGATGCGCGGCGATCGCGCTGGCGGTGACCATGGGCGCCGCGCTGCCCGCCGCCGCCCAGGACGTGCCGGTCCAGCGGCTGGTGATCGCGGTCGACCCGCCGGCCGGCGACACCAACCTGTTCTGGGCCACCAGCGCGGACGTCACCATGTTCCCGGCCCTGCCGCGGCTGGTGGGCAACGATCCGGTCACCGGCGAGTACAACGACGATGGTCTGGCCGAGAGCTGGGAGGCGAGCGAGGATTTCAGCGAGTGGACCTTCAAGCTGCACGAGGGTGTGCCCTGGCATTTCGGCTACGGCGAGGTGACCGCGCACGACGTGGTGCACAGCTACGACCTCAACGTCCACGACCAGTCGGTCCAGTCGGGCGTGGGCCAGCTCAAGGGCGCGAAGGTCGAGGCGCTCGACGATCACACGGTCAAGTTCACCTTTGACGGCCCGCGCGTGGGCTTCCTGTTCTCGGTGGCAAGCCGCGGCTCGATGCTGATCTACAGCAAGGCGCAGTTCGACGCGGAGGGCATCGAAGGCTACCAGCGGCGGCCGGCGGGCACCGGCCACTACCGCTACGTCGAGCGCCTGCCGGGCGAGAAGCTGGTGTTCGAGCGGGTCGAGAACCACTGGTCGGGCGAGGACGCCGCCTTCCCCGAGCTCGAGTTCCGCTGGGCGCCGGAGCCCGCGACCAAGCTCGCGCTCCTGCTCTCGGGCGAGGCGCACATCAGCGACCTGCCGCGCGAGCTGCAGGGCGATGCGGTCGCGCAGGGCATGAAGGTCATTGGCTCGCTCAATCCCTCCATGCAGGTCACCGGCATGCTCGACGGCCTGTACCTCAAGTCGGGCGATCCGGCGGCGCGGCCCGACCTGCCCTGGGCGGACATCCGCGTGCGCGAGGCGATGAACCGGGCGCTCAACCGCGAGGAGCTGATCGAGATCCTCTACGACGGTCGCGCCGACAGGCTCGTGCGCTACGGCATGGACCCGCGGCACGAGGGTTACGTGCCCGAGCTGGAAGAGCGCTTCGACGAGATGTACGGCTACGACCCCGAGCGGGCCAAGGAGCTCCTGGCCGAGGCCGGCTATCCGGACGCCTTCCCCGACCCGGTCATTCCGATCATCTCCTCGGTGCTGCAAGGCAACCCCGAGTTCGGCACGATGGCGGAGCTGTTCCAGGTCTACTTCGAGGAGATCGGGCTGCAGACCGAGATCCGCGAGATGGACTGGGCGTCGCTCGGCGCGCTCGGCCGTGGCCGGGAATCCTACACCGTGCATCCGATCCGCAACGCCCCGATCCGCCCGACCGAGGTCCATCTGATCAACTCCTACACGGCCGAGGGCTCGCAGTTCCACGGCTTCGAGAACGACGAGATCCAGGCCATGATCGACGAGCTGGTGGCGACGGTCGATCCGGAGGAGCGCGACCGGATCGCCGCGGAGGCCTTCACCTATCTGTTCGAGCAGTATTCGGACATGCCGATCGCCGCGCTCCGGGCCGAGATGACCGTCAACCCGGAGGTGGTCGCGGACTGGCCGTTCCCGGGCGTGACGACGGCCGGAATGAGCCACTGGCATCTGATCGAGCCCGCGCGCTGAGGAGCTCTGCGTCGGAGCGGCCCCATGGGGCCGCTCCGGCACCGTTTTCCGCACCAACCATCAGGTCCGGGCCAGGGGGCGGGGAGATCCTCCGCCGGGCGGGCCGCAATCAGGAGGAGAGGGGAGATGATGGAACAACTCGGTATCGGGCGGAGCGCCGCCTGGGCGCGCGGCAGCGTGCTCGTGCTGCTCGCGGGCGCGAGCGTGCAAGCCGAAGCGGCCGAGCGGGTGGTGGTCGCTTTGGATCCGCCGACCGCCGAAACCAACCTGTTCTGGAACGGGATCGGTGAACGCCTGCCGTCGATGCAGGCCTTGGTCGGCCATGATCCGGTGACCGGCAAGTACGACAACTCCGAGCTGGCGCGGGAATGGTCCGCGAATGAGGACTTCACCGAGTGGACCTTCCGTCTGCACGAGGACGCGGAGTTCCATTTCGGCTGGGGGCCGGTGACCGCCGAGGACGTGGTCCACAGCTACGACCTGCACGTCGGGCCCGACAGCACGATCGTCGGGCTCGAGCATCTGCGCGCGGCCGAGGTCGAGGCGGTCGACGAGCACACCGTGGTGTTCCGTTTCGACCAGCCCAGGACCGACTATGCCTTCCACCACGCCGGCCGCGGCTCGATGGTGGTCTACAGCAAGGCCCAGTACGAGGAGGAGGGCATCGACGGGTACCACAACAGGCCGGCCGGCACGGCCGCCTACCGGTACGTCGAGCGGCGCCCGGGCGCAGGGGTGACGTTCGAGCGCGTCGAGGACCACTGGCAGGGCACGGTGCCGGATTTCGAGGAGCTGGAGCTGCGCTGGGCGCCCGAGCCCGCGACGAAGCTCGCGCTCCTGCTCTCCGGCGAGGCCCACATCGCTGACCTGCCCCGCGAGATCCAGGCCGAGGCGCTCGCCGCCGGAAAGGAGATCATCGCGTCGCAGAATCCGGCGATGACCACCGGCGCGGTCTTCAACGGCCTGTACATGAAGTCGGGCGACCCGGCGTTCAAACCCGATCTGCCCTGGGCGGACATCCGCGTGCGCGAGGCGATGAACCGGGCGCTCAACCGGGAGGAGATGATCGAGATCCTCTACGACGGTCGCGCCGAAGCCGTCCCGAGCTGGATCATGGATCCCCGTCACGAGGGCTACGCGCCGGAGCTCGCGGAGCGCTTCGAGGAGATGTACGGCTACGACCCCGAGCGGGCCAAGGAGCTGCTCGCTGAGGCCGGCTATCCGGACGCCTTCCCCGATCCGGTGATCCCGATCGTCTCCTCCGTGCTGACCGGCAATCCCGAGTTCGGCACCATGGCGGAGCTGCTCCAGGTCTACTTCGAGGAGATCGGATTGCAGACCGAGATCCGCGAGATGGACTGGGCGACGCTCGGCGCGCTCGGGCGCGGTCGCGAGGCTTACCTCGTCGGCCCGATCCGCAACGCGCCGATCCGTCCGACCGAGGCGGGCCTGGTCAACTTCTTTACCGAGCGCGGCACGCCCTACGGCGGCTATGAGGACGACAAGATCGAAGGTCTGGCCGACGAGCTGGTGCGGACGATCGATCCGGAGGAGCGGGAGCGCATCGCCAGGGAAGCCTTCACCTACCTGTTCGAGCAGTATGCCGACATGCCGCTTGCGGCGGTCCATGCCGAGGTGACGGTCGATCCGGAGGTGGTGGCTGGCTGGACCTTCCCCGGCGTCACCACCAACAGCGTCAGCCACTGGCACCTGATCGAGGCGGCCGAGTAGTCGACCGAGCCAGCCCCGGGCATGGCATCTGCCGCGCCAGGGGCGGCCGCCTTGCAAACTGGACGACGCTCAGCCGACATGTACAGGTTCCTCGGGATCCGTTTTCTCCAGGCGCTGGTCGCGCTGCTGGCGGTCACGCTGATCGTGTTCGCGCTCACCCACCTGACCGGCAGCCCCGTCGACGCGCTGCTGCCCGACGACGCGACGGTCGAGCAGACCGAGGCGCTGATCCGGCACTGGGGCCTCGATCGGCCGCTCCATGAGCAGTATCTCGCCTTTCTCGGCAACGCCCTTCAGGGGGATTTCGGCGAGTCCCTCAAATGGCGCGGCCAGAGCGCGATGGGCGTGGTGCTGCAGCGGCTGCCCGCGACCCTGGAGCTCGGCGGCCTCGCCGTGGTCCTGAGCGTGGTGGTGGCGATTCCGCTGGGCGTGGTGGCAGCGCGCCATCGCGGCACCCTGATCGACAGCTCGGCCAACGTGATCGCCCTGCTCGGCCAGTCGCTGCCGCAGTTCTGGTTGGGGATCGTTTTGATCTGGATCTTCGCGGTCGGCCTCGGCTGGTTCCCCACGTCCGGACGGGGCGGCTTCGAGCACATGATCCTGCCGGCTATCGCCCTGGCGTCCTTCCAGATCGCGGCCTTGGTGCGCCTCACCCGCTCGGCCATGCTCGAGGTGCTCGATTCCGAGTACATCAAGCTCGCGCGTCTCAAGGGTGTGTCCGAGCACAAGGTCTTCTGGAAGCACGCCCTGCGCAACGCCGCGATCGCGCCCCTGACCTATTTCGGCCTGCTCGCCGGCTCCGTGCTGACCGGCTCGGTGGTGATCGAGACCGTGTTCTCCTGGCCCGGCACCGGCCTGCTCGCGATCGAGGCGATCCGCGGCCGCGACTACCCCGTGGTGCAGGCCGTGGTCATCCTGTTCGCGTTCGTCTTCCTCCTCGCCAACTACATCGTCGACGTCCTCTATGCCTATATCGATCCACGCATCCGCCACGCCTGAGCAGGCGCTCGGGCCCCGACCGCGGCGCCGCCGGGAGGACGCCTGACCCGTGGCGACTCGAGACGACGGCCTTCCGACGGCCGATACCGCCTTGCCCGCCAGCGATTCGAAGGGGCGGGCGCGGGGCGCCGCCGCCCGACGTGCCCTCGGGCGCTATCCGCTGGTACCGCTCGCGGTGCTCCTGGTCGTCCTGTTCATCCCCGCTCTGTTCGCGGAGTGGCTGGCACCCTACGACCCGTACGAGAGCCATCTGCGCAACCGGCTGGAGCCGCCGGTCTTCTGGGGGGGCAGCTGGGAGTTCGTGCTCGGCACCGATCGGCTCGGCCGCTGCGTCCTGAGCCGGATCATGCACGGCGCGTGGTACGCGCTCGCCATCTCGGCGGTCGGCATCGTGCTCGGCGCGTTCATCGGCACCGTGCTCGGCCTGATCGCGGGCTACGCGCGGGGCTGGACCGACATCCTGATCATGCGCGTCGTCGACGTCTCCCTGGCCCTGCCCAGCATCCTGCTGGCGCTGGCGCTGGCGGCCGCGTGGGGGCCGAGCTTCCAGGCGGTGATCATCGTCGTCGCCTTCGTGCTCTGGTCGTACTTCGCCCGCCAGATCCGGGCCGAGGTGCTGAGCCTGCGCGAGCGCGACTTCGTCGCCCGGGCACGGGTCGCCGGCGCCTCGCGCAGCCGCATCATCTTCCGCCACATCTTTCCCAACGTGGTCAACACGGTCGTGGTGATGGCGACGCTGCAAGTCGGCGTCGTCATCCTGCTGGAGGCGAGCCTCAGCTTTCTCGGCATCGGCGTGCCGCGCCCGACGCCGGCCTGGGGCCTGCTGGTGGCCGACGGCCGGCAGCTCGTGGTCAGCGCCTGGTGGATCTCGTTCTTCCCGGGCCTCGCCATCCTGCTCACCGTGCTGTCGGTCAACCTGCTCGGCGACTGGGTGCGCGACCGGCTGGATCCCAAGCTCAGGCAGGTGTGACGTGGGCGCGGAAACAGGCAAACCCCTTCTCGAGGTGGACGACCTCCACACCCATCTCGACACCAAGAACGGGCTCGTGCGGGCGGTCGATGGGGTGAGCTTCAAGCTCCACGCCGGCGAGACCCTGGGCATCGTTGGCGAGTCGGGCAGCGGCAAGTCGATGACCGCGCTGTCGATCCTGCGCGTGGTCCCCAGGCCGGTCGCGCGGATCGTCGGCGGCCGGGTGCTGCTCGAAGGCGACGACCTGCTGCGCAAGAGCGAGCAGGAGATGCGGCAGATCCGCGGCCGCGACATCGCGATGATCCTGCAGGACCCGCAGACCTCGCTTAACCCGGTCTTCACGGTCGGCAGCCAGATCCTGGAGGCGCTGCGCATCCATCGGCGCGGGGAGGACCAGCGGAGTTTGCTCGGCCGCACCATCGAGGCGCTGCGGCAGGTGCGGGTCGCGGCGCCCGAGGATCGCGTGCACGCTTACCCGCATCAGATGAGCGGCGGCATGAAGCAGCGCGTGGTGGGCGCGATCGCGATCTCCTGCCGGCCGCGGGTGATCATCGCCGACGAACCGACCACGTCGCTCGACGTCACCATCCAGGCCCAGTACCTGCGCCTGCTGCAGGACCTGCAGCGCGAGACCGGGCTCGCCATCCTGTTCATCACCCACGACTTCGGCATCGTCGCCAAGCTCTGCCAGCGGCTGCTGGTCATGTACGCCGGGCGCGTGGTCGAGACGGGTCCGGTGCGGGCGATCTTCGACCGGCCCTCGCACCCCTACACCCGCGCGCTGCTGGGCTCGGTGCCCAGGATCGACACCAAGGTGGAGCGACTCGAATCGATCGAGGGGCAGCCACCGGCGTTCTGGAACCTGCCCCCGGGCTGCCGCTTCGCCGCGCGCTGCCCCTACGCCGACGAGCGCTGCCGCAGCGAGTACCCGCCCGCCTTCCAGGTCCAGGGCGGGGCCGCGGACCACGTGGCCAGCTGCTGGAGGCTTGAGGACCCCGCATGGCAACCGCTCCCCTCCTCGAAGCCCGCGGCCTGACCAAGCATTACCCGGTCGGCGCCGGCCTCCTGTCGGGTCGGCCGTCGGGCGTGGTGAAGGCCGTCGACGGCGTTGACTTCTCGATCGGAAGAGGCGAGACGCTGGCGCTCGTGGGCGAATCGGGCTGCGGCAAGACGACGACCGCGAAGCTGATCCTGCGCCTCGAGCAGCCGACCTCGGGCCAGGTGCGGATCGAGGGCGAGGACATCCACGCCCTCAAGGGCGCCGCCCTGCGTCGCTTTCGGACCCGCGTCCAAGCGGTCTTCCAGGACCCCTGGTCCTCGCTCAATCCCCGTATGCGGGTGCGCGACTTGGTGGCCGAGCCGCTGGTCATCAACGAGCGCCTCAGCCGCAAGGAGGTCGACCACCGGGTCGACAGGGTTCTGCGCGACGTCGGCCTGCGCCCGGAGCAGGCGCGCAACTTCCCGCACGAGTTCTCCGGCGGCCAGCGCCAGCGGATCGCGATCGCGAGCGCGCTGATCTCGAACCCCCGGCTGATCGTGCTCGACGAACCGGTCTCCGCGCTCGACGTGTCGATCCGGGCGCAGATCATGAACCTGTTCAAGGATCTGCAGCAGGAATACGACGTGAGCTACCTGCTGGTCGCCCACGACCTCGCCACCACGCGCTACATGGCCGACCAGATCGCGGTCATGTATCTCGGCCGGATCGTTGAGCACGCCGCGAGCGAGGACCTGTTCGAGGACCCGAAGCATCCCTACACGCGCGCCCTGCTCTCGGCGGCGCTGCCCGGCCATCCCGACGATCAGCACGAGGAGGTCGTGCTGCCGGGCGAGGTGCCGTCGCCCATGCATCCGCCGCCCGGCTGCCGGTTCAACCCGCGCTGCCCTGCGAAAATCGGGGCCATCTGCGAGCGGGAAACGCCGGCGTTCAGGGACGGCGGCGCCCCGCGCCATCGCGTCGCCTGCCACCTCTACCCCGAGGAGCAGGGGAGCGCGGTATGACGCCGGAGATCTGAGCGGGGGCGGCAAAATCCTCCACTGAGGCGGCCGGGTGATCCGGCCGCGGCGGCGCAAAAGCGGGCCGCTTTGGTCAGCCTTCCGCCCGGGTTGGACGGGCGGAAGGCGGGAGGATGTTCTCGGTGGCGCTCTGTACGGGCGGGTGCGCCGCGCCCGCCTCGTCGACGGGCTGAGCCGGCGCGAGGCGGCCCGTCGGTTCGGCATCGATCGCAAGACCTTCGACCGCCCCGCCGCGGCCCCGCCGATCACAGCCAGGGCGCTGCCGCCCGCGCCCTCCTCCCGCCGTGTCAGTGCGAGTCGCGCGGGACCCCGAACCGGTCGACGATGTTCACGTACGGGACCGCCGGCTCCAGGCAGGCGCCCTGGGCGAGCTGCCCGATCATGCTGCGGTAGATCTCCTGCCAGGGCGTCTGGTTGGGCGGGA
>DATABZ010000189.1:0-2191 GCA_036259315.1 Gemmatimonadales bacterium | reverse complement strand
GCGCTGCTCGTGGAGCGGGCACAGTCCGATTTCACCGCCTGGCTTTCGGAGGTCGGGTGAGCGCGGTGAGGCAGACGGGCGGACGGGCGGACGGGCGGACGACGGAGTCGAAGCGGTCCACCGTCTTCCTCAGGCTGACAGGCTCCGCCCGTCCGCCCGTCCGCCCGTCCGCCCGTCCGCCTCACCGCGCTCACCCGACCTCCGAAAGCCAGGCGGTGAAATCGGACTGTGCCCGCTCCACGAGCAGCGCCTTCTTACGATCCTTGGGTATCCGCCCCGAGATCGTAAGCGGCTCCAGCAGCCCGAAGTTCGCGTTCATCGGCTGGAAGTGCTTCGGATCCGCCTCGCGCAGGTAGCGGTACAGCGCGCCCAGCATCGTGGTCGGGGGCGGCACCGTGGCTGGGAGGCCCTGGAGCCGGCGCGCGAGGTTGATGCCGGCGAGCAAGCCGGTGCCGAGGGACTCGGTGTAGCCCTCCACGCCGGTGAGCTGGCCAGCGAAGAACAGCAGGTCGTCGTCACGCGCGGTCAAGGCAGGGCCCAGCGTGGCCGGGCTGTTGACGTACGCGTTGCGATGGATGCTGCCGTAGCGCAGGAACTCCGCCTGGCCCAGCCCCGGCAGCATCCGGAACACCCGCTGCTGCTCCGGGATCCTCAGGCGTGTCTGGAACCCCACCATGTTCCACATCTGCCCCGCGCGATCCTCCCGGCGGAGCTGGACCACGGCGTAGGGCTCCCGCCCGGTGCGCGGGTCGGGAAGGCCGACCGGCTTCATCGGCCCGAAGCGCAGCGTCTCCCTACCCCTTCGCGCCATCTCTTCGACCGGCAGGCAGCCCTCGAAGTAGGGCACCTGGTCGAAGTCGTGGCCCTGGTGTTGGTCCGCCGAGAGCAGCGCGTCGAGGAATTCTTCGTAGCCCGATCGCTCGAGCGGAATGTTGAGGTAGTCGTCGCCGCCGCCCTTGCCGTAGCGGGAGAGGGCATACAAACGATCGTGCTCGAGCGAGTCGTCCGCCAGCACGGGAGCGATCGCGTCGTAGAAGGCCAGCGAGGCGACGCCCAGCCGCGCCGTGATCGCCCGGGCCAGGCGGTCCGAGGTGAGAGGGCCGGTCGCGACCACACCGGGGGCCGGCAGCTCGGCCACTTCCTCCCGCACCAGGGTGATGTTGGGATGGGAGCTCACCCGCTCGTGCACGGCGCGGGAGAACAGATCGCGGTCCACCGCGAGCGCGGTACCACCCGGCACCCGGGCCGCGTCGGCACAGGGGAGCAGCAGGCTGCCGAGCGCGCGCAGCTCGGCCTTGAGCAGCCCATGCGCGTTGGTGAGGTCCACCGACTTGAAGGTGTTGCTGCAGACCAGCTCGGCGAGGCGATCCGTGCGGTGGGCGGGCGTCGGAACGACGGGCCGCATCTCGTACAGGGTCACCCGCACACCCCGCTCCGCCAGCGCCCAGGCCGCCTCCGAGCCGGCGAGCCCGCCGCCGACGACGGTGGCGTTCACGCCAGCGCCACCTCCTCGGGCTCGGCGAGAACCATCTTGTGCTTGCAGCGCAGACAGGTGCGGGTCTCGCCCTCGGCCTTGCTCACCTTCTTCTCCATGCCGACCCAGCCGCACTCGGGGCAGGTCTCCACCACCGGCCGGTTCCAGGTGGAGAAGTCGCACGCGGGGTAGCGGACGCAGCCCCAGAACGACTTGCCGCGCTTGGTGCGGCGCTCCGCCAGGTCGCCCTCGAGGCACTTGGGACACTTCACGCCGATGGGGATGGCCCGGGTGCCCTTGCACGTGGGATACGTGGTGCAGGCCAGGAACTCGCCGAAGCGGCCGGTCTTGATGACCATCGGCGAGCCGCAGAGGTGGCACTTCTCGTCCGTGGGCCGGTCGGGCGCGCGCGCCTTTCGGAGCGACTTCACATAGTCGCAGGTGTCCTTGTACTTCGTGCAGGCGAGGTATGGCCCGAAGCGCCCGGTCTTGAGCTCGATCGGCGAGCCGCACTTCGGGCAGCGCTCCTTCGCCAGCTCCGCGGGGTCGAGCCCGTGCGCATCCGCCACCAGGGCGTTCATGTCCACCGCCTCGAGCGCCTTGGTGAACGGGCCGTAGAACTCGGCCAGCACATGCTGCCAGCCGAGCTCGCCCTCCTCGATGCGGTCCAGCTCGTTCTCCATCCCCGAGGTGAACTCGACGTTGAAGATCTCGGGG
>DATABZ010000188.1:0-2343 GCA_036259315.1 Gemmatimonadales bacterium | reverse complement strand
GCGGGTGACGACGAGGGTGTCGCCGGGGTGGAGGAAGTCGAGCAGGAGGCGCAGCTCGGTCCGCCCCTCACGGGTGCTGCCGCTCCGCTTCTCGGCCCGGACCACGTGGCAGCCGGCGGCGCGCAGCGCCTCCTCCTGGATGGCGAGATCCTGGTCGAGGGTGGACACCCGGGCGTAGCCGTAAAGGGGCATCGCGGGCTCGGTTCGTCTCGTTTGCCTCTAGACCATCTCCGGATAACGTCTTACAACGTGGAAAGCAAGCCTAATGAGACAGGGTTCCTTGTCCCGCGCCGCTGTTCGTTTTGGGCATACCCGAGCGAGACGGACTTCGCGGGCGGTGCACCGGCGCGGAAGCCATCGGGCGGGTCTCGAGCCGGTGCGAGCGAAGGACGGCCGGAGACGCGAGGGGAGAAGCCGTGGAGGCGCTGGCGATGCTGGCCAGGGGCCAGGTGCGCGCCGTGCCCGCCAACGACTTGCCGGCCCAGCGGGCCTTCGTCCACCGGGTCTTCGGCGTGGCGGCCTGACCCGGGCAACGCGGTCCGGCGGCTCGCCTCCAGCCGGCCAACGCAACAGATCCCCTGCGGGCGACGCGGGGACTTACAGTTGCGTGCGGGGGAATTTACGTCTCCTTGGACAGGGTTGCGTATCCTTGGGTACAAACCTACATCAACATGCGCTGGATTTAAGAGAGGAGCCATGAGCAAATGGACCCCCCACGAAATCGAGGGCCGGCTGGCGGCGTTAGAGCTGGTTGCCGCCGTAGCTCTGCGCCAATTCGGCAGGCACTACTTGGGGCACATATTACGATGAATTTCCAAAGCTTTTAGAGCGGTTGAAGCAGGATATCGATAGCGGGGTAATCCCTGTGCCAACCAACGCACAAAGCAGGCAGGTCATGAAGAGCACACTCGATAGCTTATTTGAACGACAGCCTGCAAGAGTTTCCGCCAGGGTTATAAACGAGTGAGCTTGAAGATAAGTTGTAGTTCCACCGCCTGTAGCGAGTGAGGCGAAAGTGGACGGTATCTACCAAGTTGATTACGCCGGGGCTGCCGGTACAGGTATGGCTCTACTCGTCTTCCTGAACGGCGTGATTTCCGGTGCTACTGTCGGTGGTGCTGTATTGGACGGAACATACAGTGCCACCGGAGGCGGCACGATCTCCTGCCAAGTGACGATGAGGGTACCAGCAGGCCTCTCTCTGGTTACTGGCACCCCACCATCCTCGCAACCCACGAACTATCCTTTCGGTATGAATTTGCCTCAACAGTTCGATGGTCACGTAGCAATTGCGACCTTTCAGTTCGGAAGTTTGGAATTGGCCTTCAAGAAGCTCCGGGACCTGTAACAGGCGGACCGCCGTAAGCAGCGATCCACGGCCGCCCCTCGCAGGCCACTCCGGCGGTGACGACCACGCTACCCGAGGCGTGTCAAGGCTGCTCCCGCATTTGTCCCCACCCCGCCGTGGGGCAGGTAGCATCGCATAATGTCCTTGATCATGCGCATCGCCCGGCAGCATCCCGCCCGCTGGACGGTGACCCGCCGGGCCGCCTTCAGGGCTGCCGTCCCGCGCCCGGAACGGTAGAAAGGGGGAGGGGACGACCGCGGCAGAGGAAAGGAGACGGGCGGTGGACCTCCTCTACGGCTGCGAGGTGATCTTCAGCGTCCGTGCCGAGTTCCGCCCGCACCGCCGCAAACTCCGGCTCTATGCCCTCTGCCGCTGCGGCGCCGGCGCGTGGCTGGCGCGCATCGCGCCGTTCGAGGAGCTGTTCTTCGACGAGCACCTGGTCCGCGGCCTCACTGTGTGTCAAGCCCTCGAGCGGCTGGAGCGGCGCTACGCCGGCTGCCGGCGGCTGGTGACGCTGGCCGGGTCGGGGAGCCGAGCCGCCCCATGATGGGCCGCTTCGCCGCCCACCTCGAGGCGTGCGATCCGGCGCGCAACCTGCGCCGGGCCTACACCCTCGAGGCCGGCCGTGACCTGTTCGGGGCCTGGCTGGTGGCGGTCGCCTTCGGCCGCATCGGCCGCCCGGGTCGGCGGCTCGTCTACGTGCTCGCGACGGAGGCGGAGGCCTGCCGGGTGGTGCGCGCCCGCCTGCGGCGGCGGGCGAGCGCGCCGCGGCGCCTCGGGGTGGCCTACGAGCTGCGCCGGCTGACCGATCCCGACGGCTGGAGCGACGGCCTGCTCACCGCTCCGGACGGCGCGGACTGAAGCGCCGGCGGTGGACGATGGCGTCACCGCTCCCTCGACGACCGACTCCCCGTGTCGCGCGGGCACACCTCGGCCGCCTCCGGTCAAGTCCCGGCCCCGGCTACGCCCACCGCGCGGGGGCGGGGCGTGGCGCC
>DATABZ010000187.1:0-18043 GCA_036259315.1 Gemmatimonadales bacterium | reverse complement strand
GGTCACCTAAGTCCTTGTTCTGGTCTCAGATGGGAAGCCTATCGCGGATGATTCCATCGAGGAAGGAAAGCAGACGGCCCCGGGAGTTCCCGGGGCCGTCGCACTCGGTGCCGAACCGTTCATCACTTGCCGCGCGGTGTGCCCAGCTCCACGCGGCCGCTCGCCCCGGCCCCGACCTGCACTCCACCGCCGGCCGCGCCGGCACCCGCAGCGGCGCCGATCCCGCCCTGGGCCGCGGCCTGGCCGGCCGACTCCGCCCGCAGGTTGGCGAGGGCCTCGGGCCCCCGGGCCAGCGCCCTCTCCACCCGCACCAGCGCCTGCTCCGAGGCGTGGCCCATCGCCACGAGATCGGTGAGGACCGCGATCGCGACGGCCCGGTTGTCGCCCGACGAGCGCTGGCTGACGGTCGCGAGCGCGGTCTGGCTCACGCCGCCCTGCACTGCGTCCGCGGCGACGGAGAGCTCGCCCGCCGTGGCGCCCTCGATGCCCGCCTTCGTCATCGCGTCGCGGGCCTGGGTGAGCGCCTCGAGGCGCGTCTCGACGGCGACGGCGATGCGCTCCATCGGTACACCCTTCGCCTTGCCCTCGGCGATCTTCTGCTCGAGGAGCGAGACCGGGATCCCCGCCTCGACCGCGCCCTCCAGCGCCGCCTCGACCCGCGCGTTCGCGTCCTGCGCATACAGGGCGGCCGGCGAGAGGACGAGGGCGGCCGCGAGGTACAGCGTCTTGCTCCGCATCGTGAGCTCCTTGAAGTGGGTGGTGTCGGACTCCGCCTTCAAGACGAGCGGGAGCCGGCACCGGTCACATTGCCGTAGTCCGGGTCGAGCGCCTCGCGCAGCGCCTCGCGCGCCCGCGATACCCGCATCTTCGCGGCGCTGAGCGTGATCCCCGCGACCTCGGCGATCTCCTCGTAGGAGTGGCCCAGCTCGTGGCGCAAGAGAAAAGCCTCTCGCAGCAGCGGGGGAAGCTCGGCGAGCGCCGTGCCGATCGCCTCGCGCAGCGCGTGCCGCTCGGCGAAGTCCTCTTCGCCCGTGGGCTCCTCCACGTCGAGCAGCGGGACCTCGGTGCGACGCACGTTCTTCACCCAGTCGAGCATCGCGTTCCGGAAGATGCGGAACAGCCAGGCCTGCACCCTCGCCGGCTCCCGGCACTGATCGAGGCGCGCGTGCGCCTTGACGAGCGCGTCCTGCACCAGGTCGAGCGCGGTGTCGTGATCCAGGCCGAGGCCGCGGCCGTAGCGGTAGAGCGCGTTCTGATGCCGCCGCACCAGCGCCGGGAAGTCGTCCTGCCGGAGCGCGGCCGTCATGGCACCACCAGCACGGCTACGTGCCCGCCCATGCCGTCGTCTTGCCGGCCGGCCACCGATTCCGGCACGAACCAGCTGCCGTCCTCGGCGACGAACGCGTAGTGATACACCCCGGGCGCAAGCCTGGTGGTGTAGGTCCACCGCGAGCCCTCGCGTTGCATGGGCACCGGCTTCCATCCGGTGAAATCGCCGGCGACCGAGGGCGCCCCGCTCGAGCTCCGCGCGGGAATGGCGATCACCGACGCGCCGTCGCGGGTCCGCACCGGCACCGGCGCCCGGACGGCACGTCCGCCGCCGACCCGCAGGCTGATTCCGGTCCAGACCGAGCTCCCGGTGGCGGAGAGGTAGAGCGGATCGAACGCGTTGCCCCGGCCGCCCGCTTGAAGCTCCAGACCGGGCGCGACTTCGGCGCCGGCGCCCGCCGACCAGGCGGTGCGGTCCAGTCCGCCGGACACCCACCGCCCAATCGAGCCCCAGAGCTGCACCGGACCGCGCGCCCAGCCCAGCGTGCCGCCGAGATAGGTGTGGGTCACGCCGTCGTCCGCCCAGGCGCGACTCTCGGCGCCGAGGCTGATCGGCGTCAGCGGGAAGGAGAGACGGATGTCGCCCGTGGGGATCGCGCGTCCCTGCACCACGCCGCCCAGGCGGCTGCGTTGCGCCGCGACCCCGCCGCGCGCCTCGACTCGGACCGCCCGCCCCGCCGCGAAGGCGCCCACCATCAGCTCGCCGCCCGCGCCCTCGCCCGAGAGATCCGATTCGACCGGAACGGGCGGCTGTGAGGGAACCGGAAAGGGGGAAGGCGCCGGCGTGCTCGTGGCGCTGGCCCGCTGGACGAATCCGTGCCCCGTGGCGTCGAGCAGGAGTCCGGCCGCGCCCCGACCGCCGGCCCGCGTCCAGCCGCCGAGCACCGCCCAGAAGGGATCCTCGCTGAGCGGCAGCGCGGCCGACGCACCGATCCAGTCGCTCGAGCCGGTGCGGCCGAGGCCGAGCACGGCCGAGGAGCTGGCCGAATTGCCGGCTGGGGCTCCCTCGTAGGCCACCCGCCCGAAGCGGGCGGAGGCGCGCCACTCCTGCGACCAGGCAGCCGCCGGCATCACGAGCAGTGCGAGCCCCGCCAGCAGCGCGCCGCGCCAGGACGCCGGCATCATGACCGCGCCCCCGCGAGAACGGCGACGCGGCTGCTCGCGCCGCCGAAGCCATCCGTCACACGCGGCGCCAGGGGGTCGAGCCGCATGACCTCGCCGTCCACCACGAAGACGTAGTGGTAGACCCCAGGCGCGAGCGCGACGTCCACCGACCAGACCCCGCCCGCCACCTGGTGCAGGCGGTGCTCCGGACGCCAGCCGTTGAAGTCGCCGACCAGCGCAACTTCCCGCGCCGCCGTGTCGGCCAGGCGAAACTGGACGATGACCTGCGCCGGGACCGCGGCCGGTATTGCGGGCTGCCTGAGGGAGGCGGAAATCACCACCGCGACGGCGAGCGCGCCGGCGAGCGCGAAGGCCGGGCGCACCGCGAGCGGACGTGGGGACCACAGCCAGCGAGCCGCGGCCGCGAGCACGCCAAGGTGCGAGGACCGTGTGGGCGCCACGCGGCGCAGCACCTCCGGCGCGACGTCGATCGCGGGGAGGCCGCGAACGGGCTCGAGCGCCGTGCCAAGAATTGCACGGTAGCGGTGCAACTCCGCGCGCTCTTCGGGCGCAAGCCCGTCGGCCGGGAGCTCGCCATCGAGGGCCCGGTGCATTCGATCGGACATGAGGCAGCCACCTGGTTAGGGTGAGGCTCGGTTGCGCTGGTGAGACGAGTGCGGTGGCGCGAAAGTCACGCCGGAGGGGAAGGCAAGTTGCAGGCCGAGGGAGACGGGCAGGGGATGTCCGGCGGAGCTAGTCTCCTCCCATCCGCTGGAAGTAGAAGGCGTAGAACGCCAGCCAGAAGAGGGCCAGCGCGGCGAGCCACGCACCCGGGTGCGCGTCGATCCGGCGCCGGAACAGCCGGCGCACGAGGGCGGCCACGAGGAACGTCGGCGCGATTCGCGCCACTCGCGCGAACACGGTCCAGAGCAGCACCGCGCCGAGCGAGAGTCCCGAGGCGAACGCGGCGGCGGCGTAGAGCTTGAGCGGCACGCCGCCGAGCACCAGGAGCGGCGTCCAGGGCAGCCCTCCCGCGCCGACCGCGGCGCTCACCCGGTCGATCATGCCCGCGGAGATCCCGGGTACCGCGTCGAGCCACGCGAGGTAGCCCACGCCCGGCAGCAGCATCATGACCCGAACGATCGCGACCGCCACCAGCGAACCCGCGATCGAAGCCGCCCAGGCGACGGCGCCGGCGCGATACGAAAAGAGCGCGGCGGCGGTGATGTAGACGTCGGGCACGATGAAGAAGACGACGCCCTCCGCGAAGCCCCACCAGAAGCCGGCGTGCCGCGCCACTCGCTCATCGGCGGCGACACGCCGGAGCCGCTCCGCCCACCTACCGTCCTGCTGTCGCATCGGCGATCCGGCGAAATCCGGCGTAGAGCAGCACCAGCGCGGCGGCCTGCACCACGTGATAGACCGCGTTGTGATCGAAATAGACCGGGTGGAGTGCCACCTGGAGCTGCTGAAGCAGCGCCGCGACGGCGGACAATCCGAGGCCCAGGGCGATGGAGATCCAGCCCCCTCGGTCGCGGATCGCCCGGACCGTCGCCGCGATCAGGAAGAGGAGGAGCGCGGGCACGTAGAACCGCACGATGCTGCCGAACGACTCGTCCACCAGCAGCACGACCGCGGCGAACGCCGCGGCGTACGCCGCGGCCACCCGGCGGCGCGTGCGCTCGTCGAGACCGGGCGCGAGCACGCGAAGACCGAGGTCGAGGAGGGCGCTGGCCGCCACGACGATCGAGAGGGACACCGGGACCCAGGCGATGAACCCGGGCAGCGTCTCCGTCTTGCGGGGAAAGAAGCCGTGGAAGACCGCGCCCCAGAAGGCGGCGCTGGCGAGCCCCGCCATGAGTACGGCCGGGGCGAGGCCGAGTGAGCCGCGGCCCCTCGGACCGGCCAGCCGCCAGGCGAACCACGCCCCCAGGATCGCGAGCCCGAGGTCGGTGAGGACCACGTCGGGCTCGTGAATGGTGATGCCCGGCGGGCTCACTCGTCCCGGATGCGTACCGCGCGCAGCGGCTGATCCGAGATCACGCCGTAGGGCCTCCAGGCGAAGGCGCGGCGCAGGTCGCCCTCCTCGTCGGGCGTCCAGATGAATACCGGCCAGCCCTTGGCGATCAGCCGCTCGATCACGTCCTCATCCACCTCGTGGTTGATGCTGAGCAAGTCCGGCTTCACCAGCTTGCGGAGCGCCCGGCGGATGAGCTCCTGCCGGAGGAACCACGGCAGGTCCACCCGATCCTCCGGCCGTATCTCGGCGAGGAGCTCCGGATTCCAGTTGGTGTCCATGAAGATGAACGCGGTGCGCACCTGGGGATCGAGGCGCTTGAGCCGCCGGAGCACCAACGGGTTGAACGAGCTGAGTACCACGTCGGCGTGGGCGTCGTGGCGACGGATGATCTCGACCGCGCGCTCCTCGATCCCGGTGGCGGCGGCGCCGGGCACCTTGAGCTCTACCATGAGGATGCCGCGGCCCTTCGCCGCTCGGACGAAGTCCTCGAAGGTCCTGACGTACGCCCCGGTGATCGCGCTGTCGTACTTGGGGCCGAGGTCGAGGGCCAGCATCTCCGCGACGGTCTTGTCGCGCACCTTGCCCGTGCCCGAAGTCAGCCGATCCACGCTCAGATCGTGGTAGATGACCAGCTCGCCGTCCCGGGTGAACTGCCCGTCCACGTCGACGCCGTCCATGCCCGCCGCGAGCGCGCGCTCCACCGCGTAGAGGCTGTTGTCGGGCGCGTGATCGCCGAAGCCGCGGTGGGCGAACACCAGGGTGCGCTCCGGCATCCGGACCATGCCGCGGTAGGGCGGCTCGTAGAGAAAGAGCCACGCTCCGCCCAGCAGGAGCAGGAGCAGCACTGCCGCCAGGATCGTCCGCCCGCGTCGCCGGCGGCGCGCGGTTCCGTCAGGGAAGTGTGGTGTGGCCATAGCGCTCGTAGAACCGACTGGAGAAGAGCTCGCCGGGATCGTAGTACCGCTTGCGCTCGAACGCGCGAACGGCGTTGGGGTAAGCGCGGTGCAACTGCTCGGGGGTCGGGTAGAGCTGATACGTCAGATAGTAGGTTCCGCCGTGCTCGATCGCGGCGTCGACCAGCTCCCGGGTGACCTGGGCGGCCCGCGCCTGCGCCTCGGGCGAGAGCCCCACGTTGCTCATCTGGATGATCGCGAAGACTTCCTGGTCGGGCGCGTAGGCGAGGGTCGGCGTGCGGCTGGGCTTGACGTACCGCACGGTCGAGCTGAGCACGTTCATCCGGCTTTTCAGCAGGATGTCCCGGAAGCGGTCCATGAACGGCACGAAGCGGTCGGTGGGGACGTAGTACTCCTGGATGATGTCGGTGTCCTTGCTCGACCGATAGTCCAGGAACTCGAGCGGGGCGAGCGGCGGCCGCATCGAGTTGTTGCGGGTGACGAGGCGGGTGGCCCCGGCGCCCAGCTCCACCCGCTTCTGGAGCCGCCACCGGAGCGACTTGGCCCAGTCGAACCTGCGGGACAGACCGAAGAAGAACCGGTCACGCAGGACGTGCTCCTCCTCGGTGAGCTCGAAGGCGGCGGTGCGGCCGTCCCGCACCCGCGTCCAGGTCACCGCGACCACTTCCCTGAGGAACCGATCCGGGTGGGGGTCGATCGAGGGCCGCGCCAGCATGAGCACCACGTTGCTGTCGGCCTTGACCCGGCGCGCGAACCAGCCGGGAAAGTCCCGGTAGTCCACCGACTCGGACCGCTGCTCGTAGACTTCGTCGCGGGTGACGCGGAGGGTGACGTCCAGGATCACGCCGTACATTCCGTAGCCACCGATGACCAACGAGAACAGCTCAGGGTTCTCGGTCCGGCTCACCTCGACCACCCGCCCGTCCGCCAGCAGCAGGCCGAAGCGGTCCACCACGTCCACCACCTGCATCACGTCCACGTCCCGGCCGTGGGCATTGGCGCTGAGGGTGCCGCCCACGGTGAAGATGTTGGACGACTGCATGACCTTGATCGCCAGTCCCCGGGGCGCGATGGCGCGCTGGACCTCGTCCCAGGTGGCGCCGCTCTCCACGGTGATCCGGAGCCCGGCGGTATCGATGTTACGGATCCGGTTGAAGGTCCGCATATCGAGCACGACGCCGGGCCGGTACGTATGGCCGCCCTGGCTGTGGCGGCTGCCGGAGATGGACACCTTGAGCCCACGCGCGCGGGCGTCGCGGAGGACGGCCGTCAACTGCTCGACGTTGCGGGCCGCGTCCACCTGCTCCACCCGGGCCGGCTCCAGGCGGGCCACATCGGACCGGACGAGCGGATCGTCGCGACGCCACAGGTCGCCGTACGACACCACGAAGGTGCCGAGGTACAGCGCCAGGGCGAGCAGGACGACTCCGAGCGCGGCCGCGAGTCGCGCGCGGCGCTTCGGTCGAACCGAGGATCTGGTCTGCATGCCTGGTGAGTTGAGGGGGGTGCTGCTGGTCGTGCATGGTAGCCGGCGCGTCCGCCTCGCGCCAGGGTGTCCGGCCGGCCGGGGCGTCCCCGCCTACGGCCCGAGCAGCTTGGCGCACCGCTCCCGGTCCAGTGCCACCAGGCTGCCGTGCCTCGGGCCGTCGGTCCGCGGCCCCGCCGGAGCCACGGTCGCACCCGGCGGCACCTCGGGCGGGGGCGGTGGTGGGACGGGTGCCTGGGCCAGGAGCCGCCGGCAGGTCTCCCGCTCGGTCGCCTCTCGCTCACCCGCCGCACGTCGCTCGGCTGCGGCCCAGTGGCGGCTCGCGCTCCAGCGGGCGAATGCGGTCCCCTGCGAGCCGAGAAAGATCAGCTCTCCGACGAGGAGCGCAGTGAGCACGGCCGCCGCCGCGGCGCCCCAGGTGAGCCGCCGCCAGAGGGCGAGCGGCACCGCCACCAGTGCCGTGAGCCCCACGCTGGCCAGGGGAATGACGACGAGTGCACCCGGCAGGACACCCCAGTCGATGTAGAGGCTGGGGCTGGTCAGCACGACCGCGATGGTCGCTGCCGCGCCGGTGGCGGCGCCGAGCAGGGGGCCGGCCGGTAGGCGGCGCAACGTCGGCGGATCCGCGTGTGGGATGGTGGCGATCCTGTGGGTGACGGACCAATCTGTGATGCACGGCCGTTCGGGGCCAGCATCCGGACGTCAGTTGCCGAGCTTCACCGCCGAACGACTTACTGAGTATCATCCCCCCAGCGTCGGACGACTCCCTGTTGACCCATCCCTTCCAAGGTGATCCCATGCGCTACGCGATCGAGCGGTGACTTGCCCTTCACCTCACTGAAGCTCCACCCCAGTCTCCTCAAGGGCGTCAAAGAGCTCGGCTTCGCACGCCCGACGCCGATCCAGGCGGACGCGGTCCCGCCGGCCATGGCCGGCCGGGACGTCCTCGCCTGTGCCATGACCGGGAGCGGCAAGACCGCGGCCTTCGGGCTGCCGATCCTGCACCGGCTGATCGACAAGCCGCGCGGCACCACCAGGGCCCTCATCCTCACCCCGACCCGCGAGCTGGCCGCGCAGATCGTGGAGGACCTCGACGACCTCGCGGTGCACACGCCGGTGACCGCGGCGCCCGTGTTCGGCGGGGTCGGCATGAACCCTCAGGAGCACGCCTTCCGGAGCGGGGTGGACATCATCGTCGCGACGCCCGGGCGGCTGCTGGATCACTTCTCCAAGCCCTACGCGAAGCTGTCGGGGCTCGAGATCCTGGTGCTGGACGAGGCGGACCGGATGCTCGACATGGGCTTTCTCCCCGAGATCCGGAAGATCCTTCGCCACCTTCCCGCCAGGCGGCAGACGCTGTTCTTCAGCGCCACCATGCCGGCGCCGATCCTCGCGCTCACCCGCGACATGCTGCGCAACCCCGTCACCATCAACCTGGAGCGCCGGGCGGCGCCCGCCGTGGGGATCACCCAGGCGGTCTACCCGGTGCAGCAGGAGCTCAAGTCGGCGCTGTTCCTGGCGCTGCTCCAGCGGGGCGACATGCGGGAGGCCCTGGTCTTCACGCGCACCAAGCACCGCACCGACCGGCTCCAGAAGTTCCTGGTGCGGAACGGCATCGCGGCCGAGCGGATCCATGGCAACCGGTCGCAGGCGCAGCGCACCGCGGCGCTGGCGGGGTTCAGGAGCGGGAAGCACCGCGTGCTGGTGGCGACGGACATCGCCGCGCGCGGAATCGATATCGAGGCGCTGGGCCACGTGGTGAACTTCGACGTGCCGAAGGTGCCGGAGGACTACATCCACCGCGTCGGCCGGACCGCCCGGGCGGAGGCGGTGGGCGACGCGTTCACGTTCGTGGCGCCGGAGGAGGAGCCCGATCTCAAGCGGATCGAGCGCGCCCTCGGCCGGCGATTGCCGCGCGTCCTGGTGCCGGACTTCGACTATGCGGCGAAGCCGGCGGCGCGTCTCGAGGTGCCCCTCGGCGAGCGGATCGCGGCGATTCGGGCGAGGAAGGCGGAGGACCGGGCCCGCGCGGAGGCGAAGGGTCGGCGGCGCGGTGGGGCGGGGGGCTCACCGCGCGGACCCCGGCGCGGGCCGAACTAGTTGAGCGTCAGGCTCCCGGCGCAGGGTTCGCTCGTAGCGGCCCAGAATCGGCCGGGCACTGGTCCCATGGAGCAGGATGCTGAGGGCCACCGTGGAGATCGTCAGGTTGGCGAGCTCCGCCGCGGTCGCGCCCGTGACCCCTTCGCTCAAGACGTAGCTCAGATAGTAGAGGCTCCCGATCCCGCGCAGTCCGAACCAGCCCATGAGATGCCGCTGGGCTTTGGTCGTCGGCGAGCCGGCGAGCAGCGCGTGAGTGGCCAGGGGCCGGATGACGAACATCAGGAGCAGCACGAGCGGGACCGCGCGGGCGGTCCAGTGGGACGAGAGGCAGATGCCCACCAGCACGACCAAAAAAACCTCCAGCATGCGCTCGGCGGTGGCGCCGAAGGAGATCGTCTCGGCGACGAGCACCCCGGCGGCGACCGCGGGTTCACGCAGCTCCTCGGCATCCACCTTCGCGCCAACGAGGTGCTCCGGCGGGGGGTGGGCCGCGACCTCCTCAGCCGAGCTCCCCGTTGCCGAGTATGCCTGTCCGCCCCGGCCCGGATGCGGGCGCTCCCGCGTGACCTGCAGCTCCGCATGGCGCAGGCCCACACCGGCCGCGAAGGCCGCCAGGAACCCCCAGGCGCCGACGACTTCCGCGCCGACGTAGGAGAGAGCGATCAGCGCGAGCGCCAGGAAATCGCTCGGGGCGCGGGTGTCCTGCTGCCGGCTTCGGAGCTTGATGGCGAACCATCCCACCACTCGGCCCAGGGCGAAACCCAGCAGCAGCCCGGCGGGTACGGCCCACGCCAGGCGGTGCAACGCCCACCCGCCGATCCAGGCGCCCGGCCCGCCGTGCTCTCCCCATAACAGGCCGAAGACCACGAACGGGAACGCGGCCCCGTCGTTGAGCCCTGCCTCGCCCGACAGACCGTAGCGCATGCGGTCCCGGTCGGCCGCGCTGTCCACGCTCACCGTGTTCGCGAGCACCGGGTCCGTCGGCGCCAGTATCGAGCCCAGCAGGATCGACGCGGCAGGATCGAGTCCGAGCAGCAGATGGGCACAGAGCGCCACTCCGACGATGCTGGCGAGCATGACGGGACCCGCGAGCCGATACGCGGCAACCCAGGCGGGGTCGCGCAACGGCAGGCGCAGCTTGAGGCCTCCCACGAACAGGGCCATGATGACGGCCACCTCGGTCAGCCGCTCGAACCACCGCACCTCGGCTCGGAGATCGATCTGCAGCCAGCCGGCGCCGAGCGGTCCAATGGCTGCCCCGATCGCGAGGTAGATGGCGGAAGTGGAAACCGGCAGATTCCGGAGGTACGCGGAGGAGAGCCCCATCAGCAGGAGCACGACTCCGGCGAGTGCCATCCAGCCGAGAAAGCTCATCGCAAGCTCGGTCCCATCGATCCCGTCACGCTTCAACTCCCATCAGTCGACAATCGACGCTGAATCTACCCCGTGCCAGGGTCGGCCGATGCGCAGTGGACCATCGGCAGAGGAATGCGCCCGCGCCCTGGCCGGTGGCTGCCACGCGTCCCGGAGCCGGACTTCGACTATGTGGGGACCGACGCACCTGGCTCACCCGAAGGCGGGATCGGTGACCGATGTCACCGCGTTGGCGCAGGCTCTCCCGGTATGTCCCACGAATCGACCACGCTGCTCGCAGGGCACAACCGGCACCATCATGCGCAGAGAGGCTCATGCTCCGAATCGGAATCTCGGGGTCCTACGGCGGCTTCAACCTGGGTGACGAGGCGATTCTCGAGGGCATCCTGGCGCAGCTGCGCGAATCCGTGGACGCTCACGTCACGGTGTTTTCTCCCAATGCCGAAGACACCCTGGCACGACACCGCGTGGAGCGGGCCGTGCCGGTGCGCGAGCTCGCGCGCGAGGAGGTGCGCCGCGAGATCGCTCCACTCGACCTGTTCGTCCTCGGTGGAGGAGGGATCCTCTACGACGCGAAGGCGCTCACCTACCTCAGGGAAGTGACCCTGGCCCAGGAGCTCGGCGTCCCCGTCTTCGTCTATGCCGTGAGCGTGGGGCCACTCGAGAACGCCGAGACCCGCAAGGCGGTCCAGGAGGCCATGAACCGTGCCGCGGTGCTCACCGTGCGCGACCGGCAGAGTCAGCGACTGCTCGAGGAGATCGGAGTCGGCATTCCGATCCACGTGACGTCCGATCCCGCCCTGTTGCTCCGCCCCGGTCCGACGGCGGAGGACGCCTTCGCGGCCGAGGGACTGTCCCCGCGGGACCGCCTGATCGGGATCTCGGTACGGGAGCCGGGGGAGGCGGCGCCCGACCTGAACGTGGCCCACTACCACCATCTCCTCGCGAACGCCGCCGACTTCATGGTGGATCGCTACGATGCGACGCTGCTGTTCGTCCCCATGGAGCCGCGGGTGCTCGATCAGCAGCACAGCCACGCCGTCATCTCCGGGATGGCGAACGCCCGCCGGGCGCTCGTGCTCAAGCACGACTACTCCGTGGCTCAAGTGCTCTCGATGATGGGGCACTTCGAGTTCGCGCTGGGCATGCGACTGCACTTCCTCATCTTCGCCGCGCTCCAGCGGGTGCCGTTCCTGCCGCTGCCCTACAGCAGCAAGGTGACCGGCTTCATCCAGGAGTTCGGGATGACGATGCCGCCCATGCAGGGGACCAACGCGGGGCAGCTCCTGTCCTACATCGACCGGGCGTGGGACCTGCGCGCCCAGCTGCGCACGCGGATCGACCGGCACATCGCCGAGCTGCAGGTCCGCGCCCGCGAGACCAACCGCCTGCTGCTGGATCTCGTCGCCCGGATCGAGCAGGGTGCGGCCACGGGGAGCTGAACCGTGCCACCGCTGCGTCCTCCGCTCCGACGACACCGCCTCGAGTTGCCGCCGCGAGCCGCCACCCTGGCGGCGGAGACGGACGTGCTCGTGGTGGGTGGAGGGCCCTCGGGGCTGGGCGCGGCGCTCGGCGCCTCCGCGGCGGGAGCGCGGGTGATCCTCGCCGAGCGGTATGGCTTCCTCGGGGGCAACGCCACCGCGGCGCTGGTCATGCCCCTCACCTCGTTCCACGCTCACGGCAGCCGGACGCCGGACCTGGATGCGACGGCGCTCTTCCCGACCGACCAGGGTGCCGGTGAGCCCGTGGTCGCGGGCGCCTTCCGAAAGCTGCTGACCCGGCTGGTGCAGGCGGGCGGAGCCCTGCGCCCCTCGAAGGACACAGGGTACACGGTCCCGTTCGACCCGGAGATTCTCAAGCTCGTCGCGCTCGATCTGCTGGATGAAGCCGGCGTGGAGTACCTGTTCCACTCCTTCGCCAGCGGCGTCACGGGCGGCGGCCGGCCCGACGGGGTGGTGTTCGAGGGAAAATCGGGGCCGGTGGTGGTGCGTGCGCGGACCGTCGTGGACGCGACCGGGGATGGCGACATCGCCGCGCTCGCGGGCGCGCGCTACGAGATCGGGCGCGATCCCGACGGCCTGGTGCAGCCGATGACGCTCATGTTCCGGATGGTGCAGTTCGAGCGCGAGGCGTTCGCCGCCTACGTCCGGCGGCACCCGGAGCAGTGGCGGGGAGTTCACGGGCTGTGGGACCTGGTCGAGCGTGCCACGGCGGCGGGGGAGCTCGCGCTGCCCCGCGAGGACATCCTGTTCTTCGGGACGCCGCACGATGCGGAGGTGAGCGTCAACAGCACCCGGGTGACCGGCGCGCTCGGCATCAGCGTCTGGGACCTCAGCCGGGCCGAGTGGGAGAGCCGGCGGCAGCTGCGCCAGCTCCTCGCCTTCCTACGGAAGTACGTCCCCGGGTTCGAGCGGGCGTACGCCGCGCAGAGCGGCGTGCAGGTCGGCGTACGGGAGACCCGCCGCATCGTGGGCGAGTACCAGCTCACCGCGGACGACGTGCTCGCCGCCCGGAAGTTCGACGATGCCGTCGCGCGGGGGGCGTATCCCATCGACATCCACAACCCGGAGGGACCCGGGACGGTCCTGCGGCGGGTGCCGCCGGGCGACGCCTACGACATTCCCCTGCGCTGCCTGCTTCCCCAGGGCGCGGAGAACCTCGTGGTGGCGGGTCGCTGCATCTCCGGCACCCACGAGGCGCACTCGTCGTACCGGGTCATGCCGATCTCGATGGCCACCGGCCACGCCGCCGGGGTGTGCGCCGCGTTGGCGGCGCGGCTGGGGCGTACGCCGCGCGATGTGCCGGCGGCGGAGGTGCAGCACGAGCTCCTCCGTCAGCACGCCGACCTGGGGCGACTGAGCGCCGCGCGTACGTAGACGGCAAGGCCCCCGCCGGCACCGTAGTGGGCTCCTGGCATGCATCTCTCTTGCCGCAGGCTCCGGTGCGGGACATACTCCAGAACCCCGCGACGACAGGGCTTCATGAGCCGCCCGGCTTTGTCCGCCGACCACCTGTTCGGTCCCTCGGTTCCGCCGTACACCTTGCATGAGCACTCGCCGTTTCTCGAGCGCGCCGCTCGGGAACTCGATGAGGACCGCGCCGCTCCGGCACTGGCCGCGTATGCCACCGGCCGGTTCCTCGATCGCTGGCTGGCCCGGTCGAGTGCACCGGCCGCCGACGAGCTGGGTCAGGAGCTGGAGAACATCCGAACCCATCTGCGCGAGCTGCCTCCGGGGAATCCGGAAGTCGCCTGCTTGTCGCGGATACTCGATGGATTCGATCTCGAGTCGTCGGCAGCCCCCAGGGTGGGCAAGGAGCTCCTCGCGTATGCCGCCTTTCTGGAGCAGCAGGGGCGTCTCGAGGAAGCGCTCGAGGCCACCGCGCTCGCGGGCCGCGCGTTCGGGCCGGAGATCGGACCCGGCGACTACGCCGATTGCGCGCTCACGGCAGCGCGATTGAACCGGCTCCTCGCCCGCTGGGCCGCGGCCGTCACCTGCTACGAGGCAGCCGAGCGTACCGGCCGCGAGTCCGGCGATCTTGTCGCCGCGCTTCGGGGGCGGCTCGGTTGCGGAGCTGTGGCGCGCGGCCGGGGCAACCTGCCGGCGGCTCGCCAGGTCGCTGAAGCCGTCAGGGAAGAAGCCCGTGCCCTCGACCTGCCTCAGGTCCAGGCACTCGCTTGCGCCGACCTCGCCGCGGCCTGCTCCGAGCTGGGACTACCGGTCGAAGCCCTCCAGGCGGACTACGAGATGTTTCGCCTCGACCCGGACCCCGATAACCGGATGCGGACCCTGGGCAATGTCGGCCTCGATTTGCTTCAACTCGGCTGGCACGACGCGGCCCGCACCGCGTTCACGATCGTGCTTCGTTCAGATGCCGCGGCCACCGTGCGGCTCAACGCGCGGCTCGAGTTGATGGCGCTCGAGTCCGCGGTCGGGGACCAGACCGCTTTCGAGCGGCATCACCGCACTGCGGGAGCCGCTCGCGACCAGATGCCGCCCAGCATGCAGGTGGATTTCCTGTTCAAGACCGCCGCCGGGCGGCGACGGTTCGGCCAGCCGGCCGCGGCGAAAGCCGCACTGGCCGAGGCGCAGGCGATCGCCGAGGCGCACGCCCTGCACGCCTGGTCCTTCCGAACTGAGCTAGTCCTGCGGGAGCTCGACACCGGTGACCCGGGCTTCCCGGAGCCGGCCGCCACTCCCCGGCGCGACTCGCCGGTCGTGCGGGAAGTGGCAGCGGGGCTCGAGGAGTACGCGGCCGCTACCGGCTAGGCGCCGTCAGTTGTTGGCACCCTGGTGCTCATCCAGAGAAGGCGCAGGCACCTCTGACGGGGCGGTGGGATCGTTGCGCGTGCAGCCGGCGGCGAAAACAATGGAAGCGAGTAGCAGGAGAGCGGTCGAGCGCTTCGAGCGTGACATGGAAGACCCCCAGTGAGAGTGGTGCGTTCGATGAACGGCGCCAATCTGGGGGTCGGCCGTGTGCGCCTTTCAGAACCGGTTTGCGTCACGTAAGGCCCCATTTGCGACATCTGCTTCTTGCCGCGGTGGCGGAGCCTCGACAGGCTCGGCTCCGCACCCTCGACCCCAACCGCTACGGCTGGGTCGTCGCCAACAGCTGGGCCCAGGCGCTGAGCCTGATCCGCAGCAGGCCGGTCGAGCTGGCGGTCGTCGATCCGCTGCTCGGCGACGAGCCGCGCCCGCACGCGATCGAGCGGCTGCGTCTGCTCTTCCCATCGCTTCCCCTGCTGGTCTACACCGAGCTTTCGCCGGTCACCGCGTCGGCGCTCCTCACGCTGGGCCGCGCCGGCATCGAGCGGGCCGTGTTCCAGCGGTTCGAGGATGGACCCAAGGCGCTGCGCGCGCTGCTCGAAGCGGAGCTGGAGCACAGCGTCTCGCGGCAGGTGGTGACGGTGCTTCAGGAGAGGCTGCGGGATTTGCCGGAGCCGATCCGGGACGCCCTGGAGACGATGCTGTACGATCCCGGGGCGGGCCTCACCGTCTCGGAGTTGGCTGCGCGCGCGCTCCTCTCTCGGCGCACCTGCGAGCGGTTCTTCACCAGGCTGGGCCTGCCCTCACCCAAATGGGTGATGCTGCTCATGCGGCTCCTCTACGCCCACCGCCTGCTGCTGGATCCGGGTCACACGGTCGAGGATGTGGCGATCAAGCTGGGGTATGGCAAGGTGAGGACGCTCCAGCGGCACCTGCGCGCCGTGTTCCACCTGAGCGCGGGGGAGCTCCGGGCTTCGTTGAGCTTCGAGGAGGCGCTGGCCCTCGTCGTCCGGCGATTTTTCGAGGGCAGGCGCGCCGCGGTTTCGTGAAACCGTCGACGTGCTGTCGCAAATTGACGCCCGATGTCGCAAAACGGACCTACTGCCCAGCCGGGCCGATGCGTAACGTGGAACGATGGGTTCTCCGGCACCGGGGCTTCGCTGTGTGCTCTGCATCGCGGTGCTGCTCTGTGCGCCGACGGGCCTTCCTGCGCAGGATTCGGGACGGACGGCCGTGGCCTTCGCCATCGACAGCAGCTGGGCCACCCATGCTGCGTGCAAGGTCGTCCAGTCGTTGCGGCAGGAATCCCGGCGCTACCGCTGTTACGTCGAGTCCTTCAAGGAAACGCCGACCGAGTACGTCCTGCGGGTGCGTGAGGTACCCGTGGATGGGACTCTGCCCCCGCCCTTTCACCGCTCCACAGTGCGGCTTCGGAAGCCCTCCGTCACCGTCACCCGAGTGCCGGACCTCTGACATGCACCAGGCACCGAAGAAAGCCGCGGCGTCCAGGCCTCGGCTCCGCAAAGTGCCCGTCGAAGCGCTTACGAGCCTCGGCTGGCTCAATGGCACCCTCCACGTGCCCAGCCACCTGGCTCTTTCGGAGTTTCTGGCGCTCGGCACCCAGCCGCTCAAGCTCACCGAGGCGCAGGTGCCCAACGAGACTGAGCGCCTGGCGTTCGTGGCACTCCGACGCGACGCGGTGGTGCTCGTGTCTCCCGCCCTCGCCGACGAAGGAGAGGGTGCCGAGGCCTCCGCCTACACGACCGATCTCGCCGTAGCCTGTCTCCTGCCGATGGGCATTCTTCGGGGAACCCTCCGAGTGATCTACAACCTGCGCCTGTCCGATCATCTCCAACAGACGGGCCATCTCCTGTCGCTCCATCGGTGTCTGCTGGCCCCCTACGGGGGAACGGCGAACTCCCCCGGGGCGCGGGGGCTCCACGCGGCGATTGTCAATTTGAATCATGCGGTGGGCATTTCGGAGTGCGACTAACGGCGGCTCCTCGCCACCGGTTTCGTGATCCGGCTCTGCTGAGCCCATCGACGCCGCGGGACGACGGCTTCACCTGACGTCGGCGCCACCTCGAGCGCCCCGGTCCAAGCAGCGTCGGGCCTCGCTGAACGGCGCATACCACATCTCTCGGGTGAGCCGCCCCGTGTTCGTGTTCTGCCGGCTGGGATGGTAGCTGGCGATGAAGACCGTGCCGTCCGGCAGGGTCGCGACGGCGCCATGCCCGAAGGCCGGACGCTCGCGCGGCGGCAGCCGATCCCACCATCCCGACGCGCGGAGCCATGCTTCCCGGCCGATCCCGCCGAGCGCGATCACCACCCGTACCCGGCCCAGCAGCGCCAGCTCCCGGGCCAGCCACCCCCGGCAGCGCTCCAGCTCCTCGCGAGTGGGCCGGTTGTCGGGAGGCGCGCAGCGGGCCGCGGCCGTGACGTAGCAGTCGCGGAGGCGGAGTCCATCGTCCCGGCTCACCGAGCTGGGCTGGTTGGCGAACCCGAAGCGGTGCAGGGCCTCGTAGAGCCAGTCCCCGCTGGAGTCACCGGTGAAGACGCGCCCGGTGCGATTGCCGCCGTGCGCCGCGGGCGCGAGCCCCACGACCAGCAGCCGGGCCCGCGGGTCGCCGAACCCGGGCACCGGCCGGCCCCAGTAGCTCCAGCCGCTGAACTCCCGCTTCCTCTGCTCGGCGACGAGGAGGCACCAGGAGCGGAGCCGCGGGCATCGCTCGCACTCGACGATCCCCGCCCGAACGGCATCGAGCGGAGTCACGGTGAGCGGAACGAGGAGGCTCGAGAGCGCGTCCGAGCCCGGCGGACGACCCTCACCTTCCCGCTGCGCCCTCCTCCGCAGAAGAACAGATCGCCGCCATCCGACTCTAGCCCCGACACGCCGGCTCCGGCGGGCATCTCGAGCGTTTCCAGCACCTCTCCGGTTCGAGGATCGACTCGCCGCAGGTCGCTCTCATCATCTTCCCAGGTGGCGTGCCACAGCTCTCCATCGGTCCAGGTGACCCCGGTGACGAAGCGGTTGGACTCGAGGGTGCGAAGGATCGCCCCGGTCTCCGGGTCGATCTGGTAGATCTTCCGGTCACGGTACTGCCCCACCCAGAGCGTCCCTTCGGCCCAGGCGAGGCCGGAGGCACCGCCGCCGGGCGTCGGGATCGTGGCGAGCACCCGGCCGGTTTCCGGCTCGATCTTCTGGATGCGATCCGCGGCGATCTGGAAGAGATGCCGCCCGTCGAAGGCGGTTCCGCCCTCCGCGGCGACATCGATCGAGCGCAGCTTCTGCCCGCTCGCAGGGTCGATCGCGTTGAGCTTGTCTCCCGCCGCAAACCAGAGGTGCCGACCGTCATAGGTGACGCCATGCACCTGGTCGGCACCGGGGAAGGGACCATACTCATGGACGATCTCGGCGGCTGAACGACTCATGCGTCCATCCTAGTCGGTC